>NZ_JAIZRS010000014.1:0-192578 GCF_020419985.1 Burkholderia sp. AU32262
GCGAGTCGGTCCCACCCCTTCCCATCCCGAACAGGACCGTGAAACGACTCTACGCCGATGATAGTGCGGATTCCCGTGTGAAAGTAGGTAATCGTCAGGCTCCCTAAGCCAAGAACCCCCGCCCGAACAGGCGGGGGTTTTTGCATTTCAGCGATGGAAATGCACGCGGACGGGCAAAGCGTTGCCAAGGTGACCTACCTGAGTGAACTTCCCGTCCGACACATCGATCGCGGCGTCGATTCTCCCAATGACTGCCATCTCTAGTGATTCAGCCGCATACTGGCCGTATCTCCGATCAAGGTCGCATTTGCCTTGAAGCGCCTCACCGGCAAGCAGTCCAGTGCGGTTGCTTTCCCTCCACCGCACCCGGCACCTCCACTTGGTCTTCGGTCAGATAATCCCCAATCGGTGCGAAATGAACGCGTTATTCCGCCTGTCCACGTAAAATTTGCAAATCCCCATCTCTGCATTCAAGACCATGAACGCCGCCACCCAAGTAGCCCGGGCCGTTTGCCCGCATGATTGTCCGGACACATGCGCAATGCGTGTGACCGTCGAAAATGGCAAGGCGATCAAGGTCACGGGCGATCCCGACCATCCGCCGACGCAGGGCGTGTTGTGTACGAAAGTCAGCCGATACGCGGATCGCGTTCATCATCCCGACCGCCTCACGGTCCCGCTCAAGCGTGTCGGTGCCAAGGGGGAAGGGCGCTTCGTGCCAATCAGCTGGAGCGAGGCGTTCGACGAGATTGGGCGTCGCCTCGGTGAAATCGCCGCGCGCGCGCCGGAGGCGATCGTGCCATACAGCTATGCGGGAACGATGGGGCTCGTGCAAGGCGAGGGCATCGCGCAGCGCTTTTTTCACAAGCTCGGCGCCTCGCGGCTCGAGCGCACGATCTGCTCGGCAGCCGGCGCAGCGGGGTTGCGATATACGTACGGCGGCAACGTCGGCATGCATCTCGAGTACTTCGAGGAAAGCGAGCTGATTCTGATATGGGGCGCGAATCCGATTGCATCGAGCCTGCACTTCTGGACCCGCGCGCAGGAAGCGAAGCGCCGGGGCGCGCGTCTTGTCGCGATCGACCCGTATCGTTCGCTGACCGCGGAGAAATGCCACCAGCACATCGCATTGAAGCCCGGTACCGATGGCGCGTTTGCGCTCGGCATGATGCATGTGCTGATTACCGAAAACCTGCTCGATCACGGTTACATCGCCGACCATACGCTCGGCTTCGACGCGCTCAAGGCGCGCGCCATGTCCTATCCGCCGGAACGCGTTGCGCAGATCTGCGGCATCGACCCATCGGAACTGATCGATCTTGCGCGTCGCTACGGCGCCACCCGCAAGGCTTCGATCCGCCTCAACTACGGCATGCAGCGCGTTCGCGGCGGCGGCAATGCCGTGCGCGCGATCGCCAGCCTGCCGGCGTTGACCGGGGCATGGCGCGATCGGGCCGGTGGGCTGCTGCTCTCGTCGTCGGAATCCGCACCGGTCAACCAAGCGGCGCTGCTGCGTCCGGATCTGATGCCGGGTTGGCCGCACAAGCTGCCGCGCATCATCAACATGAATGCGATCGGCGACGCGTTGCTGCACCCGGGCGACGCGACATTCGGGCCGAAAGTCGAAGCGGTGATCGTGTACAACTCGAATCCGGTCGCGGTCGCGCCCGATTCGTCGAAGGTCGCCGCAGGCTTCGCACGCGACGATCTATTCACGGTCGTTCTAGAGCACTTCAAGACAGATACAGCCGATTTCGCCGACATTGTATTGCCGGCGACCACGCAACTCGAGCATCTGGATGTCCATAAGTCGTACGGCCATACCTACGTGATGGCAAACCTGCCGGCGATTCCGCCGGTGGGCGACGCGCGGCCGAACACGGAGATCTTTCGCGGGATCGCACACAGTATGGGACTCGACGAGCCCGCGCTCTATCACAGCGACGAAGAGGTCGCGCGCGCGGCGCTTCGCTGGGACGATCCGGCGCTCGACAGCGACTGGGACACGCTGAAGCAGGCCGGCTGGCTGAAGCTCAAGCTGCTGGACGCGCCGTTCGCGAACGGCGGCTTCCGCACGCCTTCGGGAAAGTGCGAGTTCTCCAGCCCGCGGCTCGAGCAGATGGGCAAGGACCCCGTCCCCGACTACCTGCCGCCGTTCGAATCGGCCGAAGCCGCGCCCGAGCTCGCCGCACGCTATCCGCTGGCGATGATTTCGCCGCCGGCCCGCCACTTCCTGAACAGCACGTTCGTGAACGTCGACAGCCTGCGCTCGACGGAAGGCGAGCCGCACCTCGACATGCACCCGTCCGACGCCAGCGCGCGCGGCATCGCGGAGGGCGACGTCGTCCGCATCTTCAATGACCGCGGCTCGATGCAGGCGCTTGCGCGAATCACTGACCGTGCGCGTGCCGGGCTGGTCGTCGGGTTGTCGATCTGGTGGAAGAAGCTGTCGCCGGACGGCAGGAACGCGAACGAAGTGACGAGCCAGGCGCTGACCGATCTGGGTAATTCGGCGACGTTTTACGATTGTCTTGTGGAAGTTGAGCGGATTTGATCGAATATTGCCGTATGATCAGACAATATCGATAGGGAAGTTCGAAGTGGACATCTAACCCTGTTGTCTCGGGGCGGGGGAGCCGTTAGGATGCGTTTTAGCACGACCATTCGAAAATCTGTGAGGAGACGCGCGGTATGGACAAAATTTGGCTGAAATCGTACCCACCCGGCGTTCCAGCCGAAATTGACTCCTCGCCTTATCCATCTGTCCCTGACCTGCTCGACGAGAGCTTCCGTCAGTATCGGGACCGTACCGCGTTCGTCTGCATGGGCAAGGGCATTACGTACGGCGAACTCGACACGCTGTCGCGCGAGTTCGGTGCGTGGCTGCAATCCCGCGGTCTGGCACGCGGGGCGCGCGTCGCGATCATGATGCCGAACGTGCTGCAATACCCGGTGACGATCGCCGCGGTATTGCGCGCCGGCTATACCGTGGTCAACGTCAATCCGCTCTATACGCCGCGCGAGCTCGAGCATCAACTGAAGGACAGTGGTGCCGAGGCGATCGTCATCCTGGAGAATTTCGCGTCGACGCTGCAGGCCGTCATCGCCAATACGGCCGTCAAGCACGTGGTCGTCGCATCGATGGGCGACCTGCTGGGCATCAAGGGATGGCTCGTCAATTACGTCGTGCGCAACGTGAAGAAGATGGTGCCGGCGTGGCAACTGCCGTCGTTCACGCGCTTCAAGGCCGCGCTGTCCGAAGGCGCGCGGCAGACGTTCAGGCCGCAGAAAATCGGCCCCGACGACGTCGCGTTCCTGCAGTACACGGGTGGTACGACCGGCGTCGCGAAGGGGGCGACGCTGCTGCACCGGAACATCGTGTCGAACGTGCTGCAGGCGGGCGCCTGGCACCATCCGGCTCATGAGAAATTCCCGGACGTGAAACAGTTCGTGACGGTCGTCGCACTGCCGCTGTATCACGTGTTCGCGCTGACCGTCTGCGGTTTCCTGACGATGCGCACGGGCGGCATGGGCATCCTGATCCCGAACCCACGCGACATCGCCGGCATGATCAAGGAGCTGAAGGGCTACCAGATCTCGACGATTCCGGCCGTCAACACGCTGTACAACGCGCTGCTGAACCATCCCGAATTCGGTCAGCTCGACCTGTCGAAGCTCGTGATCGCCAACGGTGGCGGCATGGCGATCCAGGAAGGCGTGGCGAAGCGCTGGTATGAAAAGACCGGCACCGCGATCATCGAAGGATACGGGTTGTCCGAAACGTCGCCGGTGGCCACCTGCAACCCCGTGACGGCGACCGAATACAGCGGCACGATTGGTCTGCCGCTGCCGTCGACCGAAGTCGCGATCCGCGACGATGCCGGCAACGACGTCCCGCTCGGCGAACCCGGCGAGATCTGCATCCGCGGGCCGCAGGTGATGGCCGGCTACTGGAACCGGCCGGACGAGACCGCGAAGGTCATGTTCGCGGACGGCTTCTTCAAGACGGGCGATGTCGGCGTGATGGATGCGCGCGGCTACGTGAAGATCGTCGATCGCAAGAAGGACATGATTCTCGTATCCGGCTTCAACGTGTATCCGAATGAAGTCGAGGACGTGGTGGCGTCGCATCCGGGCGTATTCGAGGTGGCGGCGGTCGGCGTGCCGGACGAGCATTCCGGCGAAGCCGTGAAGCTGTTCGTCGTGAAAAAGGATCCGGCGCTGACCGACAAGGACATCCTCGCCTATTGCAAGGAGCGGCTCACCGGGTACAAGCGGCCGAAGCTGGTCGAGTTCCGCACGGAGCTGCCGAAGACGAACGTCGGCAAGATCCTGCGGCGCGAACTGCGCGACGGACGCGCGTAACGCGCGCAACGATGCGATCGAACGAGAAAGCCCGGCACTTGCCGGGTTTTTTGTCTGTGGGGTGGGCTGGATGACGGAAGCGCGCGTTACGTGCGGGAGACCGCGGCAAGCCTCGCGTTTCGGCCTGACGGTCGGGGGGAGGGGACGGCGCGCCGCGACGTGCGTCTACCGTCGACCCGCTCGACCCACTGCCGCCGACCCGCCACCCGCCGGCCTCCCCGCCGCCCCGGAAAAGAAAAAGGCGCCCGAAGGCGCCTTCAATATGCCGCGGCTTGTCAGACAAGCTGATTAGAACTTGTGACGGATACCGACGCGTGCCGCGACCTGGTTGCTGGTGCTCGACCCGGCCAGACCGTTGATCGCTGCCGTTGCCTTCAGGACGTTGCCGTTCGAATCGAGCACGTTGCCCGATGCGTGCTGGTACACGCCGATCACGTAGACGTCGGTGCGCTTCGACAGGAAGTAGTCGACGCCCAGCGAGCCCTGGTGGTACTTGGCCGCCGAGTTGCCGTCGATCTTGCTGCCTTGCGTGTAGTCGTACGCCGCGCCGAGGATCAACGCCGGGGTCAACTGGTACTTGAAGTTGATTTCGCCATTGTTGAACGTCGCGGTCTGGTTCACGAACGGGCCTGCCGAGAAGCCCTTGAACTTCGTGTTCGAGTACGTCGCACCGATCGTCGCCGCGCCGAACGTGTAGGCACCGCCCGCACCGATGACCTGGTACGTGTTCGCGTTGTTCGCGTACGCGCCGTAGATCGGCGACGAGACCGACGAAGACGTCGAGCCGTTGTTGAACATGCCGCCGAACTGGTTCGGCGTACGTGCGTTCAAGTAACCGACGCCCAACACCAACGGGCCGTTGGTGTAGCCGGCGCCGAGCGACCAGACCTGGTTCTTCGAGAACTGGCCCGCCTGACCGCCGAAGCTGTACAGGCCGCCGAACGTGAGGCCGCCGTAGTTCGCGCTCGTGAACTTGACCGCGTTGTTCACGCGATACGCGTTGTTGAAGTTGTCGAGGTCGCCCGGGTGAGCGGCGATGTAGCCGCCCCACTGGTCGCCTGCCTCGAGCGGGCCGACGAAGTCGACGACGGAGTCGTACTGACGACCCAGCGTGACCGTACCGTACGGGCTCGACAGACCGACGTAAGCCTGACGACCGAACATCAGGCCGCCTTGACCGAGCCTGCCGCTGTTCACGTCGAAACCGTTTTCGAGGGTGAAGATCGCCTTCAGGCCGCCACCGAGGTCTTCGGTGCCGCGCAGGCCGAAGCGGCTGCCTTGCATCACGCCGCTGGCGAGGCCGTACAGGTGCTTGCCGCCTGCGTTGTTGTTGAAGAGGAAGCCTTCATCGATGATGCCGTAAAGCGTCACGCTGCTTTGCGCATGGGCAGCGCCAGCGAACGCGCCCAGCGCGACGAGCGCGAGAAGCGACTTTTTCATTAGCGGATCTCCAAGAATCACTGAATTTTTTTGACGGGGCGGATAGTTATGTTCTGTCGACGAGCCCCATCAACTTCGCAAGAAGTCGGACGTAATGTAGCAAAGCCGATTTTTGCCACAAAGCGAAATGCTGCTGCTCAAGGTCGCCATGTTTCCTTTATGCAACAATGGTTAAAATCACGGGTTAACCGCAATTTCCGCTGAATAATCAAGTCGGTTACGCAGCGGACTCGTGCCCTTGCCGCGCGCAGCGGCACCTGCAGCCAGGAGAACAGGATGGTGTTGGATGAACTGATCAGCGAATTCGATCGTGGCCTGCGATCGCTGACCGGCATTAGCCGGATGAGCCGGCCGGTGCCCGTGCCGGCCGATGCGCCGGACGTCGAACTGACGCCCGCCGAGCGCACGCACGCGGCCGGACTGATGCGTGTGAACCACGTCGGCGAGGTCTGCGCGCAGGCGCTCTACCAGGCGCAGAAGCTCACCGCGCGCACGGCGTCGGCGAAGGCGATGTTCGAGGAGGCCGCGCGCGAGGAGGAGGATCACCTCGCGTGGACCGCGCACCGGCTGAAGGAACTCGACTCGCGGCCGAGCCTGCTGAACCCGCTGTGGTATGCCGGCGCGCTCGCGATCGGCGTGGCGGCCGGCACCCTCGGCGACAAGGTGAGCCTCGGCTTCATGGCCGAGACGGAGCGGCAGGTCGAGAGCCATCTCGAAGGTCACATGTCGGAGTTGCCGGCCACCGACGCCGCGTCGCGCGCGATCGTCGACCAGATGCGGATCGACGAAGTGAAGCATGGCAAGGCCGCGACCGACGCCGGCGGGATCGAGCTGCCGCTGCCCGCGCGGATGCTGATGCGTGCCGCGTCGAAAGTCATGACGAGCACCGCGTACTATCTCTGAGATTCGCGCCGGGGCGGCGTGGGACGTCGCCCCGGTTCGCCGCCTCCGGCATCGCCCGCCTACTCCTCGTTTTCCCGCCCCCGAAAGCCCCGTCCGCACGCCCGTCTGGCCCGCCTTTCTCACGTATCACCTTCACAAGTTGCACTAGCTCATTCATTTATAACGGTTTTTGGTATGAGGGGCCGCATGAGCTTGTGCGCGTAAGTCCTTGTTCTAACTAACAAAATTCGTCAAAAAAGCGGGCCGCTCCCTTGACCGTGCCACACCCTTCCTCTAAAGTGGGAGACAGTGTGAGAAAGTGTATTTTTGTGTGATTTAGCAGGCTGTTCCGGCTAAATTCTCAGCATTGAGCGGGTGCTTCGGTGCCCTGAACGGGAGAGCGGAAAGTGTTCCAAGGGGCGTCGGCGCTGACGCTCGATGCGAAAGGGCGGATGTCGGTGCCGGCTCGCTATCGCGAAGCGCTGCAAGGACAGGCAGAAGGACGGGTGACTGTGACCAAGCACCCGGACGGCTGCCTGTTGCTGTTTCCGCGCCCCGAATGGGAAGTGTTCCGCGCCAAGATCGCCGCGCTGCCGATGGACGCGCACTGGTGGCGGCGAATTTTTCTCGGCAATGCGATGGATGTCGATCTCGACAGCGCGGGCCGGATTCTCGTATCGCCCGAGCTGCGCATGGCAGCCGGACTGGAAAAGGAAGTCATGTTGTTGGGAATGGGTAGTCACTTCGAGCTGTGGGATTCGCAGACCTACAACGCGAAGGAGCAGGCAGCGATGGCGCAGGGCATGCCCGACGCGCTGAAGAATTTCACGTTCTGATTGCGGTGACGGAGACGCCCGCGATGGGAAATGAATTGCGGCATCGGACGGTGCTGTTGGATGAGGCGGTCGAGTCGCTCGTGACGCGGCCGGACGGCGTGTATGTCGACGGCACGTTCGGGCGCGGCGGCCACAGCTGCGCGGTGCTCGCGCGGCTGGCGGCGGCCGGGCGGCTGATCGCGTTCGACAAGGATCCGAGGGCGATCGAGACGGCGCAGGGCATCGAGGATGCGCGCTTCTCGATCGTGCATGACAGCTTTGCATCGATGCGCGACGCGCTTGCGGCGCGCGGCGTCGAGAAGGTGTCGGGGGTGTTGCTGGACCTGGGCGTGTCCTCGCCGCAGGTGGACGATCCGGCGCGCGGCTTCAGTTTCCGCGCCGATGGTCCGCTGGACATGCGAATGGATCCGACGCGTGGCGAGTCGGCGGCCGAATGGCTCGCGCGGGCTTCGGTGCAGGAATTGACGGAGGTGATACGGGATTATGGGGAAGAACGGTTTGCTTTTCAGATTGCAAAGGCGCTTGTTGCTCGCCGGGCAGAGTCCGACCGTCTTGGGCCTCTCGACACCACGGGCGAGCTTGCCCAAATCGTGGGTCACGTCGTCAAAACCCGTGAGAAGGGCAAGGATCCGGCAACCCGCACCTTTCAGGCTATACGGATTCACGTCAATCAAGAGCTTGCGGACCTGCAAGTCGTACTAGACGCGGCACTGTCGTTGCTGGAGCAAGGGGGGCGGCTGGTGGTCATCAGCTTTCATTCACTCGAGGACCGGATCGTCAAGCGATTCATGCAGGCGCACGCGAGTGCGCCTGCGGTCGATCGTCGCCTGCCGATCCGCGCCGTCGATCTGCCGAGCCCGCCGCTCAAGATCATCAGCCGCCAGTTTCCGAGCGACGCGGAAGTCGCCGCGAATCCGCGCGCCCGCTCGGCCGTGATGCGCATCGCGGAGCGCGTCACGCCATGAGCCGCCTCAATATCTTCCTGCTGATCATCGTGATGGGTTGCGCGCTGTCGGTCGTCAACTCGACGAACCAGCAACGCCAGATCTTCATCCAGCTGCAGCGCGCGCAGTCGCAGGAGCGTCAGCTCCAGCAGGACTACGCGCAGCTTCAATATCAGCAGAGCGCGCTGTCGAAGACGTCGCGCATCGAGCAGCTCGCGAACGATTCGCTGAAGATGCAGGCGATCTCGACGGGCCGCACGCAATACCTGACGCTGCCGCCGGGCGCCGCGAAGGCGATCGACGCGCCGATCCCGGCGTCGGCCGACACGGCCGGCAAGGGCAAGGGAGGCGCGCGATGAAGCCGTCCCCGAAGCGCCAGAACGTGAAGTTCTCGTCGAGCCCGGTGCTGGGCGTGCATCTGCCGATGTGGCGCTCGAAGCTCGTCGTGTTCCTGCTGTTCATGGCGTTCGTCGCGCTGGCCGCGCGGGCGTTCTGGATCCAGGGGCCCGGCAACGCGTTCTATCAGAAGCAGGGCGAAAGCCGCTACCAGCGCACGATCGAACTGCCCGCGACGCGCGGCAAGATCCTCGACCGCAACGGGCTCGTGCTCGCGACGAGCCTGCCCGTGCGCGCGATCTGGGCGATTCCCGACGCGGTGCCGGACGATCTCGACGCCGACAAGATCAACCAGCTCGGCAAGCTCCTCGGCATGACGTCGAAGGAGCTGCGCGTGAAGCTGTCGGAAGACAAGGGCTTCGTCTATGTGAAGCGCCAGGTGCCGATCGACGTCGCGGACAAGGTCGCCGCGCTCGACATTCCCGGCATCTATCAGCGCAACGAATACAAGCGCTTCTACCCGGAAGGCGAGATCACCGCTCACCTGATCGGCTTCACGAACGTCGAGGACGAAGGGCAGGAAGGCGTCGAGCTGGGCGACCAGAAGATGCTGTCCGGCACGTCGGGCATGCGTCGCGTGATCAAGGACCGGATGGGGCACATCGTCGAGGATGTCGCCGAGCAGATCCCGCCACACAACGGCACCGACGTCGACCTGTCGATCGACAGCAAGATCCAGTACATCGCGTACGCGAACCTGAAGGCCGCCGTCGAGAAGTTCAAGGCGAAGGCCGGCGCGGCGATGGTCGTCGACGTGCGTACCGGCGAAGTGCTCGCGCTCGTCAACTATCCGACGTACAACCCGAACGACCGCTCGCGCATGACCGGCGAGCAGTTGCGCAACCGGATCATGACCGACGTGTTCGAGCCGGGCTCGATCATGAAGCCGTTTACGGTATCGCTCGCGCTCGACTTGCACCGCGTGACGCCGAACACGCTCGTCGAGACGGGCAACGGGCATTTCGTGCTCGACGGCGCGCCGATTACCGATGATGCCGGCTTCGGCACGCTGACGGTCGGCGGCGTGATCCAGAAGTCGAGCAACATCGGCGCGACGAAGATCGCGATGACGATGCGGCCCGAGGAAATGTGGAACATGTATACGAGCATCGGCCTCGGCCAGGCGCCGAAGGTCGGCTTCCCGGGCGCGGTGGCCGGCCGCCTGCGGCCGTGGAAGAGCTGGCGCCGCATCGAGCAGGCGACGATGTCGTACGGCTACGGCCTGTCGGTGTCGCTGTTCCAGCTCGCGCGGGCGTATACGGCGATCGCGCACGACGGCGAGCTGATGCCCGTGACCATTTTCAAGACCGACCCCAATCAGCCGATCGCGGGCACGCAGGTGTTCAACCCGACCACCGCGCGCGAAGTACGCGCGATGCTCGAGACGGTCGTCGCGCCGGGCGGCACGTCGCCGGATGCGGCCGTGCCGGGCTATCGCGTCGGCGGCAAGAGCGGGACCGCGTACAAGCACGAAGGCCACGGCTACACGCGCAAGTACCGCGCGTCGTTCGTCGGGATGGCGCCGATGCCGAACCCGCGCGTCGTGATCGCGGTGTCGGTCGACGAGCCGACGGCCGGCAGCCACTTCGGTGGCCAGGTGTCGGGCCCCGTATTCTCGGCGATCGCCGGCGACACGATGCGCGCGTTGAACGTCCCGCCGAACATGCCGATCAAGCAGCTCGTCGTGTCCGACGATTCGCCGGATTCCGCCGCCGCAAAAGGCCCGCAAAAGCTGGCTACGGGGGGCGGCGCGAGGCATATGATCGTATCCAGCACGACCCGTAATTCACCAGGAGTTGTTCGATGAGCGCCGCCCGCAGTTCCCATCCGGCGCATCAGCAGATCGCAGCCGCGCTCGCGTGGCTGCGTCAGCATGTGGCCCCCGCGGCGCAACTGCATGCCGACACGCGCAGCCTCGAGGCTGGCGACGTGTTCGTCGCGTATGCGGTCGACGGGGCAGACAATCGCGCGTTCATGGCCGACGCCGTCGCACGCGGCGCGGCCGCCGTGTTGTATCAGCCGGAAGGGCTGGTCGACGCGCCGGCCGTACCCGTCGCGCTCGCGGTGCCGGCGCTCGATCAACTCGCCGGCGAGATCGCCAGCGGCTGGTACGGCGATCCGAGCGACAGCCTGCTCGCGATCGGTGTCACGGGCACGAACGGCAAGACGTCGTGCACGCAATGGATCGCCACCGCACTGACGGCGCTGCGCGAGCCGTGCGCGGTGATCGGCACGCTCGGCACCGGGATGCCCGGCCAGCTCGTGCCGACGGGCTTCACCACGCCCGACGCACCGCAGCTGCAGCGCAGCCTCGCGCAATTGCGCGACGCGGGCGCGCAGGCCGTGGCGATGGAAGTATCGTCGCACGCGCTGCACCAGGGGCGCGTGAACGGAACGGCGTTCGACATCGCGGTGTTTACGAACCTCACGCAGGATCACCTCGACTATCACGGCACGTTCGACGCGTACGAGGCCGCGAAGGCGAAGCTGTTCGCATGGCGCGGCCTGCGCGCGGCGGTGATCAACCGCGACGACGCGGCAGGCCGCCGCCTGCTCGAGAAACTGGCCGGCCGCGTGCGCACGATCGCGTACGGAATCGGCGACGCACCGGCGCCCGACGCCGATCGCGCGCTGGTCGCGCTCGACGTGCGCGCCACCGCGACGGGTACCGCATTCCGCCTGCGTTCGTCGTGGGGCGACGCGGACGTCGAGGTCGGTACGCTCGGCACGTTCAACGTCAGCAACCTGCTTGCCGTGCTGGGTTCGCTGCTCGCGGCCGACGTGCCGTTCGACGCGGCACTCGCCGAGATCGAGCGGCTCGAGTCGGTCAACGGCCGGATGCAGCGGCTCGGCGGCCGGCTGCAGAACGACGAACCGCTCGTCGTGATCGACTACGCACACACGCCCGATGCGCTCGAAAAGACGCTCGATGCGCTGCGCCCGATCGCCGCGGCGCGCGGTGGCCGGCTGATCTGCATGTTCGGCTGCGGCGGCGATCGCGATGCGACGAAGCGCCCGCTGATGGGCGCGATCGTGGAGCGGCTCGCCGACGAAACCGTCGTCACGAGCGACAACCCGCGCAGCGAAGATCCGCAGCGCATCATCGATCAGGTCGTCGCGGGCATGACCGCACCCGATCGCGCACGCCGTATCGAGGATCGCGCGAGCGCGATCCTGCAGGCCGTGCGCGGTGCCGCACGCGAGGACGTCGTCGTGCTAGCCGGCAAGGGCCACGAGGCCACGCAGGAAATCATGGGCAAGAAACGCGCATTCTCCGACCAGGACCACGCACGGCTCGCGCTCGCGGCGCGCGCGACGCACGGCAAGGGAGGCGCCGAATGACGATGCTCAGTCTCGGCGAAGCCGCCCGCCTGATTCCCGGCGCCACCGTCCACGGCGACGCGGGCGTCACGTTCGATCGCGTGTCGACCGACAGCCGCACGGTCGGCCCGGGCGACCTGTTCGTCGCGCTGAAGGGCGAGCGCTTCGACGCGCACGACTTCCTCGGCGACGTCGCCGCGCGCGGAGCGGCCGCGGCACTCGTCGCGCACGCGTCGGCGGGCATCGCGATGCCGATGATCGAAGGCGGCGAAACGCGTGCCGCGCTCGGCGCGCTCGCGCACGGCTGGCGGATGCGGTTCCCGCTGCCGCTCGTCGCGGTGACGGGCAGCAACGGCAAGACGACCGTCAAGGAAATGATCGCGTCGATCCTCGCGGCGGCGGTAGGCGCCGACGCGCGGCTCGCGACGGCCGGCAACCTGAACAACGATGTCGGCCTGCCGCTGACGCTGCTGCGCCTGTCGGCCGCGCATCGTCTCGCGGTGATCGAGATCGGCATGAACCACCCGGGCGAAACCGAAGTCCTCGCGCGTCTTACCGCGCCGACGGTCGCGCTCGTCAACAACGCGCAGCGCGAGCACCAGGAATTCATGGCGACGGTCGAAGCCGTCGCGCTCGAACACGCAGCCGTGATCCATGCGCTGCCGCCGGACGGCGTCGCGGTGTTCCCGGCCGACGACGCGTACGCAAGCATCTGGCGCGTCGCGGCGACCGGCAACCGGATCCTCGATTTCGCGCTGCACGACGCCGAACGGCAGAACGACGCGCAGGTCGTCGGTCGCCTGCACGGCGGCGAACTCGCGATCGACACGCCGGCGGGTGCCGTCACGGTGCGGCTGCGCGCGCTCGGCGAACACAACGCGCGCAACGCACTCGCCGCGACGGCCGCGGCGCTCGGCGCCGGCGTCGCGCTGTCGGCGATCCGGCAGGGGCTCGAATCGTTCGAACCGGTCAAGGGCCGGCTGCAAGTGAAGCAGGCGAGCGTCGGCAGCCTCGTCGGCGCGACGGTCGTCGACGATACGTACAACGCGAACCCGGATTCGATGCGCGCCGCGATCGACGTGCTCGCCGCGCATCCGGCGCCGCGCGTGCTGGTGATCGGCGACATGGGCGAGGTCGGCGACGAAGGGCCGGCATTCCACCGCGAGATCGGCGCGTACGCGCGCGAACGCGGGATCGACGCGCTGTTCGCGCTCGGCGACGCATCGCGCGACGCGTGCACGGCCTACGGCGACACCGCACGCCATTTCGGCGACGTCGGCGCGCTCGTGTCGGCGCTGCTCGCGGCCGGTTACGGCGCGCAGGCGACGGTGCTCGTGAAGGGCTCGCGGTACATGAAGATGGAGCGCGTGGTCGACGCGCTGACGAACCAACCCGCGGCGGGCACGGTGCCCGCCGCACACTGAGTAGAAGGAAGGAAGCATGCTGCTGGCGCTGGCGCAATGGCTGCAAGGAGACGCAAGCTTTTTGCGCTTGTTCACGTACCTCACGTTCCGTGCGGTGATGGCCACCATCACCGCGCTCGGGATCGGGCTCGTGTGCGGACCGTGGGTGATCCGCAAGCTGACGCAGATGAAGGTCGGGCAGGCCGTGCGCAAGGACGGCCCGCAGACCCACCTCGTCAAGTCCGGCACGCCGACGATGGGCGGCGTGCTGATCCTGATCGGCATCGCGGTCGCGACGCTGCTGTGGGGCGACCTGACGAACCGTTTCATCTGGATCGTGATGCTCGTCACGTTCGGTTTCGGCGTGATCGGTTGGGTCGACGATTACCGCAAGGTCGTCCACAAGGACCCGCGCGGGATGTCGTCGCGCGAGAAGTATTTCTGGCAGTCGGTGATCGGGCTGTTCGCGGCCGTCTATCTCGCGTTCAGCGTGTCCGAGGCGAACAACGTGCGCGTGTTCGACCTGTTCATGGCGTGGGTGAGGAGCGGCCTGTCGATGGGGCTGCCGGCGCGCGCCGACCTGATGCTGCCGTTCCTGAAGTCGATCAGCTACCCGCTCGGCGTGTGGGGCTTCATCGTGCTGACCTACTTCGTGATCGTCGGCGCGAGCAACGCGGTGAACCTGACCGACGGCCTCGACGGCCTCGTGATCATGCCGGTCGTGCTGGTCGGCGCGTCGCTGGGTGTGTTCGCGTACGTGATGGGCAGCGCGGTCTATTCAAAATACCTGCTGTTTCCGCACATCCCCGGCGCGGGCGAACTGCTGATCTTCTGTTCCGCGATGGGCGGAGCCGGGCTCGCGTTCCTCTGGTACAACACGCACCCCGCGCAGGTGTTCATGGGCGACGTCGGCGCGCTGGCGCTGGGCGGCGCGCTCGGCACGGTCGCGGTGATCGTGCGCCAGGAAATCGTGCTGTTCATCATGGGCGGCATCTTCGTCGCGGAAACGCTGTCGGTGATGCTGCAGGTGTCGTGGTTCAAGTACACGAAGAAGCGTTATGGCGAAGGCCGGCGCCTGCTGAAGATGGCGCCGCTGCATCACCATTTCGAATTGTCCGGCTGGAAGGAAACGCAGGTGGTCGTGCGTTTCTGGATCATCACGCTGATGCTGTGCCTGTTCGGTCTGACCACCCTCAAGCTGCGGTAAAGGAAAGGTAACAAGGATGTCTGGCGAGATGTTTGGAGATCGGCAACGGCCGATGGTGCTCGTACTGGGGCTCGGGGAATCGGGTCTCGCGATCGCGCGATGGTGCGCGAGGCACGGGTGCCGGCTGCGCATTGCCGATACCCGCGAGGCGCCGCCGAACCTTGCCGCGCTGCAGGCCGAAGGCATCGACGCGGAATTCGTCGGCGGGGCGTTCACGCCCGCGCTGCTCGACGGCGGCGTCGAGATCGTCGGGCTGAGCCCCGGGCTGTCGCCGCTGGAGCCGGCGCTCGCGGCGCTGGTCGCGGCCGCGAACGAGCGCGGCATCGCGGTATGGGGCGAGCTGGAATTCTTCGCGCAGGCGCTGCGCGCGCTCGGCACGAGCGGCTACCAGCCGAAGGTGCTCGCGATTACCGGCACCAACGGCAAGACCACGACGACGAGCCTCACGGGCCTGCTGTGCCAGCGCTCGGGCAAGAAGGTCGCGGTCGCGGGCAACATCAGCCCGGCGATGCTCGACCGGCTCGCGAGCGCGATCGACGAAACCGCGTTGCCGGACGTCTGGGTGCTCGAACTGTCGAGCTTCCAGCTCGAGACCGCACGCACGTTCGCGCCCGATGCGGCCGCGATCCTCAACATCACGCAGGACCATCTCGACTGGCACGGCAGCTTCGACGCGTACGCGCAGGCAAAGGGCCGGATCTTCGGCGCGACGACGACGCGCGTGCTGAACCGCGACGACGCGGCCGTGATGAAGTTCGCGCCGGCAGCCGGCGCGGCCGATGCGCCGCGCACGGTCACGTTCGGCCTGAACGAGCCGACGCAGGACGGCGACTACGGGCTGTCGCGCGACAACGGCATCGCGTGGCTGGTGGAGGCCGTCGATCGCGACGCGCCGGATGAGGCGACGACCCGCCGGCGCAAGCGCGACGCCGCGCACACGCCCGACATCGCGCAGAAGCGCCTGATGCCGGTCGACGCGCTGCGCATCCGCGGGCTGCACAACGCCGCGAACGCGCTGGCCGCGTTCGCGCTCGCGCGCGCGATCGATCTGCCGACCGCGCCGCTGCTGCACGCGCTGCGCGAATACCGCGGCGAGGCGCATCGCGTCGAAGTGATCGCGACGATCGACGACGTCGACTACGTCGACGACAGCAAGGGGACGAACGTCGGCGCGACGGTGGCCGCGCTCGACGGGCTCGCGCAGAAGACCGTGCTGATCGCCGGCGGCGACGGCAAGGGGCAGGATTTCGCGCCGCTCGTCGCGCCGGTCGCGCGCTGGTGCCGCGCGGTGATGCTGATCGGCCGCGACGCGCCGGCGCTGCGCGACACGCTCGCCGAAACGGGCGTGCCGCTCGCCGATCACGCGACGCTCGAAGGCGCCGTGCACGCGGCGGCCGAGCTGGCCGAGCCGGGCGATGCGGTGCTGCTGTCGCCCGCGTGCGCGAGCCTCGACATGTTCAGGAACTACGCCCATCGTGCGGAAGTGTTCCGCGCGGCGGTCGACGCCATCGCCATCGACAAAGGAGCGACGCCATGAGCTGGTCCGATCGCCTCGTCTCCCGTTTCAACGACCGACGCGACACCGGCGGCAACGCCGCGGGCGGCCGCGTCGCATCGGCCACGCGCGCCGCGACGGGCGGCCTCGCCAGCGTCGTCAACGGCGTACGTCCGAGCCGTTCGCGGATGCTCGATTTCGACTATTCGCTGCTGTGGGTCGCGATCGCGCTGCTCGGGCTCGGCGTCGTGATGGTGTATTCGGCGTCGATCGCGATGCCCGATTCGCCAAAATACGCGTCGTATCACGATTACGCGTTCCTGATGCGCCACTGCGTGTCGCTCGGCGTCGCGTTCGTCGCGGCGGTGATCGCGTTCCGCGTGCCGGTGTCGACCTGGGACAAGTACGCGCCGCATCTTTTCCTGATCGCGCTCGTCGGCCTCGTGATCGTGCTGATCCCGCACGTCGGCAAGGGCGTGAACGGTGCGCGCCGCTGGATTCCGCTCGGCATCACGAACATGCAGCCGTCGGAAATCATGAAGCTCGCGGTGACGATTTACGCGGCGAACTACACGGTGCGCAAGCAGGAATACATGCAGAGCTTCGCGAAGGGCTTCCTGCCGATGGCGTTCGCGGTCGGTCTCGTCGGCGCGCTGCTGCTGCTCGAGCCCGACATGGGCGCGTTCATGGTGGTCGCCGCGATCGCGATGGGCGTGCTGTTCCTCGGCGGCGTGAACGGCAAGCTGTTCGGCGGCCTCGTCGCGACGGCGGTCGGCACGTTCACGATGCTCGTGTGGCTGTCGCCGTGGCGTCGCGAGCGGATCTTCGCGTATCTCGATCCGTGGGACGAACGCTACGCGCAGGGCAAGGCCTACCAGCTCACGCACTCGCTGATCGCGTTCGGCCGCGGCGAATGGTTCGGCGTCGGTCTCGGCGGTAGCGTCGAGAAGCTGAACTACCTGCCGGAAGCGCATACCGACTTCATCCTCGCGGTGATCGGCGAGGAGCTCGGTTTCATCGGCGTGCTGGTCGTGATTCTGCTGTTCTACTGGATCGTGCGCCGCGCGTTCGAGATCGGCCGCCAGGCGCTCGCGCTCGATCGCACGTTCGCGGGCCTGATGGCGAAGGGCATCGGCATCTGGTTCGGCGCGCAGACGTTCATCAACATGGGCGTGAACCTCGGGCTGCTGCCGACCAAGGGCCTGACGCTGCCGCTCGTGAGCTACGGCGGTTCGGGCATTTTGCTGAACTGCGTCGCGCTCGCGGTGCTGCTGCGGGTCGATTACGAAAATCGCGTACTGATGCGGGGAGGGAAGGTATGACCTCCCCGCGTCAGTACGCGATTTCGGTGAAGGCTCACTTCGTGCGCGAAGCGCGCGAAGTCAAGCGAAGCGGCCGTAGCCAAAACATGCGTTCATTCTTGCTGATGCGCGGAGGGAAGGTATGACCGCGTCGCAACGCACGCTGATGGTGATGGCAGGCGGCACCGGGGGCCACGTGTTCCCTGGGCTCGCGGTCGCGCACCGGATGGAAGCGGCGGGCTGGCGCGTCGTATGGCTCGGCAATCCGGCCGGGATGGAAGCGACGCTCGTGCCGAAGCACGGCATTCCGATGGAGTACGTGCGGTTCGGCGGGCTGCGCGGCAAGGGCCTGAAGACCAAGCTGACGCTGCCGGTCAACCTGCTGCGCGCATGCTGGCAGAGCCTCGGCGCGCTGCGCCGCGTGCGGCCGGACGTCGTGCTCGGGATGGGCGGCTACATCACGTTCCCGGCGGGTGTGATGACCGCGCTGTCGGGGCGTCCGCTCGTGCTGCATGAACAGAATTCGATCGCGGGCCTGACGAACAAGGTGCTCGCGAAACTCGCGAAGCGTGTGCTCGTCGCGTTCCCCGGCGCGCTGCCGCACGCGGAATGGACGGGCAACCCGATTCGCGCGGAACTTGCGCATACCGAGCCGCCCCACGCGCGCTATGCGTCGCGCAGCGGCCCGCTGAACGTGCTGGTCGTCGGCGGCAGCCTCGGGGCGGCCGCGCTGAACGAAGTCGTGCCGCGCGCGCTGGCGCTGCTGGCGCCGTGCGAGCGCCCGCGCGTCGTGCACCAGGCCGGCGTGAAGCACATCGATGCATTGAAGGCGAATTACGAAGCGGCCGGTTTCGCGGCCGGCGAAGACGTGCGGCTCGTGCCGTTCATCGACGACATGGCGGCCGCATATGCGGCGGCGGATCTGGTGATCTGCCGGTCGGGCGCGATGACGGTGTCGGAGATTGCGGCGGTGGGCGTGGCGGCGCTATTCGTGCCGTTCCCGTACGCGGTCGACGATCACCAGACGACCAACGCCGCGTTCCTCGCCGATGCGGGCGCGGCCGTGCTGGTGCAACAACGCGACCTGTCGGCGGAACTGCTCGCCGACTGGCTGCGCGGCCAGTCGCGGGCATCGCTCGCGGAGATGGCGGAACGTTCGCGCTCGCTCGCGAAGCCCGAGGCCACCGACGAAGTCGCGCGTGTGTGCGCGAAGGCGGCCGGCGCGAACCTGGAACAACTGCAATGAAACACATCGTCAAACACATTCATTTCGTCGGGATCGGCGGCGCGGGCATGAGCGGCATCGCCGAAGTGCTCGTCAACCTCGGCTACGCGGTCAGCGGCTCGGACCTGTCGCGCAACGCGGTGACCGATCGCCTCGCGGCGCTGGGCGCGCGGATCGCGATCGGCCACGACGCGGCGAACATCGAGGGCGCGAACGCGGTCGTCGTGTCGACGGCCGTGCGTTCGGACAATCCGGAAGTGCTGGCCGCTCGCCACCAGGGCGTGCCGATCGTGCAGCGCGCGGTGATGCTCGCGGAACTGATGCGCCTGAAGCAGGGCATCGCGATCGCCGGCACGCACGGCAAGACCACGACGACGAGCCTCGTCGCGAGCGTGCTCGCGGCGGGCGGGCTGGACCCGACGTTCGTGATCGGCGGCCGGCTGATCAGCGCCGGCGCGAATGCACGGCTCGGCACGGGCGACTTCATCGTCGCCGAGGCCGACGAGTCGGACGCGTCGTTCCTGAACCTGTATCCGGTGATCGAAGTCATCACGAACATCGACGCCGACCACATGGACACCTACGGCCACGATTTCGCGCGGCTCAAGCAGGCGTTCATCGAATTCACGCAGCGCCTGCCGTTCTACGGCAGCGCGGTGGTGTGCGTCGACGATCCGAACGTGCGGCAGATCATTCCGTTCATTTCGAAGCCGGTCGTGCGCTACGGCCTGTCGCCGGACGCGCAGGTGCGCGCGGAGGACATCGACGCGCGCGACGGCCGGATGCATTTCAACGTGATTCGCGAAGGTCGCGCGCCGCTCGCGGTGGTGCTGAACATGCCCGGCCTGCACAACGTGCAGAACGCACTCGCGGCGATCGCGATCGCGACCGATCTCGGCGTGTCGGACGACGCGATCCAGCTGGCGCTGGCGGAATTCAACGGCGTCGGCCGGCGCTTCCAGCGTTACGGCGAAGTGCCGAGCGCGGACGGCGGCCAGTACACGCTGATCGACGACTACGGTCATCACCCGGTCGAGATGGCCGCGACGATCGCGGCCGCGCGCGGTGCGTTCCCGGGCCGTCGCCTCGTGCTGGCGTTCCAGCCGCACCGCTATACGCGCACGCGCGACTGCTTCGACGATTTCGTCAACGTGCTGTCGACGGTCGATGCGCTGGTGCTGACGGAAGTCTACGCGGCGGGCGAAGCGGCGATCCCGACGGCCAGCGGCGACGCGCTGTCGCGTGCGCTGCGCGCGGCGGGCAAGGTCGACCCGGTGTTCGTCGCGACGGTCGACGACGTGCCGGACGCATTGGCGAAAGTCGCGCAGAACGGCGACGTGGTGATCACGATGGGCGCGGGTTCGATCGGCGGCGTGCCGGCGAAGCTCGTGCAACACACTGAACAGAAGGCATGACATGAAACGACTCCCACGCTTACTTCGTTCGCTGCCCCCCGCGGGGGCGGTCAGCCTCGTTGGGGCGGCCCGGCGGAGGTCGGCATGAGCGGAATCGATCCGAAACGCTTCGGCAAGGTGGCGGTGTTGTTCGGCGGCGAATCCGCCGAGCGCGAGGTGTCGCTCACCTCGGGCCGCCTCGTGCTGCAGGGCCTGCGTGACGCGGGCGTCGACGCGCATCCGTTCGACCCGGCCGAGCGGCCGCTGTCGGCGCTGAAGGACGAAGGCTTCGTGCGCGCGTTCAACGCGCTGCACGGCGGCTACGGCGAGAACGGCCAGATCCAGGGCGCGCTCGATTTCTACGGGATCCGCTACACGGGCAGCGGCGTGCTCGGGTCGGCGCTCGGCCTCGACAAGTTCCGCACGAAGCTCGTGTGGCAGCAGACGGGCGTGCCGACGCCGCCGTTCGAGACGGTGATGCGCGGCGACGATCTGGCCGCGCGCGCGACCGACATTGTCGCGAAGCTCGGCCTGCCGCTGTTCGTGAAGCCGGCGAGCGAAGGCTCGAGCGTCGCGGTGCTGAAGGTGAAGACGGCCGACGCGCTGCCGGCCGCGCTCGCGGAAGCCGCGACGCACGACAAGATCGTGATCGTCGAGAAGAGCATCGAAGGCGGCGGCGAATACACCGCGTGCATCGCCGGCGATCTCGACCTGCCGCTGATCAAGATCGTGCCGGCGGGCGAGTTCTACGACTACCACGCGAAGTACGTCGCCGACGATACGCAGTACCTGATCCCGTGCGGCCTGCCGGCGCAACAGGAGGCGGAATTGAAGCGCATCGCGCGCCGCGCGTTCGACGTGCTCGGCTGCACCGACTGGGGCCGTGCGGATTTCATGCTCGACGCGGCCGGCAATGCGTATTTCCTGGAAGTGAACACGGCCCCCGGGATGACCGACCACTCGCTGCCGCCGAAGGCCGCGCGCGCGGTCGGCATCGGCTATTCGGAGCTGGTCGTGAAGGTGTTGTCGCTCACGCTCAACGACTGACGCAGGAACGGAACGACGTATGTGGAACAACGTTCGCCAACTCAACCTTGCCGCCAGCGCGCTGTACGCGCTGCTGCTGCTCGTGTTGGCGGCGGCCGGCTGCTACTGGCTGATCCAGCGCCCGACGTTCGCGCTGCGGGAAATCCGGATCGACGGCGACACCGAGCACATCAACTCGCCGACGGTGCGCGCGGGCGTGGTCGGCCGGCTGAAGGGCAATTTCTTCACGGTCGATCTCGATGCGGCGCGTGCCGCGTTCGAGCAGATGCCGTGGGTGCGTCACGCGAGCGTGCGCCGGGTGTGGCCGAATGCGCTGGCTGTCACGCTCGAGGAGTACAAGCCGCTCGGGACCTGGGGCAGCGATCAGCTGGTGAGCGTCGACGGCGAGCTGTTCACCGCGAACCAGGGCGAGCTGGAGCAGGAACTGCCGGCGTTCGACGGCCCGGAAGGCAGTGCGAAGGAAGTCGTCACGCGGTATCGCGACTTCGGGAAATGGTTTGCGCCGCTGAAGGCGGCGCCGGAAGAAGTGACGCTGTCGGCGCGGTACGCGTGGACGGTGAAGCTGTCGAACGGCATGCAGGTCGAGCTGGGCAAGGAACGCAACAGCGACACGCTGCATGACCGGAGCCAGCGCCTGGTGGCCGCGTGGCCGGCCGTCACGGAGCGTTGGGGCAACGACATCGAGTACGCGGATCTGCGTTATCCGAACGGATTCGCGATTCGCGCGGCAGGCATGCGGTTCCTGACCGATACCGACAAGCGCAAGAAGTAACGAGAGATCACACGCAAGAGCACTTTATGAGCAAAGACTACAAGGATCTGCTGGTTTCCCTCGACATCGGCACGTCGAAGGTAGTGGCCATCGTCGCCGAGCTGAAAGGCGAGGGCCACTACGAGGTGATCGGTCTCGGCCAGAGCGAGTCGAAGGGTCTGAAGAAAGGTGTGGTGGTCAACATCGAGGCCACCGTGCAGTCGATCCAGCGCGCGCTCGAGGAAGCCGAGCTGATGGCCGACTGCAAGATCACCAACGTGTTTACGGGGATCGCGGGCAGCCACATCCGCAGCTTCAACTCGAGCGGGATGGTCGCGATCAAGGACAAGGAGGTCACGCAGACGGACGTCGCGCGCGTGATCGAGACCGCGAAGGCGATCAACATCCCGACCGACCAGCAGGTGCTGCACATCCTCACGCAGGAATTCATCATCGACGGCCAGGAAGACGTGCGCGAGCCGATCGGGATGAGCGGCATCCGGCTGGAAGTGAAGGTGCACATCGTGACGGGCGCGGTGAGCGCCGCGCAGAACATCGTCAAGTGCGTGCGCCGCTGCGGGCTGGAAGTGAACGACCTGATCCTGCAGCCGCTCGCGTCGTCGCTGGCGGTGCTGACGGAAGACGAGAAGGATCTCGGCGTGGTGCTGGTCGACATCGGCGGCGGCACGACGGACATCGCGATCTTCGCCGAAGGCGCGATCCGCCACACGGCGGTGATTCCGATCGCCGGCGACCAGATCACGAGCGACATCGCGATGGCGCTGCGCACGCCGACGCCGGATGCGGAAGACATCAAGGTCGGCTACGGGATCGCGAAGCAGGCGCTCGCCGATCCGGACGAAATGGTCGAAGTGCCGGGCCTCGGCGAACGCGGCCCGCGCACGCTGTCGCGCCAGGCGCTCGCGGCCGTGATCGAGCCGCGCGTCGAGGAACTGTTCTCGCTCGTGCAGCAGGTCGTGCGCGAGTCGGGTTACGAAGAACTCCTGAGCTCCGGCGTGGTCATTACCGGCGGCGCGTCGATGATGCCGGGCATGGTCGAGCTCGGCGAAGACATTTTCCTGAAACCGGTGCGCATCGGCGCGCCGGAATATGCAGGCGGCCTCTCCGACGTCGTGCGCAATCCGCGCTACTCGACGGCGATGGGGTTGCTCGTCGAAGGCAGTGCGCAGCGCATGCGCGGCCGCAAGGTCGCCGTGCAGTCCGGCAACGCGGGGCAGGTGTTCTCGCGGATGAAGGAATGGTTCCTGAGCAACTTCTGACGAGTCGAACCGAATCGAAATTCGCGCTGGTGCCGGCGGCTGGCGCGCGACAGGGGGTTGCCCGATCTCCTGCCGAATAACGGCCGAGTAGCAGTCATTCTCTTGACGGAGGCAACATGGAATTCGAAATGCTGGAAACCGAGACCAACGGCACCATCATCAAGGTGGTCGGCGTTGGCGGCGCTGGCGGCAATGCCGTCCAGCACATGATCAACCGCGGCGTGCAGGGCGTCGATTTCATCGTGATGAACACGGACGCCCAGGCGCTGTCGCGTTCGCGCGCATCGTCGGTGATCCAGCTCGGCAACACGGGTCTTGGCGCCGGTGCGAAGCCGGAAATGGGCCGTGCGGCAGCGGAAGAGGCGCGTGAGCGCATCGCCGACGCACTGCGCGGCGCGCACATGGTGTTCATCACGGCCGGCATGGGTGGCGGCACGGGCACGGGCGCGGCGCCGGTGGTCGCGCAGATCGCGAAGGAGATGGGCATTCTGACGGTCGGTGTCGTCAGCAAGCCGTTCGAGTTCGAAGGCGGCAAGCGCATGCGCGTCGCCGAAGCAGGCTCGCAGCAACTGGAGGATCACGTCGACTCGCTGATCGTCGTGCTGAACGACAAGCTGTTCGACGTGATGGGCGACGACGCCGAGATGGACAAGTGCTTCCAGTGCGCGGACGACGTGTTGAACAACGCGGTGGCGGGTATCGCGGAAATCATCAACGTCGACGGCCTCGTGAACGTCGACTTCGAGGACGTGAAGACGGTGATGGGCGAGCAGGGCAAGGCGATGATGGGCACGGCGACGGTCGCCGGCGTCGATCGCGCGCGCCTCGCGGCGGAACAGGCCGTGGCGAGCCCGCTGCTCGAAGGCGTCGATCTGTCGGGCGCGCGCGGCGTGCTGGTCAACATCACGTCGAGCCGTTCGCTGCGCCTGTCGGAAACGCGCGAAGTGATGAACACGATCAAGAGCTACGCGGCGGAAGATGCGACGGTGATCTTCGGTGCGGTGTACGACGACGCGATGGGCGATGCGTTGCGCGTGACGGTCGTGGCGACGGGTCTGGGCCGTGCGGCGAAGAAGCAGCAGTCGGCACCGATGACGCTGCTGCGCACGGGTACGGACAACCAGCCGGTCAGCGCGGTGTCGCACGGCTATGCGCCGGCGCATCACGTCAGCACGGCCGACTACGGCGCGCTCGATACGCCGGCGGTGTGGCGCAACTCGCGCGAAACCGCGGCATCGCACGTGCAGGCGCTGCAGGAGAAGGGGGTCGACACGTACGACATCCCGGCTTTCCTGCGCAAGCAGGCTGACTGACGCAAACACAGGCGAAGCCGCGGCGACACCGCCGCGGTATCGCCGGCGTGACGGATGCCACAGACCACGACAGGCCGCGTCGGATGCGACGCCGGGCCGGGAAAGGTGCCCTCTTCGCTTGTGCGAAGCGGGATGGGCCGTGCTGTCCGCGACACGCTGAAAAACCGTATCGCTATGAGGGACCAGCCATGATTCAAGTGGGCGACGCGCTGCCCGACGCGCAATTGTTCGAGTTCGTCGACGACGCGCGCGAAGGGTGCACGCTGGGGCCGAATGCCTTCAGCGTGCGCGACCAGGTTGCGGGAAAGCGGGTGGTGATCTTCGGATTGCCGGGCGCGTTCACGCCGACCTGCTCGGCGCAGCATGTGCCGGGCTACGTCGAGCACGCCGAGCAACTGCGCGCGGCGGGTATCGACGAGATCTGGTGCGTGTCCGTCAACGACGCATTCGTGATGGGCGCATGGGGACGTGATCTGCACACCGCGGGCAAGGTGCGCATGATGGCGGACGGCAGCGCGGCTTTCACTCATGCGCTGGGGCTGACGCAGGATTTGTCCGCGCGTGGCATGGGAATTCGTTCCCTGCGCTACGCGATGGTGATCGACGGCGGTGTGGTCAAGACGCTGGCCGTCGAGGCGCCGGGCAAATTCGAAGTGAGCGATGCGGCGAGTGTGCTCGCGACGTTGACGTCCTGATCGTGCGGCGCGCCGTTGCCTTCCGGCAACGCTGCTCGCCGGCCTCAGGGCAGTTGTAACACGGGTCGATGACCGGAAACGCCTCCGTTCCGGGCATCGGCCCGTCCCGTATCGGCGCGGGTAAACAGTCGAAACAGATTGATACGCAGTTTCAGACAGCGTTGAATTGGGAATTACGCTATAATCGCGCCTATCGAATATAACTCCTGATTGATATCCTCAATCAAGACGAAGAAGACCATGTTGAAGCAGCGCACCATCAAATCCATCGTGAAGACCGTCGGTATCGGTCTCCACTCGGGCCGCAAGGTCGAACTGACGCTCCGTCCGGCCGCGCCGGGCACGGGTATCGTGTTCTCGCGCGTCGACCTGCCCACGCCCGTCGATATTCCGGCCTCCGCGATGTCGATCGGCGACACGCGGCTCGCGTCGGTGCTGCAGAAGGATGGCGCGCGCGTGTCGACGGTCGAGCACCTGATGTCGGCGTGCGCCGGCCTCGGCATCGACAACCTCTATGTCGACGTGACGGCCGAGGAAATCCCGATCATGGACGGCAGCGCCGCGTCCTTCGTGTTCCTGATTCAATCCGCCGGCATCGAAGAGCAGAACGCGCCGAAGCGCTTCATCCAGGTGAAGAAGCCGGTCGAAATTCGCGATGGCGACAAGTTCGCGCGTCTCGATCCGTATTTCGGTTTCAAGCTGAAGTTCACGATCGACTTCCGTCACCCGGCCGTCGACAAGACCGGCCAGGAGTTGGAGGTCGATTTCGCGAATACGTCGTACGTACGCGAGATCGCGCGCGCGCGCACGTTCGGTTTTGCCCATGAAGTCGAAATGATGCGCGAGCTGGGTCTCGCCCGCGGCGGCAGCATGGACAACGCGATCGTGCTCGACGAGTACCGGATCCTGAACAACGACGGGCTGCGCTACGACGACGAGTTCGTGAAGCACAAGATGCTCGACGCGATCGGCGACCTGTACGTGATCGGCCACCCGCTGCTGGCGTCGTACACCGCGTACAAGTCGGGCCACGGGCTGAACAACGCGTTGCTGCGCGAGCTGCTCGCGCACGAAGACGCGTACGAGATCGTGACGTTCGACGATCCGCAGGCGGCGCCGAAGGGGTTCGCGTTCGACGCGCAGACGGCCTTCGCGTGAGCTGCGTTCAGTGCAAGCGATAAAAAAGCGACCCTCGGGTCGCTTTTTTATTGGCTGGCCGCCGCCTGCGGCCCTGGCGATCAACGCGGCTTCGCGCCGTGCCGTGCCGCCATCCGCGCGAGCGCCGCCTGCAGCGGCGACGGTTCGAGGTGATCGGCGAGGTCGCGCAACGCGGCGGCGCCGGCCGAGGTCATCCGCGCCTGCTTCACATGTGGCGGTTCGGGCGCGTCCTTCGGCCGCACGCGCACCCGCAGCGTCGTCACCGGCCAGCCGCGCTTCTGGAGATCGCCGAGCAGCCGCATTTCGACCTGCCGCAGCCGTGCTGCCAGCGCATTGTGTGCGGCAAAGAGGGTCAGGGTGCCGTCCTTGATGAAGCCCGGTTCGACGTGATTCGCCAGATAATCGGGCAGGCACGCGCCGAGGTCGCGCTGCAGCGACGCGATCTGCTCGACGCCGGCGCGCAACGCCGCGAACGCGTCGGTGCGGCCGAGCACTTCGGACACGGGTTGCGGACGATAGGCGGCGAGCGGGCCGAAACGCTTGGAAAATCGGTTCATCGAGGCTTTCTTCGAGCGCGCACGCGCGCGGAGGTTGCAGCCGATTGTACTCGCGCCGGCTCGCGCACGCGCGGCTTTCGCCCCTGTCCGCCCGGCCCCGGCGCGCGATGGCCGTCCGGCCGGGACGCGGGCGCATGCGTCCCCGCGTGCTAAAATTCGACGTTTGAGTCCACTAATTCGCTAAGCCGCCGAGGCTCGGGCGCCGGGGCGCGCAACACGCGCCGGGCGCCGGTGCTGCGACGCAGGATCCGATCCGATGACAACCGGTTTTCTCCAGAAAATTTTTGGCAGCCGCAACCAGCGGCTCGTCAAGCAATACCAAAAGACCGTCGCGACGATCAATGCGCTCGAAACGCAGATCGAGAAGCTGACGGACGACCAGTTGCGCGGCAAGACGGACGAATTCCGCCAGCGGGTCGCGGCCGGCGAGTCGCTCGACAAGCTGCTGCCCGAAGCGTTCGCGGTCTGTCGCGAGGCAAGCCGCCGCGTGCTGAAGATGCGCCACTTCGACGTGCAGCTGATCGGCGGCATGGTGCTCCACTACGGCAAGATCGCGGAAATGCGCACCGGCGAGGGCAAGACGCTCGTCGCGACACTGCCCGTGTACCTGAATGCGCTGGCCGGCCGCGGCGTGCACGTCGTGACCGTCAACGACTACCTCGCGCAGCGCGATGCCGAGTGGATGGCGCGCCTCTACAACTTCCTCGGTCTGTCGGTCGGCATCAACCTGTCCGGCATGGAGCACGACCAGAAGCAGCAGGCGTACGCGGCGGACATCACGTACGGCACGAACAACGAATTCGGCTTCGACTACCTGCGCGACAACATGGTCTACGAGACCGACGCGCGCGTGCAGCGGGCGCTGAATTTTGCCGTCGTCGACGAAGTGGACTCGATCCTGATCGACGAAGCGCGTACGCCGCTGATCATTTCGGGTCAGGCCGAGGATCACACCGAGCTGTACGTGCGGATGAACGCACTGCCGCCGCTGCTCGAGCGCCAGATCGGCGAAGAGAAGGCCGACGGCACGGGCGTCGAGAAGCCGGGTGACTACACGCTCGACGAAAAGTCGCGCCAGGTGTTCCTGACGGAATCGGGCCACGAGAAGGCCGAGCGCCTGCTCGCCGAATGGGGCCTGATCGGCGAGGGCGAGAGCCTGTACGCGCCGCAGAACATCACGCTGATGCACCACGTGTACGCGGCGCTGCGCGCCCACACGTTGTTCCACAAGGATCAGCACTACGTCGTGCAGAACGGCGAAGTGGTGATCGTCGACGAATTCACGGGCCGCCTGATGGCCGGCCGCCGCTGGTCCGACGGCCTGCACCAGGCGGTCGAGGCGAAGGAGCACGTGAAGATCCAGAGCGAGAACCAGACGCTCGCGTCGATCACGTTCCAGAACTACTTCCGGATGTACGCGAAGCTGGCCGGCATGACCGGTACCGCGGACACCGAAGCGTACGAATTCAACGAGATCTACGGCCTCGAGACGGTCGTGATCCCGACCAACCGCCCGCCGAAGCGGATCGACAAGCAGGACCAGATCTACAAGACGGCCAAGGAGCGCTACGACGCGGTGATCCGCGACATTCGCGACTGCTACGAGCGCGGCCAGCCGGTGCTGGTCGGCACGACGTCGATCGAGAACTCCGAACTGCTGTCGCACCTGCTGAAGCAGGCGGGGCTGCCGCACGAAGTGCTGAACGCGAAGCAGCACGAGCGTGAAGCGGCGATCGTCGCGGAAGCCGGCCGTCCGAAGCGCATCACGATCGCGACCAACATGGCCGGCCGCGGTACCGACATCGTGCTCGGCGGCAACGCGGAGAAGCAGGCGGCGTTCATCGAGGCCGACGATTCGATTCCGGCCGACGAGAAGGCACGCCGCATCAAGCAGCTTCACGACGAGTGGGAAACGCTGCACGAGGAGGTGAAGGCCGCGGGCGGCCTGCACATCATCGGCACCGAGCGCCACGAATCGCGCCGGATCGACAACCAGCTGCGCGGCCGTGCGGGCCGTCAGGGCGACCCCGGCTCGTCGCGCTTCTACCTGTCGCTCGACGATCCGCTGCTGCGCATTTTCGCGGGCGACCGCGTGCGCTCGATCATGGATCGCCTGAAGATGCCGGAAGGCGAGGCGATCGAGGCCGGCATCGTCACGCGGTCGATCGAATCGGCGCAGCGCAAGGTCGAGGCGCGCAACTTCGACATCCGCAAGCAGCTGCTCGAATACGACGACGTGTCGAACGACCAGCGCAAGGTGATCTACCAGCAGCGCAACGAACTGCTCGAAGCGCACGACATCACCGAGACGATCACCGCGATGCGTCACGGGGTGATCACCGAAGTCGTCCGCCAGTTCGTGCCGGAAGGCAGCATCGAGGAGCAGTGGGACGTGCCGGAGCTCGAGGAAGCGCTGCGCAACGACTGGCAGCTCGATCTCGCGATCCAGGAAATGGTGAACGAGTCGTCGTCGATCACGGCCGACGAGATCCTCGACGCCGTGACGACGGCCGCCGACGAGCAGTACGAGGCGAAGGTCGCGATGGTCGGCCGCGAATCGTTCAGCGCGTTCGAGCGCTCGGTGATGCTGCAGACGGTCGACCGCCTGTGGCGCGAGCACCTCGCGGCGCTCGACCACCTGCGCCAGGGTATTCATCTGCGCGGCTACGCGCAGAAGAACCCGAAGCAGGAGTACAAGCGCGAGGCGTTCGAACTGTTCGCCGCGATGCTCGACGCGATCAAGCAGGAAGTCACGCGCATCGTGATGAACGTGCAGATCCAGTCGCCGGAGCAGCTCGAGGAAGCCGCCGAGCAGATCGAGGAGCGCAGCGGTCATCTCGAGAACGTCGAATACCAGCATGCCGATTACGCGGATGCCGGCGCGCCGGTGGCGAACGTCACGGCAGCCGCGGCGGCCACGGCGACGGCCGACATGGTCGGCAGCGCGATGACGCACAGCGGGCCCGGCGGCGAAATGCCGAAGGTCGGCCGCAACGATCCGTGCCCGTGCGGCAGCGGCAAGAAGTACAAGCAATGTCACGGGAAGCTGTCATGATCGGCGGCGGCGCGCATCACGCGCGCCGCGTCGTTCGCAGCTTCCAGTCAGTGACGTGAGTTGTGGCGGCCCGCGCGTGCGGCCGCCGGTTCTTCCAATCGATGCCGGCACGTGCCGGCATTTTCCATCCGGCAGGTGTGCCCCATGGCTGTCAATTTTCCGTCGATCGATCCCGCCCAACTCCATCCCGTCGCCGGCGTCACGCTCGGCTGGGCGGAAGCGAACATCCGCAAGCCGAATCGCAAGGACGTGCTGGTCATCTCCGTCGACGAAGGCGCGACGGTCGCGGGCGTGTTCACCGAAAACCGTTTCTGCGCAGCGCCGGTCACCGTCTGCCGCGAGCACCTGGCGAAGGTGCGTGCCGGCGGCGCGGGCATTCGCGCGCTGGTCGTGAATACGGGCAATGCGAACGCGGGCACCGGCGAGCCGGGCCTCGTGAACGCACGCGAAACCTGCACGGAACTCGCGCGTCTGGCCGGCATCGAGCCGGCGCAGGTGCTGCCGTTCTCGACCGGCGTGATCCTCGAGCCGCTGCCGATCGATCGCCTGAAGGCCGGCCTGCCGGCCGCGCTCGCGAACCGCAAGGCCGCGAACTGGTTCGATGCCGCGCAGGCGATCATGACGACCGACACGCTGCCGAAGGCGACGTCGCGCCAGGTGACGATCGACGGCCACACGGTCACGCTGACGGGCATCAGCAAGGGCGCGGGCATGATCAAGCCGAACATGGCGACGATGCTCGGCTTCCTCGCGTTCGATGCGAACGTCGCGCAGCCGGTGCTCGACACGCTCGTGAAGGAAGTCGCCGACCGCTCGTTCAACTGCATCACGATCGACGGCGACACGTCGACGAACGACTCGTTCATCCTGATCGCGTCGGGCAAGAGCACGCTGCCGGCGATCACGTCGACCGATTCGCCCGCCTATGCGGCGCTGCGCGACGCGGTGACGGAAGTCGCGCAGGTGCTGTCGCAACTGATCGTGCGCGATGGCGAAGGCGCGACGAAGTTCATGACGGTGCAGGTCGAAGGCGGCAGGAGCGTCGCCGAATGCCGCCAGATCGCGTACGCGATCGGCCATTCGCCGCTCGTGAAGACGGCCTTCTACGCATCCGACCCCAACCTCGGCCGGATTCTCGCGGCGATCGGCTATGCGGGCGTTGCGGATCTCGACGTCGGCAAGATCGATCTTTATCTCGACGACGTGTTGGTCGCGAAGGCAGGCGGCCGCAATCCGGCCTACCAGGAAGAAGACGGCCAGCGCGTGATGAAGCAGAGCGAGATCACGATCCGCGTGCTGCTGGGGCGCGGCGATGCGGAGGCCACCGTCTGGACGTGCGACCTGTCGCACGATTACGTGAGCATCAACGCGGATTACCGCTCCTGATCGGGAGCGCTCGAACGACATGGACAAGCTTGAACAGTTTCTGACACGCGCGGAAGCGCTGCTCGGCCGTCTCGAAGGGATGCTGCCGCCCGCGCCGGCGGCCATCGACTGGAACGCGGCGCACGCGTTCCGCTGGCGCAAGCGCCAGGGGCGCGGTTACCTGCAGCCGGTGCCGGCCGTGTCGTCGATCACGCTCGGCGACCTGCACAACATCGACCGCCAGAAAGCGCTGATCGACCAGAACACGCGCCAGTTCGTGCAGCGCAAGCCGGCCAACAACGTGCTGCTGACCGGCGCACGCGGTACCGGCAAGTCGTCGCTGATCAAGGCGTGCCTGAATGCGTACGCGAACGACGGGCTGCGCCTGATCGAAGTGGACAAGGACGACCTGCACGATCTCGGCGACATCGTCGACCTGATCTCGCAGCGGCCGGAGCGGTTCATCGTGTTTTGCGACGACTTGTCGTTCGAGGACGGCGAATCGGGCTACAAGGCGCTGAAGGTCGCGCTCGACGGCTCGATCGCCGCGCAATCGGACAACGTGCTGATCTACGCGACGTCGAACCGCCGTCACCTGCTGCCCGAGTACATGAGCGACAACGAGTCGTACAAGCATCTGCCGGACGGCGAGATTCACCCCGGCGAGGTCGTCGAGGAGAAGATCTCGCTGTCGGAGCGCTTCGGCCTGTGGGTCAGCTTCTATCCGTTCAAGCAGGACGACTACCTCGACATCGTCGCGCACTGGCTGCGTCACTTTGGCTGCCCGGATGCGGAGATCGAGACCGCGCGCGGCGACGCGCTCGTATGGGCGCTCGAGCGCGGCTCGCGCTCGGGCCGCGTCGCGTGGCAGTTCGCGCGGGACTGGTCGGGCCGCAAGGAGCAGGCATGAGCGCGGATCAGGCACAAGGCGCCGTGCGGGCGCCGGACGGCCGCAAGGTGACCGAAGTCGCGGTTGGCGTGATGGTGCAGCCGGACGGCAGGTATCTGCTCGCGCAACGCCTGCAGGGCAAGCCGTATGAAGGTTACTGGGAGTTCCCGGGCGGCAAGCTGGAGGCCGGCGAAAGCGTCGAGGACGCACTGGCGCGCGAGCTGCACGAGGAACTCGGCATCGAAGTCACGGCCAGCCACCGCTGGCACACGCTCGAGCACGATTATCCGCACGCGTATGTCCGGCTCTATTTCTGCAAGGTGACGGGCTGGACGGGCGAGCCGCACAGCAAGGAAGGGCAGGCGTTCGTGTGGCAGCAACTGCCGGTCGAGGTCGCGCCGCTGTTGCCGGCGGCGCTGCCGGTGCTCGAACTGCTCGAGAAGGAAGCGGCGTCGCAGTGACGCCGCGGCGGCCTGCCTGAAACGCAGGCCATATTGGCGGACGGCGCCGCGCGCCGCTCAACTGTCGCGGCGATTGTCCGTGCCGTCTTCTTCCGACGACGGGCCCTCGTCGGAAGAACCGCCGATCCGATACTTTTCCGCGGCCCATGCGCCGAGGTCGAGCTGCTTGCAGCGGGCCGAACAGAACGGACGGAACTTGTTTTCAGGCGTCCAGCGCACTTCTGCGCCGCACGAAGGACATTTCACGACGGTAGTCATACGAAAGCGTTGAACCGGCACGCGGCCGTTACAGATTACACAGGGTCAGATGGAACGGCACGTCGATGTCCACCGCGCGCGGCCGCACGTCGCCGTCCTGCATCGTGAACCGCACCCACAGCATGTATTTGTTCGCGCTCGCCTCGGGAATCACGCGCAGCTCCGGCGACACCCGCACCTGCATCAACTGGTAGCTCCGCCCGGACAGCATCTGCTGGTAGCTGCCCTGCATCGCCATGACCTTCGACGCCTGACCCGATTCGCGCGCGAGCCGCAGCACGATCGCCGCTGCGTCGCGCAACGGCAGCAACGGCAGGATCCACTTCGCGATGTCCTGGCGCCGCTGCTCGGCCGGCCATTGCTGCCACGCGTAGTACGACGGCAGGTCGAACTTGCACGTCCCGCCCGGGATCACCGCGCGGCTGCGGATGCTGGCGAGCCACTCGTTGTCGACGAGGTGCTGGCCGGTCTTGCCCTGCATCTGCGCGAGATTCGCGAGCGTCTGCTCGATTTCGCCGAGCACGGCTTCGAGCGCGTTCTGCTCGATACCCGGATTGCCGCGAAAGGGGGCGAGCGTCTGGCGTTGGCGTTCGAGCTCCTTCATCAGATCCGATTTCAGATCCGCGCGGCCCGTCACCTCGGCGATTTCGAACAGCGTCGTCAGCGCGACGTGGTGCTCACGCGGGTCCTCCTGAGCCAAAAAGAACGCGAAGCGCTCGAACAGATCTTCGAGACGCAACAGCGTGCGAATTCGCTCGTTGAACGGATACTCGTAAAGAATCAAGCGCGCTCGCCTCTTGGGTAGGGATTGAAACAATGAAGGACATTCTAATGCCCCCTCTCTACCCTAGCAACGCGCCAATTTCGTACACCATCAGGATTGCATGCGATGCTCAGTGCGCGGCCGCGAATCCGACGTAGCGTTGGTGCAGTGCATCGACCTGCGCGGCGAGCGCGTCGGGCGTGACCGCGTCGTTGACGATCACGTCGTCGGCCGCCGCGAGGCGGGCTTCGCGCGTCGCCTGTCGCGCGATGATCGCTTCGACCTGTTCGCGCGTGAAGCCGTTGCGCCGCATCACGCGCGCGATCTGCGTTTCGACCGGGCAGTCGACGACGAGCACGCGATCGCTGCGCGCCTTCCAGGTGCCCGACTCGACGAGCAGCGGCACGACGAACATCACGTACGGGCCCCGCGCCTCGCGCGCCTCGCGGTCGGTCTCCGCGCGGATCAGCGGATGCGTGATCGCTTCGAGGCGCCGGCGCGCGTCGTCGTCGCTGAAGATCAGCGTGCGCATCTTCGCGCGATCGAGCGAGCCGTCGGCGGCCACGAAGCCGCGGCCGAAAGCCTGCTCGATCGCCGGCATCGCGAGACCGCCCGGCGCGGTGATGCGGTGGGCGATCAGGTCGGTATCGACGAGCGATGCGCCGCGGGCGCCGAACAGGTCGGCAACGGTCGTCTTGCCGCTGCCGATGCCGCCCGTGAGTCCTACTGAAAACATGTCAGCCTCCGAGCGCCGCATAGAAAGGGGTGCCGAAAAACAGCGTGGCGACGCCGCCGGCCGCGAGGAACGGGCCGAACGGAATCGGCTCCTCGAAGCGCATGCGGCCGCGCCAGGTCGCGACGAGCCCGACGATCGCGCCGGTCACCGCCGCGAACAGCACGACCTGCGGCAGCGCGGCCCAGCCCATCCATGCGCCGAGCGCGGCCAGCAGCTTCAGGTCGCCGAAACCGATGCCCTCGATGCCGCGCAGCCATTTGAACAGCCAGTAGATCGACCACAGGAACAGGTAGCCGGCCATCGCGCCGATCACGGCCGAGCGCAGCGACGTGAAGGTGCCGCCGAGGTTGAGCGCGAGCCCGGCCCACAGCAGCGGCAGCGTCATCGAATCGGGCAGGTAGCCGGTGCGGATGTCGATCGCGCTCATCGCGAGCAGCGCCGCGCACAGCGCGAACGCGGCAAGCGCGGCGACGGTCGGGCCGAACGCCGCGAGCGAGACGGCGGCGAGCAGCGCGCACGCGAGTTCGACGAGCACATAGCGGATGCCGATCGCATGGCCGCAGCGCCGGCAGCGCCCGCGCAGCACCAGGTAGCTGACGAGCGGGATGTTCTCCCAGGCGCGCAACACGTGGCCGCAATGCGGGCAGGCGCTGCGCGGGCGCCACAGATCGTAGCGCGGCGGATAACCGTCGTCGGGCGGCGGGGGCTCGGTGCCCGTCGCTTCGGCGATTTCGGCCTGCCACGCACGCTGCATCATCACGGGCAGCCGGTGCGCGACCACGTTCAGGAAGCTGCCGACGCACAGGCCGATGACGATCGCGAACGCATACTGCAGCGCGGGCGGCAGCATCGCCAGCGCGAGCAGCGTGCTCTGGGGCGAATCGGAAACGGCGGACAGGAGCGCTGGCGTCATGAGGATCAAGGTTCGGGGCAAAAAGGCGACAGAGTCGGTTGCGATGCTACACCACGTTGCCGAGCTGAAGGATGGGCAGGTACATCGCGATCACGAGGCCGCCGACGAGCGCGCCCAGGACGATCACGATCAACGGTTCGCCGAGCGCCGCGAGCGCATCGAGGCGCGCGTCGAGCTGACGTTCGCACAACGCGGCGATGTCGGCGAGCATCGTGTCGAGCGCACCGGTTTCCTCGGCGACGGCGATCGGTTGCACGACGTCGTCCGGAAAGCAGCCGGCCGAATGCATCGCATCGGCCAGACGCACGCCGCGCAACACGCGAGCGGCGATGTACGCGGTGGCGTGGGCGAACACCGGGTGGCCGGCCGTGCGCTCGAGCGTGGCGAACGCATCGGCGAGCGGCACGCCGGCGCCGAGCAGGGTCGCCAGCGAGCGGCACCAGCGTGCGGCCGCGAACCGCTCCAGCGCGCTGCCCGCGAGCGGGGCGCGCAACAGGTGTCGCGCGAGCGCATGGCGCAATGCGGACGAGCGCCGAAGCGCGTGCTGCGCGGCAAGCCCCGTGGCGGCCGCGCCGGCCAGCAGCACGCCGCCCCACGCCGACAGCGCGGAGGACAGCGCGAGCAGCGCGCGGGTCGGTGCGGGCAGGGCGGCGCCGAAACCGTCGAAGATCTGCCGGAAGGTCGGCACGACCCACACCATCAATGCTGCCGAGATCGCGAGCGCGAACAGGATGACGGCGGCCGGATACGCGAGCGCGGCACGCAGCTTGCGCCATTGCGCGTCGGCGCGCTCGCGGTGTTCCGCGACCCGCGTCAGCACGATGCCGAGCGAACCGGACGCCTCGCCGACCTCGATCAACTGACGATACAGCGTACCGAACTGCGAGGGATAACGTGCGAGTGCGTCGGCGAAGCGCCGGCCGCCGACGATCTCGCGGGCGAGCCCCGCGGCGATGCGCGGCACGCCGTCGCGCGTGCGGGTGCGCGCGAGCATCTCGAGCGACGGTGCAAGCGGCAGGCCGGCCTGCAACAGGCTCGCGAGCTGGCGCGTGAAGCGCGTGATGTCACGGGCGCCGGCCGCCGGCGGGCGGGCCGGCCCGCGGACGTCGAGCGACAGTACCGCGATGCCGTCGCGCGCGAGCGTGGCACGCGCGGCCGCCGCGTCGAAGGCGATGACGATCCCGCGGCGCGGCGCGCCGTCGCGATGGCGGCCGCGCCATGCAAAGCGGGTTTCGCGCGGTGGCGTGCGCATCTTCACGCCGCGGGCGTGGCGGCGACGGCTTCAGCGATGCTCGTCGTGCCGTCCAGCACGCGCGCGAATGCCGCGTCGCGCAGGGTACGCACGCCCTCGGCCGCCACGCATTGCGCGAGTTCGCGGACGCTTGCCCGCGCGACGATGCGCTCGGCCAGCCCGGGCGATACCGGCATCGTCTGATGCAGGCCGATGCGGCCGCGATAGCCGATTCCGTGACAGGCGGAACAGCCGCGCGCGACGAACGGCCGCCAGCCGGTCGCCAGCGCCGCCGGGTCGCAGCCGGCTTCCCGCAGCGCGCGCGCCGATGCGTCCGAATGCACGCGGCAGGCGACGCACAGGCGCCGGACGAGGCGCTGCGCGGTGACGAGGTGCAGCGCGGCCGCGAGGTTGTACGGTGCGACGCCGATGTCGAGCAGCCGCGCGACGGCGGCCGGCGCGTCGTTCGTATGCAGCGTCGACAGCACGAGATGGCCTGTCTGGGCGGCCTTGATCGCGACATCGGCCGTCTCCGCATCGCGAATCTCGCCGACCATGATGACGTCGGGATCCTGTCGCAACAGCGCGCGCAGCGCGGTCGCAAACGTGAGACCGGCCTTGTCGGCGACGCCGACCTGGTTGATCCCGTCGAGCTGGATCTCGGCGGGATCCTCGACCGTACAGACGTTGTGCGCGTCGCGATCGAGCATCTGCAGCGCGCAGTAGAGCGACAGCGTCTTGCCGCTGCCGGTCGGGCCGGTGACGAGCACGAGGCCATGCGGCGCACGGATCGCGGCCTCCATCGCGGCGGCCTGCCGCGTGTCGAAGCCGAGGTTGGCAAGCGTGAGATCGGGCGGCAGCGTTTCGAGCCGCCGCAGCACGAGCTTTTCGCCGAACAGCGTCGGCAGCGAACTGACGCGGTAGTCGCCGCGCGTGCCGCCGTCGATCGCGATGCGCAGCCGGCCGTCCTGCGGAAGCCGCCGCTCGGCGATGTCCATGCGCGAGAGCACCTTGATCCGCGTCACGAGCGCATCGCGCAGGTGCAGCGGCGGTCGCGCATGTTCATGCAGTACGCCGTCGATGCGCAGACGGATGCGCCAGCCGGCTTCGAACGGCTCGACGTGGATGTCCGACGCGTCGCGCACGCGCGCCGCGTGCAGCGTGTCCGTCAGCAGCCGTACGGCGGGGGCATCGTCGAGCTGGGCCGCATCGAGTGCATGGGGTGCGGCGGCGTGCGCGGGCGCCGACTGCGTGTGCGGCGACGCCCCGGAGGAAGGGAAGTGCATGTGAGCCGGCACGCTGGCCGCCTGTTGACCGTGATGCGCAGATGATCGCGCGTCGCGGGCGGCGCCGGCAGTCGGCCGTTCGGCTAGCGGGAGGCGGCGCGCCCGCTGCGCGTGCCGCGCGGCTTGAAGAGCTTGACGGTGCGTACCGCCTGATCGTCGCTGCGCATCACTTCGAGCATCACGTCGCCGATTTTCAGGCACACGTCGTCTTCGGGAATTTCCTCGAGGATCTCGAGCACGAGCCCATTCAGCGTCTTCGGCCCGTCGGTCGGCAGTTTCAGGTGCAGCCAGCGGTTCAGTTCGCGCAGCGGCATGCTGGCCGACACGATGCATTCGCCGTTCTCGTCCCAGCCGCCCGCGCGTTCGCTGCGCGGCATCGACGTCGTGAATTCGCCGATCAGCTCCTCGATGATGTCCTCGGGCGTGACGAGTCCTTCGAGCTCGCCGTACTCGTTGACGACGAGCGCGGTGCGCTGCCGGGTTTCCTGGAAGAACTGGAGCTGCTGGACCACCGGCGTGCCCGACGGCACGTAGTACGGCTCGGCGAGCAGCGTGCGCAGCGTCTCGCGGTCGAAATCCTGGTTGTGCAGCGCGGTGAGCGTCTTGCGTACGTGCAGCACGCCGAGCACCTTGTCGATGTCGCCTTCGTAGACCACCAGGCGGTTGTGATAGCAGGTTTCGAGCTGATGCAGGATGTCGTCGAGCGGCGCGTAGAAGTTGAGCGACTCGATCTGGCGGCGCGGCACCATCACGTCGTCGACCGTGATGTTCTCGAGGTCGAACAGGTTGAGCAGGATGCTGCGGTGCTTGGTCGGCATGAAACTGCTCGATTCGAGCACGATGGCGCGCAGCTCGTCGGCCGACATTCGCTGGTCGCGGCCCTTCTTCGTGTTGATGCGCAGCACCCACAGCACGCCGTTCGCGAGCGCATTGACGAACCAGACGACCGGCTTGAACACGCGCATCAACGGGGCGATCACGAGGCTCGCGGGCAGCGCGATGCGCTCGGGGAACGTCGCGCCGACGATCTTCGGCGCGATTTCCGCGAACACGATGATCAGGAACGCGACGACGCCGGTCGCGATCGACAGCGCGAGGTTGTTGCGGCCGAACGTATGGAGCGCGAGCGACGTCGTGAGGACCGGAATGATCGTGTTGAACAGGTTGTTGCCGATCAGGATCACGCTGAGCAGCAAGTCAGTGCGCGTGAGCAGCCCCTGCGTGGTTTTCGCGCCGAGCACGCCCTGGCCGGCGAGATGCTTCAGCCGATGGCGATTGAGCGCCATCATCGCGGTCTCGGAAATGGAAAAGAAGCTGGAACAGAGGAGAAGCAGGAAGACGGCGCCGATTTGCGCCCATAAGGGAATTTGGTCCACGCGTTGGAAAGGGCAGTGAAGGACAGGGATGGGGCAAATATAGCAGAGGCCGGCGACCGCGATGTGTCGCGCGCGACACGAGGGCCCGCGGCGGCCGGACGAAAAAAAACCGTGCACAAGGTGCACGGTTTTTTTAAATCTGGTCGGGGTGAGAGGATTCGAACCTCCGGCCTCTACGTCCCGAACGTAGCGCTCTACCAGGCTAAGCTACACCCCGATTTTTGCTCTTCGGACTTTGCCGTCTTCTTGAAGATCGCTGCGTCGTCACAAGCAAGAACGTAACTATAACGATGTTTTTTCTAAAAGGGAATACTTTGGTGAAGAAATTTTTCGAGACAAGGCGGCGCTTCCCGTTCGCCGCGTGTTTACGACTGCCGCGACGTCGAGTATGAACACAACCCGAGCAGGCTTTCCTTGTAGATCGAATCGGGGAACGCGGCAATCGCCGCCGCCGCTGCCTGCGCTTCCTGGCGTGCGCATTCGAGCGTGTGGTCGAGCGCGCCCGAGCGCGTGATCGCTTCGAAAATCGTGTCGAAGCGATCGGTGCCGCCGTGTTCGATCGCCTCGCGGGCGAGCGCCGACTGGTCGGGCGTGCCGCGTTCGATCAGATAGATGAGCGGCAGCGTCGGCTTGCCTTCGCGCAGGTCGTCGCCGGCATTCTTGCCCATCGCCTCGGCGGTGCCCGCATAGTCGAGCCAGTCGTCCATGATCTGGAATGCGGTGCCGATCCGGCGGCCGTATTCGGCGGCGGCGGCCTCGGTCGGCGCGTCGGCGCCCGCGAGCACCGCGCCCAGGCGGGCCGATGCCTCGAACAGCTTCGCCGTCTTGTAGCGGATCACCTGCATGTAGCGCGTCTCGTCGACGTCCGCGTCGTGCATGTTCAGGAGTTGCAGCACCTCGCCTTCCGAAATGATCGTCGTCGCTTCGGACAGGATCTCCATCACGCGCATCTTGCCGACGCCGACCATCATCTCGAACGAGCGCGAGTAGAGGTAATCGCCTACCAGCACGCTCGCCGCGTTGCCGAACAGCGCATTGGCGGTCTGGCGGCCGCGGCGCAGCTCGGATTCGTCGACGACGTCGTCATGCAGCAGCGTGGCCGTATGGATGAACTCGACGACGGCGGCCAGCACGTGCCGCTGGTGCGACGTTTCGCCGAGCGCGCCGGCGACGAGCAGCAGCAACGCCGGACGCAGCCGCTTGCCGCCCGCGCCGATGATGTACTCGGCGATCTGGTTGATCAGCAGCACGTCGGACGCGAGGCTTTGCCGGATAACGCGATTCACCTGCTCCATGTCGCTGGTGATCGGGGCGAGCAGGTGGGCGGCGCTGAGGGTGGGGGAGGCGGTGGACGACGACATGATGATGGAATTGGGTGATGCGGCGGATTATAAGTCGAATCCGCGATATGCCGGTCTGTCAGACATACCCGTGGCGCGATTTTGGCCGTTCGGCCGAGGCCCGCGCGCGGCAATCGTCGATCGGCTTTGACTTGGGTGCTAACCCCATGTATAATCACGTGTTTTCCGCGCGTGGTGTGCGGAAAAATTGGATCCAGAGTGAGGTTCTCAATGTACGCGGTCATAAAAACCGGCGGCAAGCAGTACAAGGTTGCCGTTGGCGAAAAACTCAAAGTAGAACAGATACCGGCTGACATTGACGCTGAAATCACGCTCGACCAGGTTCTCGCAGTGGGCGAAGGCGAATCGATTAAGTTCGGTACGCCGCTGGTCAGTGGGGCTTCCGTCAAGGCCACCGTCGTGTCGCACGGTCGTCATGCCAAGGTCACCATCTTCAAGATGCGTCGCCGGAAGCACTACCAAAAGCACGGCGGCCACCGCCAGAACTACACTGAGCTGCGCATCGACGCGATCAACGCGTAAGCGCCTCGGTAAAGGAGCAATCAGATGGCACACAAAAAGGCAGGCGGCTCTTCCCGGAACGGCCGCGACTCCGAGTCGAAACGTCTCGGCGTGAAAGTGTACGGCGGCCAGGCAATCAACGCTGGCGGCATCATCGTGCGTCAGCGCGGCACGCGCATGCACGCTGGCGAGAACGTCGGCATGGGCAAGGATCACACCCTGTTCGCGCTGGTCGACGGTCACGTCAAGTTCGCGACGAAGGGCGCGGACAAGAAGCATCTGGTCATCGTCGTCCCGGCGGCTGCCTGAGTCAGGCACCCACGGGCTTCGTAGCCGAAAGGCCCCGCAGTCTTCGCGGGGCCTTTTTTATTGGGTCGCCGGCCGCAAATGCGGGCCGGCGGCCCTCGCGCAACCGGCGTACGATCGGCCGAACGGCAGATTGTTCAAGCGTGTCGGCGCGCGGCACAATAGCGGAAATACTGGGCGGAGTGACGAATGAAGTTCATTGACGAAGCACGAATCGAAGTCATCGCCGGCGACGGAGGCGATGGCAGCGCGTCGATGCGCCGCGAGAAATTCGTCCCGTTCGGCGGGCCGGACGGCGGCGACGGCGGCCGGGGCGGCAGCGTTTACGCGATCGCCGACCGCAACATCAACACGCTGATCGACTACCGTTACGCGAAGAAGCATCTCGCACGCAACGGCGAAAACGGCCGCGGCTCGGATTGCTACGGCAAGGGTGGCGACGATGTCACGCTGCGCATGCCGGTCGGCACGATCATCAGCGACATGGATACCGGCGAGCTGATCGCCGATCTGACCGAGCACGACCAGCGGGTGATGCTCGCGCAGGGCGGCGCCGGCGGCCTCGGCAACCTGCATTTCAAGTCGAGCACGAACCGCGCGCCGCGCCAGAAGACGGACGGCAAGCCGGGCGAGCGGCGCATGCTGAAGCTCGAGCTGAAGGTGCTCGCCGACGTCGGCCTGCTCGGCATGCCGAACGCGGGCAAGTCGACCTTCATCTCGTCGGTGTCGAACGCGAAGCCGAAGATCGCCGACTACCCGTTCACGACGCTCGCGCCGAATCTCGGCGTGGTGCGTGTCGGGCCGAGCAAGAGCTTCGTGATCGCCGATATCCCGGGGCTGATCGAAGGGGCGGCCGAAGGCGCGGGCCTCGGGCATCAATTCCTGCGCCACCTGCAGCGTACCGGCGTGCTGCTGCATCTGGTCGATCTCGCGCCGTTCGACGAAAGCGTCGATCCGGTCGCGGAAGCGACGGCGATCGTCGGCGAACTGCGCAAGTACGACGAGGCGCTCTACGAGAAGCCGCGCTGGCTCGTGCTCAACAAGCTGGACATGGTGCCGGAAGACGAGCGCGAGGCGCGCGTCGCGGATTTCCTCGACCGCTTCGGCTGGGACGGCCCCGTGTTCGAGATCTCGGCGCTGACGGGCCAGGGCTGCGAAGCGCTGTGCTACGCGATCTACGACTACCTCTCCGAACATTCGGACGCGCATCGCGCGGCGGAGGCGGAGGATCTCGCGGCGGACGTGCGTTTCCGCGAGGCGCCGTCGGCGAAGGGTGGTGCGGCGCCGGGCGACGACGCCTGAACGGTTCGCTGACGCGCCGGGCGTGCCGCCCGGCGTTGGCGTTCCATCGGGCCCGGCCGGGGCGGGCATCAGATACAGGAGACAGTGCAGGATGCGTTCGATCATCGCGGATTCGAAGCGATTGGTGGTGAAGGTGGGCTCGAGCCTCGTGACCAACGACGGCAAGGGGCTCGATCATGCTGCAATCGGCCGCTGGGCAGCCCAGATCGCTGCGCTGCGTGCGCAGGGCAAGGAAGTCGTGCTCGTCAGTTCGGGCGCGATCGCCGAAGGCATGCAGCGGCTCGGCTGGAGCAAGCGGCCGCGGGAAATCGACGAGTTGCAGGCCGCCGCCGCGGTCGGCCAGATGGGGCTCGCGCAAGTCTACGAAAGCCGCTTTACCGAGCACGGCATCCGCACCGCGCAGATCCTGCTCACGCACGCCGACCTGGCGGATCGCGAGCGCTATCTGAACGCGCGTTCGACGCTGCTCACGCTGCTGCGGCTCGGCGTCGTGCCGATCATCAACGAGAACGACACGGTCGTCACCGACGAAATCAAGTTCGGCGACAACGACACGCTCGGCGCGCTCGTCGCGAACCTGATCGAAGGCGATGCACTGATCATCCTCACCGACCAGTCGGGGCTGTTCACGGCCGATCCGCGCAAGGACCCGAATGCGACGCTCGTCGGCGAGGCCAACGCGGGCGCACCGGAGCTCGAGGCGATGGCAGGCGGGGCCGGTTCGAGTCTTGGCCGCGGCGGAATGCTGACGAAGATCCTCGCGGCGAAGCGGGCGGCACACAGCGGCGCGAATACCGTGATCGCAAGCGGCCGGGAGTCCGACGTGCTCGTGCGTCTGGCGGCCGGCGAGGCGATCGGCACGCAACTGATCGCACGGACCGCGCGGATGGCGGCACGCAAGCAATGGATGGCCGATCATCTGCAGGTGCGCGGCCATGTCGTGATCGATGCCGGCGCGGTCGAGAAGCTGACGGCCGGCGGCAAGAGCCTGCTGCCGATCGGCGTCACCGACGTGCAGGGCGCGTTCGCGCGCGGCGAGGTGATCGCGTGTGTCGGCCCGGACGGGCGCGAGGTGGCGCGCGGGCTCACGAACTACAGCAGCGCGGAAACGAAGCTGATTCACCGCAAGCCGAGCGGCGAGATCGAGGCCGTGCTCGGCTACATGCTGGAGCCCGAACTGATTCATCGCGACAACCTCGTGCTGGTGTGATCGCCAGCCGGTTTTCGTCGTCGAAATGAAAAAGCCCGCATCGCGCGGGCTTTTCGTTGCAGCGGGGCGATGCGGGCGACGGGCCCCCGCGCGCCGTCAGCGCAGCTGCGTCATCGCGGTGCGGTGGAACCGGATGTTTTCGAGGATCTGCCGGGTGGAGCCCTGGGGCATCTTGTTCGAGCAGAAGTAGTCCTGGTAGAGCGCGGAGTGGTAGGCGTTCAACTCGCCGTTCTCGATGCGCCGCCAGTCGTTCTCGACGGTGCGATCCCAGCCGTTGTGGTCCGCGTTCAGGCCGGCGTACTGGCGCCATTCGTAGGTGTCGCAGCGGATGCCTTCGTAGTTCACGTTGCGCGCGCCGGCCGGGCTCGTGATCACGACGGCGTAGCGCACGACGCCGTCGGTGCCGACGTCGAGCGACTTCGCATCGACGAAGAACTTGAGCGGCGTGTTCTGCGACACGTTGAATGGCAGCAGATCGCCCGTTTGCGGTAGCGGCGGCAGCGTGTCGACGGCGTTTTCCTTCCAGGTTCCCTGCCGGTCGAGCAGGTACACGAACTCGCTGTCATCCTTGTTGGACGGCGCTTTCGAGTTCGCGCAACCGGCCAGGGCGGCCATCGCGGCGATCGATGCGAGCGCGAGAGCAATCGCTTTCAATATGCATTCCTCGTAAAAAAAGGGCGCGACACCAAGGTCGCGCCCGGTCATGCAGTCCAACTCGTCATTTGCCGACGATCACGCGGGGCGGCATCTCGTCGAGCGTGCTCGCTTCCACTTCGACCTCCGAACAGACTACCGATGCGTCGACAATCGTCAGCGTCTGGGCCTGTGCGCCGATGACGCGCGGATAGCGCGACACACGCGGCCCGCGCGGCTTCTCGGCTCGCTGCGCCGGGCGGCGCAGGAAGCGCGACAGTTCCGTCAGCGCCAACTGATAGACATCCCGCTTGAACTCGATCACCGCATCGAGCGGCACCCAGTACTCGTTCCAGCGCCACGCATCGAACTCCGGGTGATCGGTCGCGCGCAAGCAAATGTCGCAATCGCGTCCGACCATCCGCAGCAGGAACCAGATCTGCTTCTGGCCGCGGTAATGACCGCGTACTTCGCGTTTGATGAACTTGTCAGGCACCTCGTAACGCAACCAGTCGCGAGTGCGGCCGATTATCTTGACGTGTTCCGGATGCAGGCCCGTTTCCTCGTGCAGTTCCCGGTACATCGCCTGCATGGGGGTCTCGCCGTACTTGATCCCACCTTGAGGAAACTGCCAGGAATGCTCGCGGAGCCGCTTGCCCCAAAACACCTCGTTGCGCGCGTTCAAGAGGATGATGCCGACGTTCGGGCGAAAGCCTTCACGATCCAGCATACAACCACCTTCGAATCCTTTAAAATTGCTTTGATTATAAACAGATAACGGGCGCTGCGCACCGTGACGGAGCGAATCCGCGCGGGGTACGCCGGCTGAATTGTCCCTGATTAGTCTGCTACGTCGTCTGCGCCATCGTCGTCCCTCGTTGTTCGCCGCGCGCAGCTTTTTCACCTTGAAACTTTTTCGGGCGCCCCGCCTGGGGGCGCCGTTTTTGGAACCGTCCGCATGAAAGCTTCCCGTTTCTTTATCGGCACCCTGAAAGAGGCACCCGCCGACGCAGAGATCGTCAGCCACAAGCTGATGGTCCGCGCCGGCATGATCCGTCGCGTCGCCGGCGGCATCTACAACTATCTGCCGGTCGGCCTGCGTTCGATTCGCAAGGTCGAGGCGATCGTGCGCGAGGAAATGAACCGGGCGGGCGCCATCGAGCTGCTGATGCCGGCCGTGCAGCCGGCCGAGCTGTGGCAGGAATCGGGCCGCTGGGAACAGTACGGCCCCGAGTTGCTGCGCTTCAAGGACCGCAAGGACAACGATTTCGTGATCGGGCCGACGCACGAGGAAGTCGTCACCGACATCGCGCGCAACCAGATCAAGAGCTACCGGCAGATGCCGGTGAACTTCTACCAGATCCAGACGAAGTTCCGCGACGAGATCCGTCCGCGCTTCGGCGTGATGCGCGGCCGCGAATTCATCATGAAGGACGCGTATTCGTTCGACAAGGATGCGGCGGGCCTGAACGAGTCGTACCGCAAGATGTACGACGCGTACGTGCGCATCTTCACGCGCCTCGGCCTCGAGTTCCGCGCGGTGGCGGCCGACAGCGGCTCGATCGGCGGCAACTTCTCGCACGAATTTCACGTGATCGCCGACACTGGCGAGGACGCGATCGCGTACTGCCCGACGTCCGAATTCGCGGCGAACGTCGAGGCGGCCGAAGCGCTGCCGCTGATTGCCGAGCGCGCGGCGCCGGCCGAAACGATGGAAAAGGTCGCGACGCCCGGCAAGGCGAAGTGCGAGGCCGTCGCCGAACTGCTGTCGATCCCGCTCGAGCGCACGATCAAGTCGATCGTGCTCGCGACCGACAATGAAGGCGCCGAGCCGACCATCTGGCTCGTGATGCTGCGCGGCGATCACGACCTGAACGAGATCAAGGTGTCGAAGCTGCCGGGCCTGAAGAACCACCGCTTCGCGACCGAGCAGGAAATCGTCGAGTGGTTCGGCACGCCGCCGGGCTACCTCGGCCCGGTCGGCACGAAGAAGCCGGTGAAGGTAATTGCCGACCGCACGGTCGCGAACATGAGCGACTTCGTCGTCGGCGCGAACGAGGTCGACTATCACATCGCGGGCGTGAACTGGGGCCGCGACCTGCCGGAGCCGGAAGTTGCCGACGTGCGCAACGTGAAGAAGGGCGATCCGTCGCCGGACGGCAAGGGCGTGATCGACATCTGCCGCGGCATCGAAGTCGGCCACGTGTTCCAGCTCGGCACCAAGTACTCGGAAGCGATGGGCGCGACGTTCCTCGACGAGTCGGGCAAGCCGCAGCCGATGCTGATGGGCTGCTACGGCGTCGGTATCACGCGTATCCTGGGTGCGGCGATCGAGCAGAACTTCGACGACCGCGGCATCATCTGGCCCGAGTCGATCGCGCCGTTCGAGGTCGTGCTGTGCCCGATGGGCTACGACCGCAGCGACATGGTGCGCGAGACGGCCGACAAGCTGTACGCGGAACTCGTCGCCGCCGGCATCGACGTGATCCTCGACGATCGCGGCGAGCGCCCGGGCGTGATGTTCGCCGACTGGGAGCTGATCGGCGTGCCGCATCGTCTCGTGATCGGCGAGCGCGGCCTGAAGGAAGGCAAGGTCGAATACCAGGGCCGCCGCGACGCCGAAGCGACGCTGCTGCCGGCCGACGCGGCCGCGGCGACGGTCGCCGAGAAGATCCGCGCCGCGCTCGCGCACTGAGCGCGGCGACCGGGGACACGATGGAATACACGTTCCTGTCCGCCACCGTGCTCCTCGTGCTGATCACGGACCCGCTCGGCAACATCCCGCTGTTCATTTCGGCGATGCGGGATGTGCCGCGCGAGCGGCGCGTGAAGCTGATCCTGCGCGAAGTGGGGATCGCGTTCGTGATCCTGCTGTTCTTCATGCTGGTCGGCGATCGCTTTCTGCGGATGATGAGCCTCACCGACCTGTCGCTGCGGCTCGGCGGCGGGATCGTGCTGTTCCTGATCGCGCTGCGGATGATTTTCCCGCATCCGGACGGCGCGCTCGGCAGCGATCCGCGCGCGGGTGGCGAGCCGTTCATCGTGCCGCTCGCGATTCCCGCGCTGGCGGGGCCGTCCGCGCTCGCGACGGTGATGCTGATGACGTCGCAGGCGCCCGGCAAGATGCTCGAGTGGGTCGGCGCGCTGACGGTCACGATGCTCGTCTGCGCGATCACGCTGGTGCTGGCCGAACGGATCCAGCAGTGGCTCGGCGAGCGGACGGTCGCGGCGTTCGAGCGGCTGATGGGGCTCGTGCTGGTCGCGATCTCGGTCGAGATGCTGCTGGCCGGCATCCGCGCGTTCGCGCACCAGTTATAAGCAGGCGGCGCGGAAACAAAAAAGCGGCGCTCCGGGCAACCGGCGCGCCGCTTTCCATTTATATAGCGGGTATATGGCGGACAGCGCGGCGATCAGACGTTCGCGGTCAGCGCGCGGATCGTCGGCAGGTTGCGCCAGTAGCCCTTCGCGTCCATCCCGCAGCCGAACACGTAGCGGTCCGGCACCGAGAAGCCGCAGAAGTCGGGGTGCAGCGGTTTCGCCTTCGTGAGCGTCTTCTCGCACAGCACGGCGGACATGAAGCGCTTCGCGCCCATGTCGAGGATGCGGTCGCGGATCGCGGCCATCGTCTCGCCTTCGTCGAGGATGTCGTCGAGTACGAGCACGATGCGGTCTTTCACCGATTCGCGCGGTGCGACGCGCCAGTGCATCTCCGGGCTGCCCTGCGTCGTGTTGCGGTAGCGGGTCAGGTGGATGTAGTCGAATTCGAGCGGGAAATCGAGATGCGGCAGCAGCATCCCGGTAAACACCGCGGCGCCGCCCATCACCGAGAGAACGAGCGGGAACGCGTCGCCGATCTCGGCGCGGATCGCGTCGGCCATCTTCGAGATCGACGCGTTGACGGCGTCGGCCGAGACGATCTCTTCGGAGTGGTCGAAAATGTGGAGGGCTTCTTCGCGGTTCATGTGTTCTGGCGGGCAGTCGGTATACAAATAAGGATGAAGCAGAACGGCCGGCGCGCGCTACGGCAAAAACCCGCGCGCCGGCCGACGGGCGAAATCAGCGCATGCCGGGCATCATGCCCTTCAGCCCGCGCATCATCTTCTGCATGTTGCCGCCCTTCAGCTTCTTCATCATCGTACGCATCTGGTCGTACTGGTTCAGCATCCGGTTGACTTCCTGCACCGGCACGCCCGCGCCGGCTGCAATGCGGCGCTTGCGCGTCGCCTTGATGATTTCGGGTTTCGCGCGCTCGGCGGGCGTCATCGAGCTGATGATGCCTTCCATCCGGCGGATCGACTTCTCGGCCTGGCCCATGTCGGCGCCGGCCGCCGCCTGCTGGAACTGCGCGGGCAGTTTGTCCATCAGCGACGACAGGCCGCCCATGTTCTTCATCTGCGAGATCTGCGCGCGGAAATCGTTCAGGTCGAAGTCGCCGCCTTTCTTGACCTTGTCGGCGAGCTTCTGCGCGGCCTGGACGTCGACGCCGCGCTGCGCCTCCTCGACGAGCGCGAGGATGTCGCCCATGCCGAGGATCCGGTTCGCCATCCGGTCGGGGTGGAACACCTCGAGGCCGTCGAGCTTCTCGGCGACGCCGACGAACTTGATCGGCTTGCCCGTGATGTGCCGCACCGACAACGCGGCGCCGCCGCGCGAGTCGCCGTCGAGCTTGGTGAGTACGACGCCTGTGAGCGGCAGCGTGTCGTTGAAGGCCTTCGCGGTGTTGACCGCGTCCTGGCCGAGCATCGCGTCGACGACGAACAGCGTTTCGGCCGGCTTCAGCACGCCGTGCAGCGCGGCGATTTCCTGCATCATCGCCTCGTCGATGCCGAGGCGGCCGGCCGTGTCGACGATCAGCACGTCATGGTAGTGGCGCTTCGCCCAGTCGACGGCCGCGAGCGCGATGTCGACGGGCTTCTGGTCCGGCGTGGACGGGAAGAAATCGGCGCCGACCTGTTCGCTCACCGTTTTCAGCTGCATGATCGCGGCCGGGCGATACACGTCGCACGACACGGTCAGCACCTTCTTCTTGTACTTCTCGCGCAGCAGCTTCGCGAGCTTGCCGGCGGTCGTGGTCTTGCCCGCGCCTTGCAGGCCGGCCATCAGGATCACCGCGGGCGGCGTGACCGCGAGGTTCAGCTCGGCGGCCTTGCCTTCGTAGTCGCCGCCGATCACGGCGGTGAGTTCCTTCTGGACCACGCCGACGAGCGCCTGGCCCGGCGACAGGCTGCTGATCACTTCTTCGCCGAGCGCCTTTTCCTTGACCTTGGCGATGAATTCGCGGACGACCGGCAGCGACACGTCGGCTTCCAGCAGCGCGAGACGCACCTCGCGGAGCATCTCCTGCGTATTCGCCTCGGTGAGCCGGGCCTCGCCGCGCAGCGTCTTGACGACGCGCGCCATCCGTTGAGTGAGATTGTCGAGCATGGGGAGCGATGGACAGTGGGGCCCGAAGGCGCGGCGGAACCGAACAAAGGGAGCCGTCGCGGGGAGGGGGCCTAGTGTAAACTTCGAACATGGATATTGTACTGTATGCCCTCACCGCATTCCTGTACGGCGGCCTCGCCGTCGCAGGCTGGCGTGCGCACCGCCAGGGTGCGACGCCGCTCGTCGCGAGCGTGCCGGCCGTGCCGGTCCCGGCGTCCGCCGCGTCCGGGATGAGCGGGGCCGGCCGCGCGCTGCTGTTCGCCGCGCTGGTCGCGCACGGCGTGCTGCTGCACATGACGATCTTTCCGAACGACGCGATGGTGTTCGGCTTCGCGTTCGCGCTGTCCGCGATGTTCTGGCTCGGCGCCGGCATCTACTGGATCGAGAGCTTCTTCTTCCCGCTCGACAGCCTGCGCCTGCTGGTGCTGCCGCTCGCGTGCGGCGCGTCGCTGCTGCCGCTGATATTCGGCGGCGTGCGGGTGCTGCCCTATGCCGCGGCGCCGCTGTTCAAGCTGCATTTCCTGATCGCGAACATCGCGTACGGCCTCTTCGCGATCGCCGCGCTGCACGCGATCCTGATGCTGATGGTCGAGCGGCGTCTGCAGTCGCTGAGGAGCGGCGGGCGCGACGGCTCGACGGGCTGGATCGCGAGCTGGCTCGAAACGCTGCCGCCGCTGCTCACGCTCGAGAAGCTGCTGTTCCGCCTGATCGGCGCCGGCTTCGTGCTGCTGACGCTGACGCTCGCGTCGGGCATCCTGTTCAGCGAGCAGGTCGACGCGCGCGCGTTGCGGCTCGATCACAAGACGGTGTTCGCGATCCTGTCGTGGCTGATGTTCGGCGGCCTGCTGGTCGCCCGCAAGACGTCGGGCTGGCGTGGCCGCGGGGCCGCGCGCTGGGTGCTCGTGTCGTTCGCCGCGCTGCTGCTCGCGTATGTCGGCAGCCGGTTCGTTTTCGAGGTGCTGCTGCACCGCTCCGTGGTTTGACCGCAGGTTTCCGATGCGACAGATTCTTCTCCTGATTCTTCTCTTCTTCGCGGGTTCGTGGCTCGCGCGCAAGCTGCGCCACGCGCAGGAACAGGCGCAGGCGCGCGGCGGTCGCGGCGCCGGTAACGGCGGTGCGCCCGGCGCCGGCGCCGCGCGCCCGAACGGCGACGCGCGCTCGCTGCCCGAACCGATGGTGCGCTGCGCCGAGTGCGGCGTGCATGCGCCGAAGGGCGATGCCATCGCCGCGAGCGGCGAGTACTTCTGCAGCGCCGAGCATGCGCAGCGCCACGCCGCGCGCGTGAACGGCCGCGACGCGCGATGAGCGACGCGCCGGTGTTGTCGGTCGACGCGAACGGCTGGGTGCGCGAAGCGCGCCATGCGCCGTCGCCGAACTTCGAGGCGCGGCCCGCGGGTGCGGTGCCGACGCTCGTGGTCGTCCACAACATCAGCCTGCCGCCCGGCGAATTCGGCGGCGACGCGATCGAGGCGCTGTTCCTGAATCGTCTCGACTGCGATGCGCACCCCTATTGCCAGAGCCACCTGCGCGGCGTGCGCGTGTCCGCCCATTTCCTGATCCGTCGCGGCGGCGAGCTCGTGCAGTTCGTGTCGTGCGACGAGCGCGCATGGCACGCCGGCTCGTCCGAGTTCTTCGGCCGCACGCGCTGCAACGACTTTTCGATCGGCATCGAGCTCGAGGGGGCCGACGACGTGCCGTTCGACGATGCGCAATACGCGGTGCTCGCCGCGCTCTCGCGCGCGCTCGCCGCGCGCTACCCGGTCGATGCGTTCGCCGGGCATTCGGACGTCGCGCCGGGCCGCAAGACCGACCCGGGCCCGCATTTCGATTGGCAACGCTTCGCGAGCGATGCCGGTTTTTCCGCCGAATACTTTCCTTTCCGTCAGCACTGATCGCGGGGTTTTTTGATCGGAGAAAGTTTTTTCTCCGATCAATGCCTTGCCGCGTCTGCGCGTGAGCGATGTCAAGACCTCTATCGCAAATTATCCGTTTGGACGTCCTCCGAATGTCCACTATACTTGGTGCCAGTTGAGCGGTTCTGTACTAGATATAGTGTGTGTCGCAGGGGAAAACCCGAGCGGCACCGGCCGGCGGGCAACGTCGGCGGACAGGGTTCTCAAGGCGGCGCGTCAGGCCGGGCGGTCCGGGCGTCGCGACCAGCGCAGCGAACATCGACGGGGCAGGGTACACATGACGAAGCACACGACCGGCCGGGTTGTCGCGCATCGACCGAACCGGCTTCCCCGGCGCATCGCTCGCCTCTTACCGCTCGCGCACCGCATTGCGCAGCGTTCGTTTTAATCCGCGGTTCTCTCCGCACCATCCAACACCAGGAGCTTTGCACATGCAAACCACCGACAACGCGACGTCCCAGTACGAGAGCGCCTCGAGCCGTCCGCTCGGCGGGACCGAACAGGGCGCGAAGGCGCTCGCGCCGCAGGCCACGTTCGCCGACTACAAGGTGATCCGCCGCAACGGCAGCGTGGTGTCGTTCGAACCCTCGAAGATCGCGATCGCGGTGACCAAGGCTTTCCTGGCCGTCAATGGCGGGCAGGGCGCGGCATCGGCGCGCGTACGCGAGCAGGTCGAGCAACTGACGCACAACGTCGTTCGCGCGCTCGTGCGCAGCCGCCCGAACGGCGGTACGTTCCATATCGAAGACATCCAGGATCAGGTCGAACTCGCGCTGATGCGCGGCGGCGAGCACAACGTCGCGCGTGCGTACGTGCTGTACCGCGAGAAGCGTCACCTCGAGCGCCAGCATGCGGGCGAGGAAGCGGCGGCAGCGGGCGGCGAGTCGACCACCGGCATCAACGTCGTCGACAACGGCGTCACGCGCCCGCTCGACCTGAACGCGCTGCGCGCGCTGATCGTGTCGGCGTGCGACGGCCTCGGCGCTGCGGTTAACCCTGACCCGATCGTCGCGGAGACGGTGAAGAACCTGTACGACGGCGTGCCGATGAGCCAGGTCTACGACTCGGCGATCCTCGCGGCGCGCACGATGATCGAAAAGGATCCGGCATACAGCCAGGTCACGGCCCGCATCCTGCTGCACACGATCCGTCGCGAGATCCTCGGCGAGGAAGTCGTGCAGGCCGAGATGTCGACCCGCTACGCCGAATACTTCCCGCAGTTCCTGAAGCGCGGCGTGGACGCCGGCCTGCTCGACGACAAGCTGCTGCAGTTCGACCTGAAGCGCCTCGGCGAAGCGCTCGACGCGAACCGCGACCTGCAGTTCGGCTACCTCGGCCTGCAGACGCTGTACGACCGCTACTTCCTGCACGTCGAAGGCACCCGCATCGAAATGCCGCAGGCATTCTTCATGCGCGTCGCGATGGGCCTGTCGCTGAACGAGATCGACCGCGAAACGCGCGCGATCGAGTTCTACAACGTGCTGTCGAGCTTCGACTTCATGAGCTCGACGCCGACGCTGTTCAACTCGGGCACGCACCGCTCGCAGCTGTCGTCGTGCTACCTGACGACGGTCGCGGACGATCTCGACGGCATCTATGAAGCGCTGAAGGAAAACGCGCTGCTGTCGAAGTTCGCCGGCGGCCTCGGCAACGACTGGACGCGCGTGCGCGCACTCGGCTCGCATATCAAGGGCACGAACGGCAAGTCGCAAGGCGTGGTCCCGTTCCTGAAGGTCGTGAACGACACGGCCGTCGCGGTGAACCAGGGCGGCAAGCGCAAGGGCGCGGTCTGCGCGTACCTCGAATCGTGGCACCTCGACATCGAGGAGTTCCTCGAGCTGCGCAAGAACACCGGCGACGATCGCCGCCGCACGCACGACATGAACACGGCGAACTGGATTCCCGACCTGTTCATGAAGCGCGTGATGGAAGGCGCCGACTGGACGCTGTTCTCGCCGTCGACCTGCCCGGACCTGCACGACAAGTTCGGCGCGGAATTCGAGGCGGCTTACACGGCTTACGAAGACAAGGTCGCGCGCGGCGAGATCAAGCTGTTCAAGAAGATCCCGGCGCAGCAGCTCTGGCGCAAGATGCTCGGCATGCTGTTCGAGACGGGTCACCCGTGGATCACGTTCAAGGATCCGTGCAACGTGCGCTCGCCGCAGCAGCACGTCGGCGTCGTCCACTCGTCGAACCTGTGCACGGAAATCACGCTGAACACGAGCGACACCGAAATCGCGGTGTGCAACCTCGGCTCGGTGAACCTCGTCGCCCACCTGGTGAAGCAGGCCGACGGCAGCTACGCGCTCGACCATGACAAGCTCAAGCGCACGATCAGCGTCGCGATGCGCATGCTCGACAACGTGATCGACATCAACTACTACGCGGTGCCGAAGGCGCGTAACTCGAACCTGAAGCACCGCCCGGTCGGCATGGGCATCATGGGCTTCCAGGACTGCCTGCACCTGCTGCGCACGCCGTACGCGTCGCAAGCGGCGGTCGAGTTCGCCGACCGTTCGATGGAAGCCGTCTGCTACTACGCGTACTACGCGTCGACCGAGCTGGCCGAGGAGCGCGGCCGCTACTCGAGCTACCGCGGCTCGCTGTGGGATCGCGGCATCCTCCCGCAGGACACGCTGAAGCTGCTGACGGAAGCGCGCGGCGGCTACGTCGAGGTCGACACGTCGGAATCGCTCGACTGGACGACGCTGCGTGCGCGGATCGCCACGCACGGCATGCGCAACTCGAACTGCGTCGCGATCGCGCCGACGGCGACGATCTCGAACATCATCGGCGTGTCGGCCTGTATCGAGCCGACCTTCCAGAACCTGTACGTGAAGTCGAACCTGTCGGGCGAATTCACGGTGGTGAACGAATATCTCGTCCGCGACCTGAAGGAGCGCGGCCTGTGGGACGAAGTGATGGTCGCCGACCTGAAGTACTTCGACGGCATGCTGTCGCGCATCGACCGCATCCCGGCCGACCTGCGCGCGATCTACGCGACCGCGTTCGAGGTCGACCCGACGTGGCTGGTCGAAGCGGCATCGCGTCGCCAGAAGTGGATCGACCAGGCGCAGTCGCTGAACATCTACATGGGCGGCGCGTCGGGCAAGAAGCTCGACGAGGTGTACAAGCTCGCATGGCTGCGCGGCCTGAAGACGACCTACTACCTCCGCACGATGGCGGCGACGCACGTCGAGAAGTCGACGGTCGCGCACGGCGCGCTGAACGCGGTGCCGACGGGCGGTGCGGGCAGCGGCGGTGCAGGCGGTTCGGGCAGCGGCGGCGCGCAAGGCGCGGCGGGCGGCTTCGGTGCGGCAGGCGGCGCTGCATCGTCGGGTACGGTCAACGCGGCGCCGGCGCTCGCGCCGGTGGAAGCAGACGGTCCGGTGTGCACGATGCGTCCGGGCGACCCCGGCTTCGACGAGTGCGAAGCGTGCCAGTAACGCAGTGCGCCTGACCTGAGAAGCAGGCCTGGGCGGCGCGCACGACGACCGATCGAGGTTGAAGTGTGCGCCGCTCTCAACTAAAAAAATGATAAGGAATCTGTAACGCGACACCTGCGTTGCAGGCAGTGACAAGCGATCGAAACAGCCCCGACGACGTCGCGTTTCGATCAGCGTTCGACGCGTCGAGCGCACCTCGCGATACAAGCGCGACTCACGTCGCGCGCTGCATGAATGACGATGCGTTGCTCAAAGTGTTGTATCGAGGTCGCAACGCGAATCGAAAAAAGGATTTTTCGTGAGCGAACCCTTTTATCGCTCAGGAAAAGATGGTACAAACCGTTCTAAATTGATGGTGAGAATTTATGCTCAACTGGGATGACGAGAAGACTGCCGTAACCCCCGCGAGCGGAGCGCAGCAAAACGCGATGCGCACCTCCGCCGGGATGGCTGTCGGAATGCAGGCTGCAACGCCTGCCGCCCATCAGGTCCGTGACATTTTCGAAGGCGATCTTGCGGTGCCGCCGCAAGCATCGGCTGTTCCCGCCGGCGGTACGGAAGCGCGGGTCAATGTCGCCGACAAGCGCATCATCAACGGCCAGACTGACGTCAATCAGCTGGTGCCGTTCAAGTACAAGTGGGCGTGGGAAAAGTATCTGGCCGGTTGCGCGAACCACTGGATGCCGCAGGAAATCAACATGTCCCGCGACATCGCACTGTGGAAGGACCCGAACGGTCTGACCGAGGACGAGCGCCGCATCGTGAAGCGCAACCTCGGCTTCTTCGTGACGGCCGATTCGCTCGCGGCGAACAACATCGTGCTCGGCACGTACCGCCACATCACGGCGCCCGAGTGCCGGCAGTTCCTGCTGCGCCAGGCGTTCGAGGAAGCGATCCACACGCACGCGTACCAATACATCGTCGAATCGCTCGGCCTCGACGAAGGCGAGATCTTCAACGCGTACCACGAGGTCACGTCGATCCGCGCGAAGGACGAATTCCTGATCCCGTTCATTCATACGCTGACGGACCCGGCCTTCAAGACCGGCACGCTCGAAGCGGATCAGAAGCTGCTGAAGTCGCTGATCGTGTTCGCCTGCATCATGGAAGGCCTGTTCTTCTATGTCGGGTTTACGCAGATCCTCGCACTCGGCCGCCAGAACAAGATGACGGGTGCTGCGGAGCAATATCAGTACATCCTGCGCGACGAGTCGATGCACTGCAACTTCGGCATCGACCTGATCAACCAGATCAAGCTCGAGAACCCGCATCTCTGGACCGCCGAATTCCGCGCCGAGATCCGCGAGCTGTTCAAGCAGGCTGTCGAACTCGAATACCGCTACGCCGAGGACACGATGCCGCGCGGCGTGCTGGGTTTGAACGCGTCGATGTTCAAGAGCTATCTGCGCTTCATCAGCAACCGCCGTTGCCAGCAGATCGGCCTCGACCCGCTGTTCCCGAACGAGGAAAACCCGTTCCCGTGGATGAGCGAGATGATCGACCTGAAGAAGGAACGCAACTTCTTCGAGACGCGTGTGATCGAGTATCAGACGGGGGGCGCGCTGTCCTGGGAATAACCCGCAGCAGCGAACCCGTTACATGATGGAGCAGCCGGTGGCCTCTCGGCCCCGGCCCAAGGTTTAGGAGCAAGAACGCCTGATGCAAAGCATGCCCGGTGCCTTAGCGGCCCAACGATACGACAGGCACTTTGCGAACCCTTCAGTGGGATGGGCAAACTTCCCTCCGGAAAAAGCGGACGGCCGTGTGGCGGTCCGCTTGATCAAGCGATTAGGGGTAGCGGCGCGAGGTGCGCCGGCTACCGACTTGATTTGGCGCGCGAGGCCGGGTGGTCACGCGCGCCATACCGTATTCATTAGCGTAAGCGCGCGGTATCTGCGTACGCCGATGAATAGCCCGCTTCGAAGCGCACGTCCTGAACAGCGTCCGCGGGAAGCGGGTTTTGACGAAGGGTGTAGTTTGAACTGACTCTCATCTGAACCTGAAGGAGAACAACATGGCTACTGCCAAGAAGAAACCGGCTGCTAAGAAGGTTGCTGCAAAGAAGACCGTTGCGAAGAAGGCTGCTGCTCCGGCGAAGAAGGCCGCGGTGAAGAAGGTTGCCGCGAAGAAGGTCGCGGTGAAGAAGGTTGCCGCGAAGAAGGCAGCACCGGCGAAGAAGGCCGCTGCAAAGAAGGTTGCAGCCAAGAAGGTCGCAACGAAGAAGGTTGCAGCCAAGAAAGTCGCAGCGAAGAAGGTCGCGGTGAAGAAGGTTGCTGCAAAGAAGGCAGCACCGGCCAAGAAGGCCGCCGCGAAGAAGGTTGCAGCCAAGAAAGTCGCGGTGAAGAAGGTTGCCGCGAAGAAGGCCGCACCGGCGAAGAAGGCTGCTGCGAAGAAGGCCGCGCCCGCGAAGAAGGCTGCCGCGAAGAAGGCCGCACCGGCGAAGAAGGCTGCCGCGAAGAAGGCTGCGCCCGCCAAGAAGGCTGCCCCTGCGAAGACGGCTGCCGCACCGGCGAAGAAGGCTGCTGCCCCGAAGAAGGCCGTCGTGAAGAAGGCCGCGCCGGCAACGACCGCGTCGACCGCATCGGTTGCGCCGGCATCGGGCGTGAAGACCGCGCTCAACCCGGCAGCAGCATGGCCGTTCCCGACCGGCAGCCGTCCGTAATCGCGGCTGAGCAGCATCACCCGGACACTCATGTGTCCGTGGGTTGAGTAGCGCTACTCAATCAGTCCCGCCATCTGGCTCAGCTCAGGTGGCGGGATTTTTTTCGTCCGTATTCGTCCGTATGGGTCATCGATCGGCGGGCCGACGCGAGCGCGGACGAAAACGGGCGGACGAAAAAAAAACGCATGCGCGGCTTCGCACATGCGTTCGACCGCGGCTTGCGCCGCGTGCTGAGGATATCGGTTAGTGCGTGACGCGCGTGACGCCGCCGCTCGACAGCAGGCGTACGCGCTCGCCGGCGCGGAACGCTTCGCCGCTCGCTGCCTGCGTGATCGAGCGCAGGTCGCCGTTGTCGAGACGCACGGTGATTTCGACACCGTTCGCCGTGCTGAGGTTTTCGCCGACCGCGTTGCCCGCGACCGCACCGACGAGGCCGCCGGCGATCGCCGTCAGGATCGAACCTTTGCCGCCGCCGATCGCGCTGCCCGCGACCGCACCGAGTGCGCCGCCGCCGAGCGTGCCGATCGCGCTGCCGCCGCCGTCGGACTGGATGCGCACCGCGCGGACGCTTTCGACCGTGCCCATGCGGACAGTTTGTTCGCGCTGCGCCTGGCCGACGCTATAGACATCCGCCGAACCGGGTGCCGTGAAGCAGCCGGCGAGGGTCAGCGTGGCCGTCAGCATGGCCGCGAGCGTGAGGGTTTTTCTGGTCAACATCTTTGCTCTCCCACAATATTCATTTGAGACTGTAACCGAATGCAGTCTCGAAGCGTGCGTCGATTTCCTCGCGCGTCAGTACGTAAGTCTGGGGCCCTTGATGAGCGATCTTGAGCGAGCCCAACAGGCTCGCGAGGCGGCCCGTGGTTGCCCAGTCGAGACCGTGCTCGATGCCGTACAGCAAGCCGCCCCGGAAGGCGTCGCCGCAGCCGGTCGGATCGGCGATGCGCTCGGCCGGCACGACCGGAATCTGCTCCGTGCCCTGCTTGTGGCGGATGGTCGCGCCGTGCTCGCCGCGCGTAATGACGAGAGCGTCGACCCGACTGGCGATTTCGTCTTCGGACCATCCCGTCTTGTCGCTCACCAGCTTGGCCTCGTAGTCGTTGACCGCTACATAGGTCGCAAGTTCAATGCTGCGGCGCAGCGTCGCACCGTCGAACAGCGGCAGGCCCTGGCCCGGATCGAACACGAACGGCACACCGGCGCGGGCGAGTTCTTCCACGTGCTGCACCATTCCGTCGAAACCGTCCGGGCCGACGATCGCGAGCTTGATGTCCGGCGCGTCGCCCGCATGGTTCAGGTGCGACTGCATCATCGCGCCCGGGTGGAATGCGGTGATCTGGTTGTTGTCGAGATCGGTCGTGATCATCGCCTGCGCGGTGTACGTATCGGGCAGCACGCGCACATGGTCGCGGCGCAGGCCGAGCTGGTCGAACCGGTCGAGATACGGCTGCGCGTCGAACGCGCCCATCGTGGCCATGATGCGCGCATCGCCGCCGAGCAGGTGCAGCGCGTACGCGATGTTGCCCGCACAGCCGCCGAATTCGCGGCGCATCGTCGGCACGAGGAAGCTCAGGTTGATGAGGTGCACCTGGTCGGGCAGGATGTGCTCGCGGAATCGCCCTTCGAAGGTCATGATGGAGTCGTAGGCGATCGAGCCGCAAATCAGCGTAGCCAAGGTGTGCGTTCCTGTAGAAATGAGGGGCCCTGCGCGACAACGCCGCGCGAAGGGCGCGGCGCGGCAGGGGAAAGCGGAAGAAAGCTTACTTCAGTGCGGCGAGCGCTGCATCGTAGTTCGGCTCGTCCTTGATTTCGCCGACGAGTTCCGCGTGGATCACCTTGTCCTGCGCGTCGAGCACCACCACCGCACGCGCGGTCAGGCCGTTCAGCGGGCCGCTCGTCACGTCGACGCCGTACGCGTTCGCGAATGCGCGGCCGGTGCGGAACGTCGATGCCGTCACGACGTTCGCGAGGCCTTCGGTCGTGCAGAAGCGCGTGGCGGCGAACGGCAGGTCGGCGGACACGACGATCACGACCGTGTTGTCGAGCGACGACGCGGCTTCGTTGAACTTGCGGGTGGACGTCGCGCAGGTCGGCGTGTCGAGGCTCGGCACGATGTTCAGCACCTTGCGCTTGCCGGCGAAGCTGGCGAGCGTCAGATCGGCGAGATCCTTGCCGACCAGCTTGAAATCGGCGGCTTGCGCGCCGACAGCCGGGAACGTGCCGGCGAGATCGATCGGGTTGCCACCCAGCGTAACTTTGCTCATGTTCGTGCTCCGAAATAGCGCGCCGCTCGGGCGCGCGGGTTGAGACGGGCGCGCAAGCGCGCCGCGGCGCGTCACGGATAAAAGATCTGGACGCGGAAATTCGAGGCCGGCGTGCCGTTCGTTTCGAGGCGGACGACCATCGTCTGCGTCGTGCCGGGCGGCAGCCCGGCGTCGATCGGCGTGCCCGGGCGCACGTAGTCGCGCGGCGCGAGCACGCGGCGCACGGTGACGTGGTTGGTGTCGTCGAGCAGCGTGAGTTCGAGCGACGGGTACGCGAGCGCGACGCGGTAGCGGTTCGTCAGCGGCACCTTCAGTTCGAGCTCGCGCGGGCCGTCGAGCTGGCGCAGGTCGGTCGCGTCGAGCCGCAATCCGTCGATCGCACGCGGCGGCGTGACCGTGCAGCCGAGCGGCGCGCACGCCTGCCGGAACCAGCCCTGCGTGGCGGGCCAGTAGATCATCAGCGTTTCGCGCTGCCACCACGCCAGTTGCGCGGCGAGCAGGGCGACCAGCGCGGCCGCGACGAGGCCGCCGAAAAAGCCGCCGAGCATCCCGCGCCGCTGCGGCGCGCGCGTCTCGCGCGTGACGGCGAAGTGTGGACGATCGTCATCGGTCGGTGCGGCGGGGAACGGGACGGCCAGTTGGACGGCCGGTTGAACGGCCGGCTGGGCGTCTGGCTGGATGATCGGTTCGTCGGCCGCTGCTGTCGTCGGGGCCTTGTCGTGCCGGGAGAAGGTATCGGGTTCCGATGCGGTTTCGGTTTCGGTAACGGCGGGCGCGGGCCTGAACGCAAAGCGCGGTTCGCGCGGCGCGCGTTCGTCGTCGGGCGCCGCGAAGTGCGCGGGCACGACGGGTTCGACCGGTTCGGCGGCGGTTTCCGTTTCGGGCGGCAGGTGAGCGACGAAGCGCGGCTCGCGCGGGTCGCGCTCGACGGGCGCGGGCGACGACGCGGCTTCCCCGGTTTCGTGCGGTTCGTGCGGTTGCGGCGAATGCGGTTCGGCCGGTTGCTCGACGGCTGCCGAGGCATCGAGTTCGGCCGGAGACGACGCGAACGGCTCGGGCGTACCCGACAGATGGACGACGCCGGCTTCCGTGGACGGAAGCGCGAGCGGTATCAGCGGTTCGGTGCGCACGGTCACGGCGCTGTGCTGCAGCGACGGATCGACGCCGCCGTCGAGCCACGGCGCCCACATGTCCCAGCCTTCCGGCTTGTAATCGGCGCCGGTCGGCAATTCGGGCGGCGCGTCGGAGGTGAACAGCCGCGCCGGGGCGGCTTGCTGGCGTGCGTCGCCGCCCTGCGGCGCGGCAGCCGGTTCGGTCAAGGCCGGCTCGGGCTGCCGCGCGTACTCGGGAACGAGCGATTCGGCGGCGTTGAAGACTTCGTGGCAATGCCCGCAGCGCACGAGCCCGTGGTGCAGCGAGAGCTGTTCCTGCTGCAGCCGGAAGACGGTTTCGCAATGAGGGCAGCGCGTCGCAAGAAGCATGTCGAGCCGGGCGGCCTGCTGGCCAGAGTGAAGGACAGCGCTATTCTAATGGCTTTCGCGGCGGGTTCCGGCGAGGCATACCCAACCTTCGTGCTCGCGCCAGACCGAGATGTCGACGTAGCGCGCATAGACGGCCGCCACTTCGTCGGCCTGGCGCGCGAGCACGCCGGACAGCGCGATGCGCCCGCCCGGCTTGACCTTCGACGCGAGCATCGAGGCCATCAGCTTCAGCGGGTTCGACAGGATGTTCGCGACGACGATGTCGAATTCGCCGTCCGGGCAGGCGTCGGGCAGCCCGTACGTGACTTCCGCGCGGTTGCGTTCGCTGTTCTGGCGCGCCGATTCGACCGCCTGCGGATCGATGTCGATGCCGATCACGGGGTTCGCACCGCATTTCTTCGCCAAGATCGCGAGGATGCCCGAGCCGCAGCCGTAGTCGAGCACCGACTGGCCCGGCTTCACCGACTGCTCGAGCCATTCCATGCACAGCCGGGTAGTGGGGTGGCTGCCGGTGCCGAACGCGAGGCCGGGATCGAGCTCGAGGACGAGCGCATCGGGATCGGGCGCGTCGTGCCACGACGGCACGACCCAGATCCGCTCGCCGATCGGGATCGGCTCGAACTGCGACTGCGTGAGCCGCACCCAGTCCTGCTCCTCGACTTCGCGCACGACGAACTTCGGCGTCTCGGCGATGCCGATCTCGTTCGCGGCCGCCGCGAGCAGCACGGCCGGCTCGTGGTCGGCCGACAGCAGCGCGACCACGCGCGAGCGCTGCCACGCGGTGCGATCGGGCACGAGGCCCGGCTCGCCGAAGAGCGGCTGTTCGTCGGGCGTGTCGGCGTCGGCGTCCTCGACGGACACCGACAGCGCGCCGAGCTCGAGCAGCGCGTCGGACAGGGCCTCCGCATGCTCGCGGGCCAGTTCGACGACGAGTTCGCGATAACTCATGCTTACGCTTCTTCCGGTGCGACCTGCTGCTTCTGCGCGAGCCGGTTTTCGAGGTAGTGGATGCTGGTGCCGCCTTCGACGAACTTCGAATCGATCATCAGCTCGCGGTGCAGCGGGATGTTGGTCTGGATGCCTTCGACGACCATTTCCGACAGCGCGATGCGCATCCGGCGGATCGCCTGTTCGCGCGTCGCGCCGTAGGTGATCAGCTTGCCGATCATCGAATCGTAGTTCGGCGGCACGAAATAACCATTGTATGCGTGCGAATCGACGCGCACGCCGGGGCCGCCCGGCGTATGCCACGACGTGATCCGGCCCGGCGACGGCGTGAACTTGAACGGATCTTCGGCGTTGATCCGGCATTCGATCGCATGCCCGCGGAACTGGATGTCGCGCTGGCGCAGCGCGAGCTTCTCGCCGGCCGCGATGCGAATCTGTTCCTGCACGATGTCGACGCCCGTGATCAGCTCCGATACCGGATGCTCGACCTGCACGCGCGTGTTCATCTCGATGAAGTAGAACTCACCGTTCTCGTACAGGAATTCGAACGTGCCCGCACCGAGGTAGCCCATCTTCTTGCACGCGTCCGCGCAGCGGTCGCCGATGCGGTCGATCAGGCGGCGCGGAATGCCGGGCGCCGGCGCTTCCTCGATCACCTTCTGGTGGCGGCGCTGCATCGAGCAGTCGCGCTCGCCGAGCCAGATCGCGTTCTTGTGCGCGTCCGACAGCACCTGGATCTCGATGTGGCGCGGGTTCTCGAGGAACTTCTCCATGTACACCTGCGGGTTGCCGAACGCACGGCCGGCTTCCTCGCGGGTCATGTTGACCGCGTTGACGAGCGCGGCTTCGGTGTGCACGACGCGCATCCCGCGCCCGCCGCCGCCGCCTGCCGCCTTGATGATGACCGGATAGCCGATCGCGCGCGCAATCTTGACGATCTCCTTCGGATCGTCCGGCAACGCGCCTTCCGAGCCCGGCACGCACGGCACGCCGGTCTTGATCATCGTCTGCTTCGCGGTGACCTTGTCACCCATCATGCGGATCGTTTCCGGACGCGGGCCGATGAACGTGAAGCCCGACTGCTCGACGCGCTCCGCGAAATCGGCGTTCTCCGACAGGAAGCCGTAGCCGGGGTGGATCGCCTCGGCATCGGTGGCTTCCGCGGCGCTGATCAGCGCCGGCATGTTCAGGTAGCTCAGGTTCGACGGGGCCGGGCCGATGCAGACGGCTTCGTCCGCGAGGCGCACGTACTTGGCTTCCTTGTCGGCTTCCGAGTAGACGACCACCGTCTTGACGCCGAGTTCGCGGCACGCACGCTGGATGCGCAGCGCGATTTCACCGCGGTTGGCAATGAGGATTTTTTCAAACATAGCGAGTATTCGTCTCTTCGAGGGGCGCGCGAACGGCGCCTGGCGAGCATCGGCGGCGCGCGGCCGGCTGGGCCGCGCGGCGGGCTTAGCCGATCACGAAAAGCGGCTGGCCGTATTCGACGGCCTGGCCGTTCTCGACGAGGATTTCCTTGATCACGCCGGCCTTGTCCGACTCGATCTCGTTGAGCAACTTCATCGCTTCGATGATGCAGATCGTCTGGCCTTCCTTGACCGTGTCGCCGGCCTGCACGAACGGGTCGGCGCCCGGCGACGGCGCGCGATAGAACGTGCCGACCATCGGCGACGTCACGACGTGGCCCTGCGGAGCGGCCGGTGCGGCTGCAGCGCCGGCGGCCGGCGCGGCGGCGCCTTCGGCCGGCAGCGCGGCCGACGGCGCGGGCGCGCTGACTTGCGGGGCATACCCAGCCGTCGGCTGCACGTAGACCGGCGGCGCGTTCTTGACGATACGCACCTTGCCTTCGCCTTCCGTCACTTCCAGCTCGGAGATGCCGGATTCGGAAACGAGGTCGATCAGAGTTTTCAGCTTACGAAGATCCATCGGGAATTCCCCTTTCAATACGTGAAAGCGCCGGTGAGCGGCCGGCGCTGAATCTAGATCGCGAAATCAGCCGCGCGACGCGCCTTGCAGCTTGTCCAGCGCGTACTCGAGCGCGTACAGATAACCTTTCCAGCCGAGCCCGCAGATCACGCCTTCGGCCTGGTCGGAAAAGTAGGAGTGGTGCCTGAACGCTTCGCGGCGATGCACGTTCGACAGGTGAACCTCGACGAACGGAATGCCAACGCCGGCGATCGCGTCCCGGATCGCAACGCTCGTATGCGTGTACGCGGCCGGGTTGATCAGGATGAAGTCGGTCTGTTCCTCCCGCGCGGCCTGGATGCGGTCGACCAGCGCACCTTCATGGTTGCTCTGGAACGACGACAGTTCGGCGCCGGCCTCCTGGGCGCGCGCGGCAAGCGCCTGATCGATCTGCGCGAGCGTGACGCGGCCGTACACCTCCGGTTCCCGGGTGCCGAGAAGGTTCAGGTTGGGGCCGTGCAACACCAGCAATCGTGTCATGGTCGCTTCTATTTCTGCGGAATTGCGCGAACTTTAGCGCTATTTAGAGAAATTTGTCTAGTTTTGCCGAACGGCCAGACGCGTCGGACCCGCAAGAATTACCGGTGCGGATGCAAAGTATCGGCGAATTCACGCGAAATTGCGGCGAATGAACGGCAAATCACCACGAACGCGCAGGCCGCCGCTTGCGCGGATTACAGCGCGTCGAGCGTCTTTTTCAGCTCGGCCGGCTGGATTTGTCCTAATTTTGTCTCGCGGATCTTGCCGGTTTCGTCGATGACGACGGTAAACGGCAGCGCGCCGGCGGTATTTCCGAAATTGCGGGCCAGATCGGCGCCCGCATAGCCGCTGACGAAGACCGGGTAATCGACCTTCACCTTCTGCAGGAAATTCTTCACGTTCTGCTCGGAATCCACGCCGATTCCGACGAAGCGGATGCCTTTCTGCTTGTACTGATGCGACAGCGCGACGAGCTCGGGCATCTCCTCGACGCACGGGCCGCACCACGACGCCCAGAAATTGACGACGACTTTCTGGCCCTTGAAGGCGGCCAGCGTGGCCGGCTTGCCGTCGACGCCGGTGAGCGACGACGCCCACAGCTGGTCGACCGGACTGCCGTGGGCGGCCGGCGCGGCGACGGCGACGCCGTCGTCGGTCGTGCCGCGGAACCAGTGGCCGGCGGCGATCCCGCCGGCAACGGCGGCGGCCGCGACCACCGCGAGCGCCAACATGCGTTTCATCATCATCGTTGAATCATTCCGGTTCGGAAGGGGCCTCGCCTGCCGCGACGAGTGCGCGCAGCGCGGCGGCGTCCGCGCGGGCGACGCGGCCGCGCGCGTCGGCCTTCACCGCGCCGCGCAGGTCGTCGCTCGCATACAGCGCGAGATGGATGCCGATCGCGTCCACGTCGCGCCGCGGGCGCCACAGGAAACTGAGCGTCTCGACGTCGCCGCGGCCCGCGAAATGCCGCGTCTCGGACACGTCGTACTGGACGTTCTGGTTCAGCAGGTAGATCGCGACGTCCTTCGGGTTGTCGGTGAACGCCTGCAAATGGATATCCGAATGCGCGTTCGCGGTGCCGTTCAGCACGGCGCCCGTCACGTAAGGATGGAACTCGGCGAGCCGGCGCATCCAGTCGAGCGCGATCTCGCGCAGGCGGCGCAGTTCGTCCGGCTGCGTGTCGCTCTGGAACAGCGCGAGGTACTCGCGCAGTTCTTCCTCGATCTGGTCGTTATCCGGCAGCCATTCGCCCGCAACGCGCGAATCGCCCAGCAACTGGCGCGCGGCCTTGCGTTTCGCGCCGGCGTAGTCCAGCCCGTCCTCCGCGATCAGGCGGGCGGCGGACTGGGCGATTTCCTCGCGGACGCGCCGCGGGTCGACAAGAGGTTTGCGAGACATGATCCGGCAATCATACTCGATCGTCGCGGCGCCCGAGCACGGGTGCGGCGGCCCGCCGCCCGAGGGTGGCGGCGCCGTTCGCCCGCATCGTTCGGGCCGCCGGGCATCGCAGGCCGTCAGTTACAATAGTGCTCTTTTGTGTCGCGGCCAGGTCGTTGGCCGGGCGCCGGCCGCACGGCCTCGCCGGCGCGCCGCGCACGCATCCTTTCCGAATCGACGGCGCCCCGGCGGCGCGAAAGCATTCATCTATGCACATCCACATTCTTGGCATCTGCGGCACCTTCATGGGCGGTCTCGCCGTACTCGCACGCGCGGCGGGCCACACGGTGACGGGTTGCGACGCGGGCGTCTATCCGCCGATGAGCACGCAGCTCGAGGCGCAGGGCATCACGCTGATCGACGGCTACGGCGCCGAGCAGATCGACCTGAAGCCGGACCTGTTCGTGATCGGCAACGTCGTCACGCGCGGCAATCCGCTGATGGAGGCGATCCTCGATCGCGGCCTGCCTTACGTGTCCGGCCCGCAGTGGCTCGGCGAGCACGTGCTGGCCGGCAAGTGGGTGCTTGCCGTGGCGGGCACGCACGGCAAGACGACCACGTCGTCGATGCTCGCGTGGCTGCTGGAGGACGCGGGGCTCAACCCGGGCTTCCTGATCGGCGGCGTGCCGCTGAACTTCGGCGTGTCCGCGCGGCTTACCGATTCGAGCTTCTTCGTGATCGAGGCCGACGAGTACGACACGGCATTCTTCGACAAGCGCTCGAAGTTCGTGCACTATCGGCCGCGCACCGCGGTGCTGAACAACCTGGAATTCGATCACGCCGACATCTTCCCCGATCTCGCCGCGATCGAGACGCAATTCCATCATCTGGTGCGCACCGTGCCCGGCGTCGGGCGGATCGTCACGAACGGCCGCTCCGACGCGCTCGAGCGCGTGCTGGCGCGCGGCTGCTGGAGCGAGGTCGAACGCTTCGGCGTCGACGGCGGCTGGCAGGCGCTGCCGGCCGAGGACGGCGTGCCGGTGGACGAACGCTTCGCGGTGTATCGCCAAGCCGAGCGTGTCGGCGAAGTCGCGTGGCAGGTGCAGGGCGACCACAACCGGATGAACGCGCTCGCGGCGATCGCCGCCGCGCGCCACGTCGGCGTGCCGCCCGCGCAGGCGGCCGTTTCGCTCGCCTCGTTCCGCAACGTGAAGCGCCGCATGGAAGTGCGCGGCAGCGTGGACGGCGTGACCGTCTATGACGATTTCGCCCACCATCCAACCGCGATCGACACCACGATCGCCGGCCTTCGCGCGCGCATCGGCCGCAAGAATGCCCGCATCCTCGCCGTGCTGGAGCCGCGCTCGAACACGATGAAGCTCGGCGTGATGAAGTCGCAATTGCCGTCGAGCCTCGCCGACGCCGATCTCGTGTTCGGCTACGGCGCACCGACCGGGCGCGATGCGCTCGGCTGGAATCTTGCCGAAGCGCTCGCGCCGCTCGGCGAGCGTGCGCGCGCATTCGACGACCTGCACGCGCTGGTGAAGGCGGTGGTCGAGGCCGCGCGCCCGGGCGACCACGTGCTCGTGATGAGCAACGGCGGTTTCGGCGGCGTGCACCAGAAGCTGCTCGACGCGCTCGGGAGCCGCACGTGATCCTGTATCTGCACGGCTTCCGGTCGTCGCCGGAATCGCAGAAGTCACGGCTGCTCGCCGCACGGATGGCCGAACTCGGCCGCACCGGCGAGTGGCGGTGCCCGTCGCTGTCGGTGTCGCCGCTCGACGCGATCGCGTTCGCGGAAGCCGAGGTCGCGGGCGCGCGCGACGTGACCGTGATCGGCAGCTCGCTCGGCGGGTATTACGCGACGTGGCTCGCCGAAAAGCATGGCTGGAAAGCCGTGCTGCTGAATCCGGCGATCGTGCCGCAGCGCGATCTCGAACAGCATCTGGGCGAGCAGCCGCTGTGGCACGGCGGCGGCACGATCGTCGTCGAGCGCCGTCACCTGCACGAACTCGACGCGCTGCGTGTGCCGGCGATCACGCGCGCCGACCGCTACTATCTGTTCGCGGCGACCGGCGACGAAGTGCTCGATTATCGCGAGATGCTCGCCCATTACCCGGGCGCGAAAACCCGCGTGATCGACGGCAGCGATCACGGGATCAGCGAATTTGCCGACTATGTCGACGACGTTCTCGCGTTTTGCGACGGAAAGACGTCATAAACCGGCCGCGTGCCGATCGAATCCCCAACATCATGCGGCGCCGCCGACGCGGCGCCCGGCAGTCTGAACGAGAGTACTGAGTGAACGTTTTCTTCGAGGAATCGGGCAGTTTCAAGGCGGGCAGCGTGCTGTCGCGCCAGGGCGACGCATTTCAGGTCGAGTTGCCCGGCGGGCGGCGCGCGAAGGTGCGCGCGAAAGACGTGCTGATCGAATTCGACAAGCCGGCCGCAAGCGAACTGATGCAGGAGGCCGACACGGCCGCGCAGCAGATCGATCTGGATTTTCTGTGGGAATGCGCGCCGGCCGACGAGTTCGCGTACACGGCGCTGGCCGCCGAATACTTCGGCGCGACGTACGGCCCGGTCGAGCGCGCCGCGCTGGTGCTGCGGCTGCACGGCTCGCCCGTCTATTTTCGCCGCAAGGGGCGCGGCCAGTACCAGCGCGCGCCGGAAGAGCAGCTCAAGATGGCGCTCGCGTCGCTCGAGCGCAAGCGCCAGCAGGCGCTCGTGCAGGCGCAGTATGAAGAGGAACTGAAGGCCGGCAAGCTGCCGGAAGCGTTCGCGGGCAAGGTGCTCGGGCTGCTGACGCGGCCGGACAAGAATTCGATCGAATACAAGGCGATGGAAGCGGCGGCCGGCGCGCGCGGCGTGTCGCCGGCGCGGCTGATGCTCGACTGCGGCGGCATCGAGTCGCCGCGTGCGCTGCACGAAGCGCGCTTTCTCGCGGAATTCTTCCCTCACGGCACGGGCTTTCCGCCCGTCACGGTCGGCCCGCTGCCGGACGACCTGCCGCGCGCGAACGTCGAGGCGTTCTCGATCGACGACATCACGACCACCGAAATCGACGACGCGTTTTCGGTCGAGCACCTGTCCGACGGCCGGGTGCGAATCGGCGTGCACATCGCGGCGCCGGCGCTCGGCATCGTGCGCGGCGACCCGGTCGACGCGATCGCGCGTGCGCGCCTGTCGACCGTCTACATGCCGGGCGACAAGATCACGATGCTGCCGGACGACGTGGTGGACGTGTTCACGCTGAAAGAGGGTGACTATCGCCCGGCGCTGTCGCTGTACATCATCGTCAACCGCGAGACGCAGGAGATCGTCGCGAACGAGACGCGCGCCGAGCTCGTGTTCGTGAAGAGCAACCTGCGCCACAACACGCTCGACGAGCTCGTCAACGAAGAGACGCTCGCGGCCGGCACCGGCGACTATCCGCACAAGGACGACATCGCCGTGCTGTGGCCGCTCGCGCAGGCGCTGTTCGAGAAGCGCCAGGTCGCGCGCGCGGGCTACGGGCTGAAGCGCGAGGTGCAGCGCAACACCGACTACAACTTCTACGTCGAAGGCGAGCACGTGACGATCACGCCGCGCCGCCGCGGCTCGCCGCTCGACCTGATCGTGTCGGAGCTCGCGATCCTCGCGAACTCGACCTGGGGCGCGTTCCTGCACGACCATACGGTGCCGGGCATCTACCGGTCGCAGCGCGGCTTCGGCGCGCCGGGCCCGAAGCGCACGCGGATGCAGACGACGGCCGCGCCGCACGAAGGCCTCGGCGTCGCGCAATACGCGTGGAGCACGTCGCCGCTGCGCCGCTACGTCGACCTCGTGAACCAGTGGCAGCTGCTCGCGTGCGTGCAGCACGGCGTCACCGCGAAGCTCGCCGCGCCGTTCAAGCCGAAGGACGCCGATCTCTACGCGGTCGTGCAGGGCTTCGACGATACGTATACGGCCTACGCCGACTACCAGCGCCGGATGGAGTACTTCTGGTGCCTGCGCTGGCTCGCGCAGGAGCAGAAGAAGCAGGTGGTCGCGAGCGTCGTGAAGGGCGATCTCGTGCGCCTCGAGGAAATCCCGCTGCTGCTGCACGTGCCGGGGCTCGGCGTGCATGCGCGCGGCACGCGCGTGCTGCTCGACGTGATGTCGCTCGACGAGCTGACGATCGAGGCGTCGGTGCGGCTCTTGAACGTGCTCGACGCGCCGACCGTGACGAGCGGCGACGCGGCCGACGAAGAGGATGACGCCGAAGGCGGCGACGACACGCTGGTCGACGCGCAAGACGCGTCGGCGCAAGCCGAGGCCGAGGCGCTGGCCGAATCGGGCGACGCGGCGGCAGAGGGCGGCGAGGCCGCGGGCGGCAACGACGGCGAAGCGGGGCGCGCATCATGAACGCAACTGCGTCGATGAGCGGCGCCGACCGCTATGTCGTGTTCGGCAACCCGGTGGCGCACAGCAAGTCGCCGTTCATCCACGCGCAGTTCGCCGCGCAGACCGGCGAGCCGATCGAGTACACGCACCGGCTCGCGCCGGTCGACGGGTTCGAGGCCGCGGTGCGCGCGTTCGTCGCCGAAGGCGGACGCGGCGCGAACGTGACGGTGCCGTTCAAGCTCGACGCGCATGCGCTCGCCGATACGCTGTCGCCGCGCGCGGCGGCGGCCGGTGCGGTGAACACGCTGCGCATCGACGCCGACGGCCGCCTCCATGGCGACAACACCGACGGCGTCGGCCTCGTGCGCGACATCGAGGCGAATCTCGGCGTGTCGCTCGCCGGTGCGCGCATCCTGCTGCTCGGCGCGGGCGGCGCCGCGCGCGGCGTCGTGCTGCCGCTGCTCGACCGCGCGCCGCTGTCCATGACGATCGTGAATCGCACCGCGAGCAAGGCCGAGGCGCTCGTCGGCCAGTTCATGCAGGCCGCGCACGATGCGGGCTGCACGCTCGCGGGCGGCGGCCCCGGCGTCGTGCGCGCCGAGCCGTACGACGTGGTGATCAATGCGACGGCCGGCAGCCTCGATGCCGCGCTGCCGGAATGCGACGCGGCCGCGTTCGGCACGGGCACGCTCGCGTACGACATGATGTACGGCGCGCAGCCGACCGTGTTCATGCAGCACGCGGCGTCGCTCGGCGCGCGCACGGCCGACGGGCTCGGGATGCTCGTCGAGCAGGCCGCCGAATCGTTCTTCATCTGGCGCGGCGTGCGGCCGGACGGTGCGCCGGTGCTGGCCGCGCTGCGCCAGGCGCTCGCGGCGAGCTGAACGGAGCGGCACGTGGTGGCGGTGGGCGGCATGCAGCGCACGCGGACGGTGAGCGTCGCTCGCTGGCTCGTCTACGCAGGGTCGGTGTTGGCGGGCGCGTGGCTCGCGACGCAACTGTTCTATCTCGCGCAGATCGCGCTGTGGTCGTTCGTGAATCCGGGCTCGACCGCATTCATGCGCACCGACGCGTGGTGGCTGTCGCGCGACACGCCGCCCGCGCAAATCCGGCACCTGTGGGTGCCGTACGACCAGATCTCGCGCAACCTGAAGCGTGCGCTGATCGCCTCCGAGGATTCGACGTTCGCGACCAACAACGGCTACGACGTCGACGCGATCCTGCAGGCGTGGGAGAAGAACAAGGCGCGCGGCAGGATCGTCGCGGGCGGCTCGACGATCACGCAGCAGCTCGCCCGCAACCTGTTCCTGTCGCGCGAGAAGAGCTACATCCGCAAGGGGCAGGAGCTCATCATCACGTGGATGCTCGAAACGGTGCTCGACAAGGAACGCATCTTCGAGATCTACCTGAATTCGGTCGAATGGGGCCGCGGTGTGTACGGGGCCGAGGCGGCCGCACGCTATTACTACAGGATTCCCGCGAGCCGGCTCGGCGCGTGGCAGTCGGCGCGTCTCGCGGTGATGCTGCCGAAGCCGCGCTGGTTCGATGCGCATCGCGGCTCGGCCTACCAGGCGCAGCGTGCGGCGGTCATCGCGCGCCGGATGGGGGCGGCCGAGCTGCCGCAATCCGAGTAAGCGGCGGCGCGCCGCTGCATTGTCCGTTCTGCCGTTGGCGCACGGTTGCTGCACCGCAGCGCATTCGTGTCGCGATCATGTCGGGCCGGATCCTTTAGACGAATCCGTCTATTTCGATTTGCTGAGCAATATCGGCGACTACCTGATTTTGTTGACCGGCATTGCACGAAACGGGTGCTTTTTTAATCGTTTCCGGTCAACGCGAAAGTCGGCGAAAGCGACGTGAAATGCAACGTTTCGCGAATCGAAGCATTCCTGAAAGGTGTGCGCCGCACCGGCCGCACGCCAAATATTTCCAAATTTTTCAAAGCCGGCGGGCTCGCGTATATTGGCCGGCGCCTCGGCTCATCGGCCGCAATCGAGGCGGGGGGGCGGCTTATCCGGCTGCTCGACACGAAAAACATCCGAGAGAAGGAACGCAACGATGCCAGCGAGCAAAGCGAAGCTGTTGTTGGGGGTGGTGTGTTCTTCGCTGATTCTGACGGCCTGCAACGACGACGTGACGTCGTCCGCTGCGGCGAGCGCCGCGAATTCAGCCGATCCCGCCGGTCAGGTCGACCGCGCGTACAACGATCCGAACAGTTATTCGTCGAGCGCGAACGCGTCGCTCGACGCGGCCGCCGCGGTCGAAAAGGCGGCCGTCACGCACCACCAGATCACGCTGAACGGCAAGACGATCCGGTACACGGCCACCGCCGGCCACCTCGTCGCGCGCAATCCGCAGACGGGCGCGCCTGAAGCGTCGTTCTTCTACGTCGCCTACACGGCCGACAACCAGCCCGCGGCGAAGCGGCCCGTCACGTTCCTGTACAACGGCGGCCCCGGTTCGGCCTCGGTGTGGCTGCATCTCGGCTCGTTCGGCCCGCGTCGTATCCAGACCGGCGACCCGAACGCGAACACGTCGACGTTCCCGTTCGTCGACAACCAGGACACGCTGCTCGACACGACCGACCTCGTGTTCGTCGATGCGATCGGCACCGGCTTTTCGGAGGCGATCGCGCCGAACACGAACCAGACGTTCTGGGGCGTCGACCAGGACGCCGGCGCATTCCGCGATTTCGTGACGCGCTACCTGAACGTGAACCAGCGCGGCGCTTCGCCGAAATACCTGTTCGGCGAATCGTACGGCACGCCGCGCACCGACGTGCTCGCGAACCTGCTCGAGACGGCCGGCGTGAAGCTCGACGGCATCGTGCTGCAGTCGTCGATCCTGAACTACAACACCAACTGCGACATGGCGAGCGACTATGTCGGCAACTCGAACAACGGCGCGAGCCCGGTGAGCTGCGCGGGCTTCGTGCCGTCGTACGGCACGGTCGGCGCGTACTACCAGCTCGACAACCCGAACCCGTCGAACCTGCCGCAGTATGCGGACCAGATGCGCCTGCTGACGGCCGGCAGCTACGCGCCCGCCGTGAACGCGTACCTCGCGAGCCACACGCCGCCGCCGCCGAACCTGGTCACGACGATGGTGAATTCGACCGGCGTGAAGCAAGCGCTGTGGAATGCGGACTTCAACGTGGTCCCGACCTTCTTCGACAACAGCTTCCAGTTGTCGCTCGTTCCGGGCACGCTGATCGGCCGCTACGACGCACGCGTGAACGTGCCCCTGTCGAGCCCGCTCGCGGCCGACGGCGATCCGTCCAGCTCGTTCATCACGAAGCCGTTCACCGACACGATCGGCAGCTACCTGCCGAACGAACTCAAGTACACCGCGCAGTCGGCCTACTCGGTGAGCAGCAATGCGATCAACACGTGGGACTGGACGCACGACGGCCTCGCGATGCCCGACACGATCCCCGATCTGGCCGCGGCGCTGACGCTGAACCCGCAGTTGAAGGTGCTGTCGCTGAACGGGTATCACGACATCGCGACGCCGTTCTACCAGACCGAGCTCGACCTCGCGCGGCTCGGCACGCAACCGAACCTGACGATCAAGGACTATCAGGGCGGGCACATGGTCTATCTCGACGATACGTCGCGTCCGCAGGAGAAAGCCGACCTCGTGACCTTCTACAACGCGGCCGCGCACTGATGCGCGAGGCCGGCGATAGGTGCCCTCGGCGGCGCCGCTCGCCGGCAGTCGACCTCATTCCAGACTGGAGCCTGACATGAAGAATCGTTTCATCGTCGTTGCCGCGGCGCTCGCATGCGTCGGCGCCGCCACATCCGTTTCCGCGTTCGCACAGGCGAGCGACGCCGTCGCGCCGGCGCGTGCGCGCCAGGCGCAGCTCGGCGATCCGTACGTGCCGCCGGCCGCGCGCCACGCGAGCGCCGGCACGCAGACGACCGGCGCCGCACTGCATGCGCAGGTGGTGCGCAAGCTCGCGCGGCAGTTCAGCGCGGCCGATACGCAGAACACGGGTTCGATCACCGAGTCGCAGGCGCGCGCGGCCGGCCTCGGCTACGTCGCGAACCACTTCCGGCAGATCGATGCGGGCGGCAGCGGCCGCGTGTCGTTCGCCGACGTACAGCGCTACATGCAGGCGCGCGGCACGAGCCAGCAGTAAGCGCGGGACGCGGTGAGCAAACGGGGGCGGAACCTGCGGCACGGCGGGTTCCGCCCCCGTGCGCATCGCCCGGCGGTTGCGCGAGCCCCCGAGTCGATCTCGCCTGAATTCTCATTATCTGGACAACGCATTCAAATATTGGAGCCGAGTGCGTGCGCTCCTACAATCCGAAGCACATCGACAGCTTCGGACCCACGCATCGCGCGGCGCCCGTCGCACACGGAGACACCTTCCATGAAGTTCGCCGGGCGCTTTACTCGGTGCATCGACCGCCGCCACGCCGCAGCACGGGACGCAGTTCCGGCGCCGCGCGAGCGGCTTCACCGATTCCGTTGAAGAAGCCCCGCCCCATGACCAAGATGCCAGACTCCCTTGCCCTCGACGCCCGGCGCGCGATGCCGGCCGAACCGTCGCTGACCGACAGCATCGGCGCGACCAGCACGCCGCTCGACCTCGCCGCGCAGCAGGCCGGCACGCAGACGCTGCTGCGCGGCCTCGCGATCCTCGAGGCGATCGCGAACGGCGCGCGCGACATGCGTGCGATCGGCGCCGCGCTCGGCACGACGCGCAGCACGACGCATCGCCTCGTCAGCAGCCTCGTGCAGGCGCGCTATCTGCGCCAGGTGCAGGGCGGCTACCTGCTCGGCCCGAAGCTGATCGAGCTCGGCACGATCGCGCTCGAACAGATGCCGCTCACCGCGGTGGCGCGTCCGCATCTGGAGGCGCTCGCGGAAGCGACGCTCGATACGATCCATCTCGGCGTGCGCGACGGCGACGACGTGCTGTACATCGACAAGATTCCCGGCACGCGCGGCCTCGAGATGCGCTCGCGCGTCGGCCACCGGATGCCGCTCGCATCGACCGGCATCGGCAAGGCGATGATGCTCGACCTCGATCCCGAGCTGTGGCGCTCGCTGTTCGAAGCCGCGCGGCGCGCGCTGGCCGGCGTCAACTTCAAGCCCGACAACCGGCCCGAGACGAATGCGTTCCTGCAGCGCATGGCCCATTACGCGGCCGGCGGCTATACGTTCGACCTCGAGGAAAACGAGGCGTCGATCCGCTGCGTGGCCGCGCCGATCCGCGACGCGTCGGGCGCGATCGTCGCGGCGGTGTCGGTCGCGAGCACGATTCCGTACATGCCGCACGACCGGATGGACGAACTGATTCCGCTCGTGCAGCGCGAAGCGCGAGCCATTTCCGCGGAACTGGGCTGGAGCCCGCCGCAGGGTACCCGCAGGATCAAACGATGACGACTTCGACCCGGCCCGTTCCGGATGCCTGTTCCGCCGCCCCGTCGCTGATCGCGCTCGACTGGGGCACCACGTCGCTGCGCGCCTATCTGTACGACGCGCACGGTGTGCCGATCGACACGCGCAGCCGGGCGGCCGGCGTGATGCACGTGCCGGGTGGCGGCGCGCGTGCGTTCGACGCGGTGTTCGAGGAAGCGTGCGGCGACTGGCTCGACCGCACGCCCGGCCTGCCGGTGCTCGCCGCCGGGATGGTCGGCAGCGCGCAGGGCTGGCGCGAAGCGCCGTACGTCGCGGTGCCGGCCGGCGCCGACGCGCTCGTCGCGGGCCTCATCACGGTGACGACGGCGCGCGGCGCGACAGTCTCGATCGTGCCGGGCGTGATCGCGACGGGCGACTTGCCCGACGTGATGCGCGGCGAAGAAACGCAGATCGTCGGCGCGCTCGCGAGCGATCCCACGCTTGGCGCCGATCGTTCAGGCGTACTGATCGGCTTGCCGGGAACGCATGCGAAATGGGCGTGGGTGAAGGACGGGCTGATCGAACGCTTCCAGACCTTCATGACCGGCGAGCTGTTCGCGGTGCTGCGCGATCACACGATCCTCGGCCGCACGATGCGCGCGGGTGCGTCGCCCGACCGTGGCGCGTTCGTGCGCGGCGTGGCGGTCGCGCGCGGCGCGCGGCACACGGGGCTGCTCGCGACGATTTTCAGCACGCGCACGCTCGGCCTGACCGACCGGCTCGCGCCCGATGCGCAGGGCGACTACCTGTCCGGCCTGCTGATCGGCCATGAGCTCAATGCGCTCGACGCGATGCTCGCGGAGCGCGGCATCGCGCTCGCGGACCAGCCGCTGCTGCTGATCGGCGACGGCGGCCTGTGTTCGCGCTACGTCGATGCGCTGCAGGTATTCGGCCATGCGCATGCGCGTGTCGCCGCGCAGGCGACCGAGCGCGGCCTGTGGCGGATCGCGTCGCGCGCCGGGCTCGTGCGCGCGGACGGCGAGCCCGTCTGCGCCGACCAATGAACTGCTTGCAGAGGAATCCTCGATGCCGTCCGACCTGACATTGCCCGCGCCGTACACGCCCCACGCCGCCCTGATGCGCGCGTTCGATGCGTGCCCGCTGATCGCGATCATGCGTGGCATCACGCCCGCGGAAGCGGCCGACCACGGCCGCGCGCTCTACGAAGCCGGCTTCCGGATCGTCGAGGTGCCGCTGAACTCGCCGGAGCCGTTCGACAGCATCGCGGCGCTGCGGCGCGCGTTGCCCGACGACATGATCGTCGGCGCGGGCACGGTGTTGCGCGCCGAGTACGTCGACCGCGTGCAGGACGCGGGCGGCGCGCTGATCGTGATGCCGCACAGCGACGCGGCCGTGATCCGCCGCGCCCGCGAGCGCGGGCTGGCGAGCGCGCCGGGCGTCGCAACGCCGACCGAAGCATTCGCGGCGCTGACGAACGGCGCCGACGTGCTGAAGATGTTCCCGGCCGAGCAGCTCGGCGTGACGGTCGTGAAGGCGTGGCGCGCGGTGATCGACCGTGCGGTGCCGCTGGTTCCGGTCGGAGGGATCGCACCGGACAACATGCGGCCGTTCCTCGACGCCGGCGCGAACGGTTTCGGGCTCGGCTCGGCGCTGTACCGTCCCGGCCAGTCGGCGGATACGACCGCGGCGAATGCGCGCGCGTTCCAGGCCGGCTTGCGCGCGGCACGCGGCGGAGCCGCATGATGGGCCGCCTCGCGGGCAAGGTCGCGATGGTGACGGGCGCGGGCCGCGGCATCGGCGCCGCGATCGCGCGTGTGTTCGTGCGCGAAGGCGCGGCCGTCGCGCTCGTCGATCTCGACTTCCCGCAGGCGCAGCACACGGCCGCCGCGATCGCACACGAATGCGACGGCGCGCGCGTGCTGCCGCTGCAGGCGGACGTTGCGCGGCAACAGGCGGTGCGCGATGCGCTCGCGCGGACGGAAGCGGCGTTCGGCCCGCTCGACGTGCTCGTGAACAACGCGGGCATCAACGTGTTCGCCGATCCGCTGACGATGACCGACGACGACTGGCGGCGCTGCTTCGCGGTCGATCTCGACGGCGTGTGGCACGGCTGCCGCGCGGCGCTGGAGGGCATGGTCGAGCGCGGTCGCGGCAGCATCGTGAACATCGCGTCGACGCATGCGTTCAGGATCATTCCGGGCTGCTTTCCATACCCGGTCGCGAAGCACGGCGTGCTCGGCCTGACGCGTGCGCTCGGCATCGAATACGCGGCGCGCAACGTGCGCGTGAACGCGATCGCGCCGGGCTACATCGAGACGCAACTGACGCGCGACTGGTGGGACGCGCAGCCCGATCCGGCCGCCGCGCGCGCCGAGACGCTCGCGCTGCAGCCGATGAAGCGGATCGGGAAACCGGAGGAGGTCGCGATGACGGCCGTGTTCCTGGCGTCCGACGAGGCGCCGTTCATCAATGCCGCGTGCATCACCGTCGATGGCGGGCGCGCGGCGCTGTATCACGACTGACACGATTGACGTAACGATTCGAAAGACCGCACGTGCGACGGCCGCGCGCACGCTGCGTCGAAACCAACAAGCGGCTGCATCCTGTTCGATGAAAACAAGGAGACACTGGAGATGAAACGCAGAACGTTCGTAACGCTGGCCGCCGCGGCCGCGGTGGTGATGGGCAGCCCGGTCGCGCACGCGGCCGACCCGGTCAAGATCGGCTTCCTCGTGAAGCAGCCCGAAGAGCCGTGGTTCCAGGACGAGTGGAAATTCGCCGAGATCGCCGCGAAGCAGAAGGGCTTCACGCTCGTGAAGATCGGCGCGCCGTCCGGCGAGAAGGTGATGAGCGCGATCGACAACCTGTCCGCGCAGAAGGCGCAGGGCTTCATCATCTGCACGCCCGACGTGAAGCTCGGGCCGGGCATCGTCGCGAAGGCGAAGTCGCACAACCTGAAGATGATGACGGTCGACGACCGCCTCGTCGACGGCGCGGGCAAGCCGATCGAGTCGGTGCCTCACATGGGGATTTCCGCATACAACATCGGCAAGCAGGTCGGCGACGGCATCGCGGCCGAGATCAAGAAGCGCGGCTGGGACATGAAGGACGTCGGTGCGATCGACATCACCTACGAGCAGTTGCCGACCGCGCACGACCGCACGAGCGGCGCGACCGACGCGCTGGTGGCCGCCGGCTTCCCGAAGGCGAACGTGATCGCGGCGCCGCAGGCGAAGACCGACACCGAGAACGCGTTCAACGCGGCGAACATCGCGCTCACGAAGAACCCGCAGTTCAAGCACTGGGTCGCGTACGGCCTGAACGACGAGGCCGTGCTCGGCGCGGTGCGCGCGGCCGAAGGGCGCGGCTTCAAGGCCGACAACATGATCGGCATCGGCATCGGCGGCTCTGATTCGGCGTTGAACGAGTTCAAGAAGCCGCAGCCGACGGGCTTCTACGGCACCGTGATCATCAGCCCGAAGCGCCACGGCGAGGAAACCTCGGACCTGATGTACGCGTGGATCACGCAGGGCAAGGCGCCGCCGCCGCTGACGCTGACGACGGGCATGCTCGCGACGCGCGAGAACGTGTCGAAGGTGCGCGAGGAGATGGGGCTCGCATCGAAGTAAGCGGCCCGCCGGCTGCCGCGGCGACGCGGCGGCGGGCGGTCGATGGATCTGGAAGTGGGGAGACGACGTGTCAGCGGCACTGCGTTTTGACAATATCGGGAAGGTATTTCCCGGCGTGCGCGCACTCGACGGCATTTCGTTCGACGTGCATGCGGGCGAGGTGCATGGCCTGATGGGCGAGAACGGCGCGGGCAAGTCGACGCTGTTGAAGATTCTCGGCGGCGAATACCAGCCCGACGCGGGCAGCGTGCTGGTCGACGGCCAGCCCGTGCAGTTCGCGAATGCGGCCGCGTCGATCGCGGCCGGCATCGCGGTGATTCACCAGGAATTGCAGTACGTGCCCGATTTGACGGTCGCGGAAAACCTGCTGCTCGGCCGCCTGCCGAATGCGTTCGGCTGGGTCAGGAAGCGCGAGGCGAAGCGTTACGTGCGCGAGCGGCTCGCCGAGATGGGCGTCGATCTGGACCCCGACGCGCGGCTCGGGCGGCTGTCGATCGCGCAGCGGCAGATGGTCGAGATCTGCAAGGCGCTGATGCGCAATGCACGCGTGATCGCGCTCGACGAACCGACGAGCTCGTTGTCGCATCGCGAGACGGAAGTGCTGTTCAAGCTGGTCGACGATCTGCGCGCGCAGGGCCGTGCGCTGATCTACATCTCGCACCGGATGGACGAGATCTACCGGCTGTGCGACGCGTGCACGATCTTCCGCGACGGGCGCAAGATCGCGTCGCACGAGGCGCTGGCCGACGTGCCGCGCGAGCGGCTCGTCGCCGAGATGGTGGGGCGCGAGATCGCCGACATCTACCATTACGCGCCGCGCGCGCTCGGCGACGTGCGGTTTTCCGCCGAAGGCGTCGACGGCCCGGCGCTGCGCGAACCGGCGAGCTTCTCGGTGCGCGCGGGCGAGATCGTCGGCTTCTTCGGGCTCGTCGGCGCCGGCCGCAGCGAGCTGATGCGGCTCGTGTACGGCGCGGACCGCCGGCGCGCGGGCGTGCTGACGCTCGACGGCCAGCGCATCGACGTGAAGCGCACCGGCGACGCGATCCGCCACGGCATCGTGCTGTGCCCGGAGGACCGCAAGGAAGAAGGAATCATCGCGATCGCGTCGGTCGCGGAGAACATCAACATCAGCTGCCGCCGCCATTCGCTGCGTGCAGGGCTGTTCATCAACGGCAAGACCGAAAGCGCGACGGCCGACCGCTTCATCCAGCGGCTGAAGATCAAGACGCCGAACCGGCGGCAGAAGATCCGCTTCCTGTCGGGCGGCAACCAGCAGAAGGCGATCCTGTCGCGCTGGCTCGCGGAGCCCGACCTGAAGGTCGTGATCCTCGACGAGCCGACGCGCGGGATCGACGTCGGCGCGAAGCACGAGATCTACGACGTGATCTACCGGCTCGCGGAGCGCGGCTGCGCGATCGTGATGGTGTCGTCGGAACTGCCGGAAGTGCTCGGCGTGTCCGACCGCATCGTCGTGATGCGCGAAGGGCGGATCGCCGGCGAGCTGGCGCGCGCCGACGCGAACGAGCACGCGGTGCTGAACCTCGCGCTGCCGCAGACGAGCGCGGCCGAGGCGGCCTGACGCGGCCGGCTACGTCCGGACAAGCCCGGGACAATCGAATCGAACACGCGCGGCGCGGGCCGCGCGATGCAGGAGCAGGAGACACACCATGCAAGCCAACGAAAACCTTGCCAGCGCCGCCGTGAAGCCGTCGGCCGACGCGCTGGTTCCGCAGCAGAGCGACCGCCAGAAGTGGTGGCAGCATCTGACCGAATACAGCCTGATCGCGATCTTCGCGATGATGTTCATCACGATGTCGCTGACCGTCGATCACTTCTTCTCGATCGACAACATGCTCGGCCTCGCGCTGTCCATCTCGCAGATCGGCATGGTCGCGTGCACGATGATGTTCTGTCTCGCGTCGCGCGACTTCGACCTGTCGATCGGCTCGACCGTCGCGTTCTCCGGCGTGCTGTGCGCGATGGTGCTGAACGCGACCGACAACACGTTCGTCGCGATCGTCGCCGCGGTCGCGGCCGGCGCCGCGATCGGCTTCGTGAACGGCGCGGTGATCGCGTACCTGCGCATCAACGCGCTGATCACGACGCTCGCGACGATGGAGATCGTGCGCGGGCTCGGCTTCATCGTGTCGAAGGGGCAGGCGGTCGGCGTGTCGTCGGACACCTTCATCGCGCTCGGCGGGCTGTCGATGTTCGGCGTGTCGCTGCCGATCTGGGTCACGCTGCTGTGCTTCATCGGGTTCGGCGTGCTGCTGAACCAGACCATCTATGGCCGCAACACGCTCGCGATCGGCGGCAATCCGGAAGCGTCGCGGCTCGCGGGGATCAACGTCGAACGCACGCGCGTGTACATCTTCCTGATCCAGGGCGCGGTGACGGCGCTCGCGGGCGTGATCCTCGCGTCGCGCATCACGTCGGGCCAGCCGAACGCCGCGCAAGGCTTCGAGCTGAACGTGATCTCCGCGTGCGTGCTCGGCGGCGTGTCGCTGATGGGCGGCCGCGCGACGATTTCCGGCGTCGTGATCGGCGTGCTGATCATGGGCACCGTCGAGAACGTGATGAACCTGCTGAACATCGACGCGTTCTACCAGTATCTCGTGCGCGGCGCGATCCTGCTCGCGGCCGTGCTGCTCGACCAGTTGAAGAACCGCGGCGTACGCGACTGACCGAATCCACGGAGACGACACGCATGACCATCGACCCATCAGCGCAGGGCACGCACGCGGCGGCGAGCGACGCGCGCTATGCGCGCTACCCGAGCCTCGAGGATCGCGCGGTGCTGATCACGGGCGGCGCGACCGGCATCGGCGCGTCGTTCGTCGAGCACTTCGCCGAACAGGGCGCGCGCGTCGCGTTCGTCGATCTCGACGCGGCGGCCGGCGCCGCACTGGCCGAACGCCTCGCGCACGTGCGCCATGCGCCGCTGTTCCTGTCCTGCGACCTGACCGACATCGACGCGCTGCGCCGGGCGATCGACGCGATCCGCGCGCGCATCGGCGCGATCGCGGTGCTCGTGAACAATGCGGCGAACGACACGCGCCATGCGATCGGCGACGTGACGCCCGCGTCGTTCGATGCCGGCATCGCGGTGAACCTGCGTCATCAGTTCTTCGCCGCGCAGGCGGTGATCGACGACATGAAGCGGCAGGGCGGCGGCTCGATCGTCAATCTCGGCTCGATCAGCTGGATGCTGAAGAACGGCGGCTATCCCGTCTACGTGATGGCGAAGGCGGCCGTGCAGGGCCTGACGCGCGGCCTCGCACGCGATCTCGGCCCGTTCGGCATCCGCGTGAATTCGCTGGTGCCCGGCTGGGTGATGACCGACAAGCAGCGCCGGCTGTGGCTCGACGACGCGGGCCGCGCGGCGATCAAGGCCGGCCAGTGCATCGACGCCGAACTGCTGCCGGCCGACCTCGCACGGATGGCGCTGTTTCTCGCGGCCGACGACAGCCGGATGATCACCGCGCAGGACGTGATCGTCGACGGCGGCTGGGCCTGACCGTTCGCAAGACCTGCATCGTTTCTTCGACGAAGGAAAGGAGCTCACCATGACCGCCACGTCCTCGCGCGCATCGTCGTCCACCAGCCAGTCGCGCCGCGCGCGCCTGGCCGCCGCCGCCCAGCCGGTCAGCCCCGGCCCGCAGACGGCCGTGTTCGCGCAGGGCGTCGGCGCCGCGCATGCGGCGGCCGTCACGCTGTCGAACGCGTCGCTGCGGCTCGACGTGCTGCCGCACCTCGGCGGCGGCATCGCGCGCTTCGACTGGCGCGGCGACAACGGCGCGCTGATGCCGGTGTTCCGCCGTTGCGAGCACCCGGAGACGGCGACGGACCCGAACGAGCTCGCATGCTACCCGCTGCTGCCGTACTCGAACCGGATCGGCGGCGGGCGCTTCGAATGCGACGGGCGCAAGGTCGCGGTGCCGCGCAACCGCCGCGACGAGCCGCTGCCGATCCACGGCGACGGCTGGCTCGCGCCGTGGCAGGTGGACGATGCGACCGACACGTCGCTGCAACTGTCGCTCGATCGTGCGGCCGGCGCGCCGTATGCGTTCCGCGCGATCCAGTCGTTCGAACTCGACGACGCGACGCTGTCGATCGCGCTGACGATCGAGAACGCCGGGCGCGCGCGGCTGCCGTTCGGGCTCGGCGTGCATCCGTTCCTCGTGCGCGATACGGAGACCGAGCTGGCCGCGGCGGCGGGCGGCCTGTGGCTGTCGGGCGCCGATTTCCTGCCGGTGCGGCACGTCAGCGTGCCGCCGGCCTGGCAGTTCGGCGTCGCGTATCCGCTGCCGGCCACGCTCGTCAATCACGCGTTCACCGGCTGGGGCGGCCACGCGACGGTGAGCTGGCCGCGCCGCCGGCTGTCGCTGACCGTCGCGGCCGATGCCGACGCGTACGTGCTCTATACGCCGCCGGGCGAGGATTTCTTCTGCTTCGAGCCGGTCGATCATCCGATCAATGCGGTGAACCTGCCGGGCGGCGCGGCCGCGCACGGGATGACGTTGCTCGCGCCCGGCGAGCGGCTCACGCGGCGCTTCGCGTTCACGGTCGAGCGCGCCGATGCGCGCGGCAATGGCGCGACACGCGAGGCAGCGCGGCGACGCGGGTAAAATACGCGGTCTACCAACGGTTTGCCGCGAGTATCCGCCATGTCTTCCCCGCTTACTTTCATCGAATCGCTGCGCGCCGCGTGGCAGCGCACGAATTCGCTGCTGTGCGTCGGCCTCGATCCCGAGCCGTCGCGCTTTCCCGTGCAGTTCGACGGCCAGCCCGACGCGATCTTCGAATTCTGCCGGCAGATCGTCGACGCGACCGCGCCGTATGCGAGCGCGTTCAAGCCGCAGATCGCGTACTTCGCCGCGCATCGCGCGGAAGACCAGCTCGAGCGGCTGATCGCGCACATCCATCTCCAGCATCCGGGCCTGCCCGTGATCCTCGACGCGAAGCGCGGCGACATCGGCAGCACGGCCGAGCAGTACGCGCGCGAGGCGTTCGAGCGCTATCGCGCGGACGCCGTCACGGTGAACCCGTACATGGGCTACGACTCGGTCGAGCCGTACTTCGAGCATGAAGGCAAGGGCGTGATCGTGCTGTGCCGCACGTCGAACCCGGGCGGCTCGGATCTGCAGTTCCTCGATACGAACGGGCGGCCGCTGTATCAGGTCGTCGCCGATCTCGCGGCGAACAAGTGGAACGCGAAGAACGGCCAGCTCGGCCTCGTGGTCGGCGCGACGTTCCCGAAGGAAATCGAGATCGTGCGCGGGATCGTCGGCGACATGCCGCTCCTGATCCCCGGCATCGGCGCGCAGGGCGGCGACGTGCAGGCGACCGTCAACGCGGGCCGCACGGCCGACGGCACCGGGATGATGATCAACTCGTCGCGCGCGATCCTGTATGCGAGCAAGGGCGAGGATTTCGCCGAAGCCGCGGCGCTCGCCGCGCAGAAGACGCGCGACACGATCAACGCGCATCGCTGAAATACCGGCCGCCCGCTCGGGCGGCCTTCGACCGCCGCGCCCGCGTTCGCGGGCCGCGCGCCTTCATCGTGTATTCGCCGTCCTGGCGCACGCGAACAATTTTCCGTCGCTTCCGTACTGCACGTGCGCAATTTAGTCGCGCCATGCTGCCGTTTGTCATCGATCCGTCACGAAAATGTCAAGAAAAGGAGCGACGCCATGCCCAAGCTGTCCCGCTGTCTTCTGAGCGCGTTCGCCGCGTCGCTGTGCATGACGTTCGCCCATGCGGCGGACCTGTCGCACTGGCCGGCCGACAGCGCGAAAGCGCTGAACGCGATGATCGCCGCGCACGCGAACCGCGGCGACTACGCGGTGTTCGACGCCGACAACACGACCTACCGCTACGACCTCGAGGAATCGCTGCTGCCGTATCTCGAGAACCACGGCGTGCTGACGCGCGACTCGCTCGATCCGTCGCTCAAGCTGATCCCGTTCAAGGATTCCGCCGACTACAAGGAATCGCTGACGAGCTACTACTACCGGCTGTGCGAGATCGACGATCTGGTCTGCTATCCGTGGATCGCGCAGGCGTTCGCCGGGCAGTCGCTCGCCAGCCTGAAGCGCCACGTCGACGCGATGCTCGCCGACGGCAAGCCGATCCCGATCCGCTACTGGCAGGGCGACAAGGTGGTCGACGGCACGGTGAATCCGCCGCGCTTCTTCCGCGGGATGCAGGAGCTGTACAACGCGCTGCGCGAGAACGGCATCGACGTCTACGTGATGACGGCCGCGCACGAGGAACTCGCGCGGCTCGTGCTGTCCGACCCGAAGTACGGCTACAACGTGAAGCCGCAGAACGTGATCGGCGTGACGACGCTGCTGCGCGACCCGGCCACCGGCGCGCTGACCACGTCGCGGCTGCAGATCAAGGCCGGCAAGTACGACGAGGCCGCGAACCGCAACCTCGTGATCACGCCGTTCCTGATGAACCCGATGACGTGGTACGAAGGCAAGCTCGGTTCGATCGTCGGCTGGATCGACCAGTGGAAGAAGCCGGTGCTCGTCGCGGGCGACACGCCGAGCTCCGACGGCTACATGCTGCTGAACGCGACCGACGTCGCGCGCGGCGGCGTGCGCGTGTGGGTCAACAAGAAGGACAAGCAGATGGCGCAGATCCGCGCGTGGTCGGACGAATCGGCCGCGAAGCAGAAGGCGCTCGGCCTGCCGGTGACGGCGGACAAGAACTGGATCGTCGTGAAGCCCGACGCGATTCAATAAGCGGGCGCGGCGCGCCACGCGCGCCCGGGCCGCTCAGCCTTCGTGTTCGTCGAGCAGCTTCAGCAGCCCGCGCAGCGCATGCGCGGCCGCCTGCGTGCGGATCTGTTCGCGGTCGCCCTTGAACACGCGCGTCTCGACGTCGGTATGCAGCCGGTTGCTCCAGCCGAACGACACGGTGCCGACCGGCTTCTTCTCGCTGCCGCCGGCCGGGCCCGCGATGCCGGTGACGGACAGCGCGACCTGCGCGCGGCTGTTGCGCAGCGCGCCTTCGGCCATCGCGCGCGCGACGGGCTCGCTGACGGCGCCGTGCTTGTCGATCAAGTCGGGCGGCACGCCGATCATCTCGATCTTGGCCTGGTTCGAGTACGTGACGAAGCCGCGCTCGAACCACTGGCTGCTGCCGGAAATGTCGGTGATCGCCGTGGCGATCATCCCGCCGGTGCAGGATTCGGCGGTGGCGAGCGTGAGGTGCTCGTCACGCAGCTTGTTGCCTGCGCGGATCGCAAGCTGGTGGACGACGGAATCGGTTGGCATGCGCGTCGGGAAACGGGAGTCGGGAAATCGGTCAGCCGGCGACGGAGCGCCACAGCGCGATCACGAGCAGCGTCATGAACGCGGCGACGAGGTCGTCGACCATGATGCCGAGCCCGCCTTTCAGGCGGCGGTCGAAGTAGCGGATCGGCGGCGGCTTGAGCATGTCGAAGAAGCGGAACGCGACGAACGCCCATAGCTGGCCGACGAAGGTCGCCGGCGTGACGAACAGCATCACGAGCCAGATCGCGACGATCTCGTCCCAGACGACGGCGCCCGGATCGGACACGCCGGCCTGCTTCGCGGTGAAACCGGTGATCCACGTGCCGGCCGCGAAGCCGACGGCGATCAGCGCCCACCATTCGGGCACCGTCAGGTAGCGGTTGAGCACGACGAACGTGAGCCAGCCGAACAGCGAGCCGAACGTGCCGGGCATGATCGGCGCGAGCCCGCTGCCGAAGCCGGGCGACACGATATGCGCGGGGTGCGACAGCATGAAGCGGGCCGTCACGCGTGTCGGCGCGGGCCGCGCGGCGCCGGACTCGGCCGCGGCGTGCGCGGGCGTCGGATCAGTCTGCATGGAAGTGGTCGAAGCCGTGCAACGTGAGAGCGAGGGGCGCGCCGGCGGCGTCGCGCCACGCGATGGCGGGCTGCGCCGAAGGCGCGGACAACGCGCGTATTGTACCGATTCGCGTGACCGGCACGCCGGCCGCGGCGCCGGCCGCTTCGACCGCCGCGCGGGCCGCGACGGGCGCCGTGAAGCACAGTTCGTAATCGTCGCCGCCCGCCAGCGTGCAGCGGCGCTGCACGTCGGCCGGCAGCGTCGCGAGCGCGGCCGAGCGCGGCACCGCGTCGGCGTCGATCTCGGCGCGCACGTTCGAGCGCGTCAGGATGTGCTGGAGATCGCCGGCGAGGCCGTCCGACAGGTCGAGCGCCGCGTGCGCGACGCCCGCGAGCGCCAGGCCGAGCGCGACGCGCGGTTCGGGCCGCTCGAGCGCGCGCCGGAACGCGGCGGCTTCATGCGCGCCGGCGGTCCATTCGCCGCGGGCGACGCCGAGCCCCGCGCGCGCATCGCCGAGCGTGCCGGATACCCATACGTCGTCGCCGTCGCGCGCGGCATCGCGCCGCAGCGCCGCGCCGGGCGCGACTTCGCCGAACACGGTCACGCACAGGTTCAGTGGCCCGCTCGTCGTGTCGCCGCCGATCAGCTCGCAGCCGTATCGCTCGGCCAGCGCGAACAGCCCGTTGCTGAACGCTTCGAGCCACGCCGCGTCGGCGCGCGGTAGCGCGCACGCGAGCGTGAACGCGCGCGGCTCGGCGCCCATCGCCGCGAGATCCGACAAATTGACCGCGAGCGTCTTGTGGCCGAGCGCGTCGGGCGCGACATCGGGAAAGAAGTGGCGGCCTTCCACCAGCATGTCCGTCGAAATGGCCAGTAATTTCCCGGATCGGGGCGCAATCAGTGCGCAATCGTCGCCGATGCCGAGCGTCGACGCGCGGGCGCCCCGGGCCGCGCGGCGCGTGAAGAAGCGTTCGATCAGCGAAAACTCGGAGAGGGCGGCTGGCACGGCGGGCGGTCCGAAACGGTTGAAGGAACGGCATTGTACGAGGCGGGCGGCGGCGCGCCTGTACCATCCAGTTCATTTTTGTCGCGACTGTCGCACCCGAATCGCCGGTCTGGCGGCCGGTGATTGGCGCTACAATGCCGTCGAACAGTTATTCTAATCCGCCCGTCACGAGACACATGTCTACCCAAGCCTCCTCCAAAGCCAAGCTCCGCGAAGCCGCGCTCGACTATCACGAATTTCCGACCCCCGGCAAAATCGCGATCGCCCCGACCAAGCAGATGATCAACCAGCGCGACCTCGCGCTCGCGTATTCGCCGGGCGTGGCGTACGCGTGCGAGGAGATCGTCGAGAATCCGCTGAACGCCGCGCGCTTCACCGCGCGCAGCAACCTGGTCGGCGTCGTCACGAACGGCACGGCGGTGCTCGGTCTCGGCAACATCGGCCCGCTCGCGTCGAAGCCGGTGATGGAAGGCAAGGCCGTGCTGTTCAAGAAGTTCGCGGGCATCGACGTATTCGACATCGAGCTGAACGAGTCGGACCCGCACAAGCTCGTCGACGTGATTGCCGCGCTGGAGCCGACCTTCGGCGGGATCAACCTCGAGGACATCAAGGCGCCGGACTGCTTCATCGTCGAGCGCGAAGCGCGCAAGCGGATGAAGATCCCGGTGTTCCACGACGACCAGCACGGCACCGCGATCGTCGTGGCCGCGGCCGTGACGAACGGCCTGAAGGTCGTCAACAAGGACATCAAGAAGGTCAAGCTCGTCGCGTCCGGCGCGGGCGCGGCCGCGCTCGCGTGCCTGGACCTGCTGGTCGACATCGGGCTGCCGCTCGAGAACATCACGGTGACCGACCTGGCCGGCGTGGTCTACAAGGGCCGCACCGAGCTGATGGATCCGGACAAGGAGCGTTTCGCGCGCGAAACCGACGCCCGCACGCTCGCCGAGGTGATCGACGGCGCGGACATCTTCCTCGGCCTGTCGGCCGCCGGCGTGCTGAAGCAGGAGATGGTGAAGGGCATGGCCGAGCGCCCGCTGATCCTCGCGCTCGCGAACCCGACGCCGGAAATCCTGCCGGAACTCGCGCTCGAAGTGCGCCCGGACGCCGTGCTGGCCACCGGCCGCACCGATTACCCGAACCAGGTCAACAACGTCCTGTGCTTCCCGTTCATCTTCCGCGGCGCGCTCGACGTCGGCGCGACGACGATCACGCGTGAAATGGAGATCGCGGCCGTGAACGCGATCGCCGAACTCGCGCAGCACGAGCAGAGCGACATCGTCGCGACCGCGTACGGCATCCAGGATCTGTCGTTCGGGCCCGAATACCTGATTCCGAAGCCGTTCGATCCGCGCCTGATCGTGAAGATCGCACCGGCCGTCGCGCAGGCCGCGATGGACGGCGGCGTCGCGACGCGCCCGATCGAGGACATGGACGCGTACAAGCAGCACCTGCAGCAGTTCGTGTACCACAGCGGCACGACGATGAAGCCGATCTTCCAGATCGCGCGCGCCGCGCCGGAAGAGAAGAAGCGCGTGGTGTTCGCGGAAGGCGAGGAAGAGCGCGTGTTGCGCGCCGTTCAGATCATCGTCGACGAAAAACTCGCGAAGCCGATCCTGATCGGCCGCCCGTCGGTGATCGAGCACCGTATCCAGCGCTACGGCCTGCGCCTGACGCCGGGCACCGACTTCACGGTCGTCAATACCGAGCACGACGAGCGCTACCGCGACTTCTGGCAGACGTACTACAAGATGATGGCGCGCAAGGGCATCAGCGAGCAGCTCGCGCGTGTCGAAATGCGCCGTCGGACGACGCTGATCGGCTCGATGCTGGTGAAGAAGGGCGAAGCGGACGGGATGATCTGCGGCACGATCAGCACCACACACCGCCACCTGCACTTCATCGACCAGGTGATCGGCAAGCGCCCGGGCTGCAGCGTGTACGCGGCGATGAACGGCCTCGTGCTGCCGGGCCGCCAGATTTTCCTCGTCGATACGCACGTGAACGTCGATCCGACCCCGGAAGAGCTGGCCGAGATCACGATCATGGCCGCCGAAGAAGTGCGCCGCTTCGGCATCGAGCCGAAGGTCGCGCTGGTGTCGCACTCGAATTTCGGCACGAGCAACGCACCTTCGGCGAAGAAGATGCGCGATACGCTCGCGATCCTGCAGGAAACCGCGCCGGAGCTGAAGGTGGACGGCGAAATGCACGGCGACGTCGCGCTCGACGCGGCGCTGCGCAAGGAGATCCTGCCGGAATCGACGCTGGAAGGCGAAGCGAACCTGCTGATCCTGCCGAACATCGACGCCGCGAACATCGCGTACAACCTGCTGAAGACGGCCGCCGGCAACAACATCGCGATCGGGCCGATCCTGCTGGGCGCCGCGCAGCCGGTGCACGTGCTGACCGAATCGGCGACCGTTCGTCGCATCGTCAACATGGCGGCGCTGCTGGTGGCCGACGTCAACGCCGCGCGCTGAGCCGACACGAACGCGCGGCGCCGGTCGAACCGGGGCCGCGCGCCGGGCGAAATTGTAAACAAAGGCAAAAAGAGGCGTGCCCGCAAGGGGCACGCCGCGGGCAGGGCGCAACCGCGCTTCCCATAAGCAACAGCAGCATCTTTCCACTCCGGGTAGCGAGTGTGGCAAGGAGGCAGGTCTTGCCATACGAAAGATGCCGCACGCATTTTATCCTATGTAAGATAAATGTAGTGCAATTTCGGTAAAAAATGCGGAATTCGGGGCGTCGCGTGGCTTTCGATTCCCAAACGGACATTGATTCGCGCGGCCAATAACGCTACGCTAACGCCTTTGTTGGTCGTCAACTACTTGATTTAACAGCGGGAACCCTGGTTCATGGCACGCAAGTGGCTCCGCAACGGCGCGCTCGCGTCCGTCTTCGCGATGTTCGCGATGGGTATCGTCGGCACGCCGACGGGCAGTCTGGTTTCCGCCGCTTACGCACGGGAGGCCGTTCCGGCCGACGTGGCCGCCAGCGGGCTCGATACGATCTCGACTGCCAGTCTTCCGCGCGAGGCCGTGACCACGCTGGGCCTGATCAGCGCCGGCGGCCCCTATCCGTACGAGAAAGACGGCGTCGTGTTCGGCAACCGCGAGCGGATCCTGCCGAAGGCGAAGCGCGGTTACTACCATGAGTACACGGTGCCGACGCCGCGGGCGCGCAATCGCGGCGCGCGCCGGATCGTCTGTGGCGGGCCGTTGCGCCGGATCGACAACTGTTATTACACGGGCGACCACTACAACAGTTTTAAACGTATTGTTGAATGACTTCGGGACGAATGGCATGAGCGACTCCATCTACGCGCACGATACGGCGGCGGCGGATCTGTTCGCGGCCGGCGACGGCAATCTGTTTCAGCGTGTGATTCAGCTGCACGCGGCGGCGCAGGCCGGCGGCACGCCGGAGCAACAGGAAGCCGAGCCCGGGCTTTCATCGAACGAGGAGCCTATGAGCCTTTTCACGACCGTGCGACCCAATCTCGTGCAGTCGATCCGCGCGTTCCGCGTGCAGGATCTCGCCGACGAAGCCGGTCGGCTCGGCCAGCATTTCCTGTATGCGTATTGCGGCGCCGCGCAGTCGAAGCAGGAAGTGATGGAAACGATCGCGACCTCGTTCCTGTTTCCGAAGCATTTCGGGAAGAACTACGACGCGCTGTACGATTGCCTCACCGATCTCGTCGCGAAGGCCGGCGCGCAGCCTGGTTTCGTGATCGTCCTCGAAGGGTTGCCGATCGCGCAGAAATTCGACAAGGAAGGGCGCGAAACGCTGCTCGACGTGTTCCGCGAGGCGGCCGAATTCTGGGCCGAGCGCAAGGTCGCGTTCCGCGTGTTCTACTCGTTCGCGTAAGCGCGTCGGCGGGCCGGCACGCCGCGTTGTCGCAGCTTCCGGTCGTTGTTCGCCGCCGGCACCGGAATCCGGTGCGCAGCGTCTCGAAAACCCGCCATTGCGCGGGTTTTTGTGCATCTGGCGACTGAATCGGCGAGTGCGCCGTACGCCCGATGGGCGTACTTCACGTCATTGCAGCGATGCCGGCGACGAGCATGCGCTTGCACGGATCGTCCCGTACACGACAACGCAATTCATCGCCGCGGAATGAACCCGAGACGATCCGCGCGTTGAAGTCGAGCCGGAGCGAATCGCTCGCGGTCGCCGATCACCACCCGCCCCAGCGTGCCGCCAGCGCCGCGAGCACGGCCGCGCCGGCCGTCTCGGTGCGCAGCACGCGCGGCCCGAGCGACAACGCCGTGAACCCGCGTGCGCGGGCCGCGTTTTCCTCGTCCGGCGACAGCCCGCCCTCCGGGCCGATCAGCAGCGTGACGGCGCCCGCGGGCGGCGCGTCGGGCAGCGACGCGAACGGGATGCTCGCGCGCGGCGACAGCAGCAGCCGCAGTTCGCCGTCGGCCGGCGCGGCCGGCAGCGCGTCGAGCCACGCGTGGAAGCTGGCCACCGGCGCGACGTCGGGCACGCGGTTGCGTCCGCACTGTTCGCACGACGCGCGCACGACGCCGCGCCAGTGCGCGACGCGCTTGTCCGCCCGTTCGCCGGCGAGCTTCACGACGCCGCGCGCGGTCGACAGCGGCACGACCGCCGCGACGCCGAGCTCGACGGCTTTCTCGATCACCCAGTCCATCTTGTCGCCGCCGGCGATGCCCTGCGCGAGCGTCACGCGATACGGCGGCTCGGCCTCGGCGGGCTCGAACGTATCGACCTGCACGAGCGCGCCGCGCTTGTCGACCTCGACGAGCCGCGCGCGGTACTGGCCGCCCGTGCCGTCGAACAGCGCGAGCGCGTCGCCGGGCTGCAGGCGCAGCACCTGCACGTGGCGCGCGACGTCGGCCGGCAATGCGAGCGGGGTGTCGGCGCGCGGCGCGGCGTCGACGAAAAAGCGCGGCACGGCCGCGGTGGTGGTGGCTTCGTTCATGCGTGTGGCGGTTTCGGTCATGCGTCGAGACGACACCCGAGCGCCCAGCGGTAGCCGTCGAGATCCTCGATCTGCGCGAACCGGTCGCCCCAGAACTGATCCTGCGGCGCGCTCAGCGATTTCGCGCCCGCGTCGAGCGCGCGCTGCCAGGTGGCGTCGACGTCGTCGACATACAGATAGAACGATTGCGGCGCGGTGGCGTTCGCGCGCTTCGGCGTGAGCGCGGGCGAGCCGAACGCGCCCTCGGGCGCGAACATCACGATCAACTGGCCGCGATAGGCCATCTCGACGTGCATGATCGCGCCGTCCTCGTCGTGCACGTCGCGTACCGTGAAGCCGAATGCGGCCTGGAAGAACTCGATGGCCGCGCGCGCGTTGCGCACGGTCAGGTAGGGCGTCAACCAAGGCACGTTGGCCGGACGTGGATCGGTCATGAAAATCTCCTGTTGCACGGTATCGGCGCCGCGGCGCCTGCGCCGGTCTCATGCTGGAACGACGGAACGTTGCGCGGCGTGCCGAGGTTCAGCGGCGAACGCCCAGTGTATCGCGCAGCGCGCGCGGCAGGGCAAAGAGGGACGCATGCAGCCGCGCATCGTAGTAGCGCAAGCCGTCGACGCGGCGGGCCGCGAGCCGTTCGTCCACGTCGTGCGCGAACAGCGCGGCCGCATCGAGCGTGTCGCTCGCGATCGCCATCAGCCACTGCGAGCCGTACAGCGGCACGTGCGCCGACAGTGGGTCGACGACCGCGAAGCTCGCGCGCAGATCGTCGAGCAGCGCGGCGATGCGCGCGGCATGGAACACCGGCGAGCCGAGATGCATCGAGATCGCGCCGCAGCGCGTGAGGATTCGCTTGAGCCGCGCGTAGAACGCACGCGTATAGAGGCCGGCCGCCGGCGAATCGGGCGGCGTGAGGTCGAACACGACGAGATCGAAATGTTCGACCGTCGCATCGACGAAGTGCGCGGCGTCGCCGATCACGACTTCGACGCGCGGGTCGTCGAGCGCGCCCTGGTGCACGTCGTCGAGATAGCGGCGCGCCATCCCGACCACCTCGTGGTCGAGCTCGGCGATCACGATCCGTTCGATGCACGCGTGCTTGAGCAACTGGCGCGCCGCGCCGCCGTCGCCGCCGCCGAGCACGAGCGCTTTCTTCGGCGCCGGATGCGCGAGCGCGGCCGGGTGCGTCATGCACTCGTGATACACGTACTCGTCGCCGACCGACGTCATCGGCCGGCCGTCCAGCGTGAACAGGCGCCCGAGCTGCGGCGTTTCCCACACTTCGATGCGCTGGTGCGGCGACGCCACGTGCGCGAGCCGGCGCGCGTTCGGGAAGCCGTAGGCGGCGTTGGGCGTGGGATGGAAGAGAAGGGTCGTGCTCACGGGTGGGGCCGCGGGGGGCGGGCAGTTCCGACGCCTGAATTATAGGAGGCGGGCGGTTTGGCGGAAAACCGTGCCGGAACACGACGCGCCGACAAGGGAAATGCCGGCCCATCTGTTAAAATGACGAGCTTTGCAGCCCCGTCCGTTGGCTCCGTCCGCTTCGCGTCCGTCAGGCGCCGCACCGCGCGCCGGGAACGATTGACGCTCGAGCTTCCGGATGCCGCCGTGCCCCCGTTTCCTCGACTCGTTCTCCGGACTCGACATGACGACTTCGTCTCCCGCCTCCACCACCTTGATGGCCAACGCGATCCGTGCGCTCGCGATGGACGCCGTCCAGCAAGCGAACTCCGGCCACCCGGGCATGCCGATGGGCATGGCCGAAATCGGCGTCGCGCTCTGGTCGCGCCATCTGAAGCACAACCCGGCGAACCCGCACTGGGCCGACCGCGACCGTTTCGTGCTGTCGAACGGCCATGGCTCGATGCTGCTGTACTCGCTGCTGCACCTGACCGGCTACGACCTGCCGATCGAAGAGCTGAAGAACTTCCGCCAACTGCACTCGAAGACGCCGGGCCACCCGGAATACGGGATCACGCCGGGCGTCGAGACCACCACCGGCCCGCTCGGCCAGGGTCTCGCGAACGCGGTCGGCATGGCGCTCGGCGAAGCGCTGATGGCCGACGAGTTCAACCGTGACGGCGCGAAGATCGTCGATCACCACACGTACGTGTTCCTCGGCGACGGCTGCCTGATGGAAGGCATCTCGCACGAAGCCTGCTCGCTCGCGGGCACGCTGAAGCTGAACAAGCTGATCGCGCTGTACGACGACAACGGCATCTCGATCGACGGCGACGTCGTGAACTGGTTCCACGACGACACGCCGAAGCGCTTCGAAGCGTACGGCTGGAACGTGATCCCGAACGTGAACGGCCACGACGTCGACGCGGTCGACGCGGCCATCGCGAAGGCGAAGTTGTCGGACAAGCCGACGCTGATCTGCTGCAAGACGGTGATCGGCAAGGGCGCGGCGACCAAGGCCGGCGGCCACGACGTGCACGGCGCGGCGCTCGGCGCGGAAGAAATCGCGAAGACGCGCGAAGCGCTCGGCTGGAAGTGGGAGCCGTTCGTGATTCCTCAGGAAGTCTATGCGGCCTGGGACGCGAAGGAAGCCGGCAAGCGGGCCGAGTCCGAATGGGACGCGACGTTCGCGGCCTATCGCGCGAAGTTCCCGGCGGAAGCGGCCGAATTCGAGCGCCGGATGGCGAACAAGCTGCCGGCCGACTGGGCCGAGAAGGCCGCGGCGATCATCGCCGGCGCGAACGAGCGCGCCGAGACGGTCGCGACCCGCAAGGCGTCGCAGCAGGCGATCGAAGGCCTCGCCGCCGCGCTGCCCGAGCTGCTCGGCGGCTCGGCCGATCTGACCGGCTCGAACCTGACCAACTGGAAGGCGTCGAAGGCGGTGCGCGCGAATCCGGAAGGCGCGGGCGTGCTGCTCGGCAACCACATCAACTACGGCGTGCGCGAATTCGGCATGAGCGCCGCGATCAACGGCCTCGCGCTGCACGGCGGCCACAAGCCGTTCGGCGGCACGTTCCTGACGTTCTCCGACTACAGCCGCAACGCGCTGCGCGTGGCCGCGCTGATGAAGGTGCCGTCGATCTTCGTGTTCACGCACGATTCGATCGGCCTCGGCGAAGACGGCCCGACGCACCAGTCGATCGAGCACGTGTCGAGCCTGCGCCTGATCCCGAACCACGACGTGTGGCGTCCTGCCGACACGGTCGAGACGGCCGTCGCGTGGACCCACGCGGTCGCCGCCGATCGTCCGTCGAGCCTGATCTTCAGCCGTCAGAACCTTGCGTTCAACCCGCGTACCGATGCGCAGATCGCGAACATCGAGAAGGGCGGCTACGTGCTGAAGGACTGGGACGAGGAAATCGTCGCGCGCAAGATCATCCTGATCGCGACGGGCTCGGAAGTCGAACTCGCGATGAAGGCCGTCGAGCCGCTCGCGCAACAGGGCATCGCGGCCCGCGTCGTGTCGATGCCGTCGACCAACGTGTTCGATCGCCAGGACGCCGAATACCGCGAACGCGTGCTGCCGCACGGCGTGCGCCGCGTCGCGATCGAAGCGGGCGTGACGAGCTTCTGGCACAAGTACGTCGGCCTCGAGGGCGGCGTCGTCGGGATCGACACGTTCGGCGAATCGGCGCCGGCCGGCGTGCTGTTCAAGTACTTCGGTTTCACCGTCGAGCACGTCGTCGAGACCGTGAAGGCCGTGCTGGCCTGAAAGCATACGCGACGCGCGCCACCCGTTGCGCGCGTCGCACCGTGAAGCTGCACGAAACGAATTTTTTCAGCCATCAGGAGATAGACCATGACGATTCGCGTCGCAATCAACGGCTACGGCCGTATCGGCCGCAACACGCTGCGCGCGTTCTATGAAAACGGCAAGAAGCACGATCTCGAGATCGTCGCGATCAACGACCTGGGCGATGCGAAGACCAACGCGCACCTGACCCAGTACGACACCGCGCACGGCAAGTTCCCGGGCGACGTGTCGGTCGACGGCGACTACCTCGTCGTGAACGGCGACAAGATCCGCGTGCTCGCGAACCGCAACCCGGCCGAACTGCCGTGGGGCGAGCTGGGTGTCGACGTCGTGATGGAATGCACGGGCTTCTTCACGACGAAGGAAAAGGCGAGCGCGCACCTGAAGGGCGGCGCGAAGAAGGTAATCATCTCGGCGCCGGGCGGCAAGGACGTCGACGCGACGATCGTCTACGGCGTGAACCACGACGTGCTGAAGGCCGAGCACACGGTCATCTCGAACGCATCGTGCACGACGAACTGCCTCGCGCCGCTCGTCAAGCCGCTGAACGACAAGATCGGCCTCGAAACCGGCCTGATGACGACGATCCACGCGTACACGAACGACCAGGTGCTGACGGACGTCTATCACGAAGACCTGCGCCGCGCGCGTTCGGCCACGCACAGCCAGATCCCGACGAAGACGGGTGCCGCATCGGCCGTCGGCCTCGTGCTGCCGGAACTGAACGGCAAGCTCGACGGCTACGCGATCCGCGTCCCGACGATCAATGTGTCGATCGTCGACCTGTCGTTCATCGCGAAGCGCGACACGACGGTCGAGGAAGTCAACGCGATCATGAAGGAAGCATCGGAAGGCGCGCTGAAGGGCATCCTCGGCTACAACGACGCACCGCTGGTGTCGATCGACTTCAACCACAACCCGGCTTCGTCGACGTTCGACGCGACGCTGACCAAGGTGTCGGGCCGTCTCGTGAAGGTGTCGAGCTGGTACGACAACGAGTGGGGTTTCTCGAACCGCATGCTCGATACGGCTGTCGCATTCGCGAACGCGAAGTAATCGTGCACGTCGCGCGGCCGCCGCAAGGCGGCCGGCGTGGCGAACGAACCCGGCCCGGGGTTTCCCGGCCGGGTTTTTTATTGCCCGGCGTAACCTCTCGGAGAGCATGGGGCTGGTCGTCCGCGTTCGGTCAAAAATTGATGGTGGTCGCCTAGAAGAACGAACATTTGACGCCAAGGTGACCGGCGGACAGAAACGGGGCGTAGGTCTGCCGATAATCATCGGCATCGGTTGACAGCTAAGCGTTAGATAGCGTCCTTGTCTCCATTTTCCGAGACGTTATGCTTGCGCGAGTTTTGTACGATTCGTTGAATTAGTGAATTGAAACCAATTACCAGTTGCCCCAAGCTGTGATTGTGAATGGTTATGGACTTTGAATAGTCGTTTCGATGGGCATGGATAGCAAGTACTGTCGGAACGTCGGCGCCCCATGCGCGTGCTTCGGGCAGTAGATAGCTGTGCTTATACGAATTCGATAACTCTATGAGGATCTCGGCGATTTCTTCATTCGGTCGAATGTACTCACGGATAATTTCAGCGCCAAACGCGGTCGGCCTGCCGGAACGAAATAGCATCCCATATCCGTCGACCTCAATGCGCCGAGTTCTCGCTATTTCTTCTGATCGGGATCTGCAGTAAAGCGACATCACAAGATCGTCGATTACTCGGCGCATGGACAGGAGCACCGCTTCGACCGTGAAAAAGTATTTGAATATTTCCTTGGCTTGATAGGCATCGGTTGCCGCGTCAACTAACATGGCCAGATGTCGGAGGCGATTCTCGATTTCGACTGCAACCAGCACGCCGTTGATTAAGCCAGGGATGCTAGGGGGATGAGGAAGTTGGAACGTACTGTACTGTTTAACTAAATACGGTAACTCGGATTCGGAACCTGAGTAAAAATTTCGCTCTCTGATGTTTTCGTTGGTTGCCATGTTAGACCTATGCTTTTTCGAGTGAGATCGCCGTACCGATACCGAATGAAGTTCATATGCACCGTGGCCGTTTTCGTGCGTAGGCGACACTTGTGCTTACTTGGACGATTGACGTGCATCGGTGCGCGACATCTACGGAAATTTGAGCACGCTCTTTTTCTGGCCGAGAATCCGCCGTCACCTACCCGATCGCATCGACGAACGCGCGCTTGAGCGGGCTGTCGAGATCCGTCCACGCGAGCCCGATGCCGCTGCGGTGGCCGGCCAGGTCGAGCGGCCGCGCGAGCACGTTCGGCGGCAGCGCGCTGGCCGCTTCCGCCGGGATCAGCCCGATCCCCATCCCGGCCGCGACGAGCGCGAGCATCGTCGTGAATTCCCCGAACTCCTGCGCAATGTCGAGCGTCGTGCCCGCGCGGCTCAATGCGAGCAGCATCTCGTCGTGAAAGCCGGGCGCGTAGCGGCGCGCGAGCACGAACGTGGGCTCGCCGCGCAGCGCGGCCGGTGAAATCGCATCGTGCGCGGCCAGCGGATGGTCGAGCGGCAGCGCGACGACGAAGCCTTCCTCGAGCACCACGCGCGTGTCGATGCCCGCGTAGGCGGCCGGCAGCCGGATCATCCCGAAATCGATCCGGCGCTCGCGCAGCGCGGCGATCTGGTCGGGCGTCGGCATGTCCTTCAGCTCGAGCGCGATCAACGGATAGCGCTCGCGCATCGTGCGCAGCACGGCCGGCAACAGCGCCGGCAAGACCGACGACACGAACGCGATCCGCAGCGTGCCGATTTCGCCGCGGCTCGACCGCCGCGCGATCTGTTCCGCGCGCGCGGCCTGCTGCAGCGTCGCCCGCGCTTCGGGCAGGAACACGCGCCCGGTGTCGCTCAATTCGACCTTGTGCCGGTCGCGCTCGAACAGGCGCGCGCCGAGTTCCGCCTCGAGCGCCTTGATCTGCATGCTCAGCGCGGGCTGCACGATGCACAGGCGCTGCGCGGCGCGCCCGAAATGCAGCTCTTCCGCGAGCGTGACGAAGGCGCGCAATTGCTTGAGTTCCATTGGGGCGGCGGGTGCGAGAAGGCGGTAATCAGTTTTCATGATAACCGGATCAAAAAAGACCATTGGCGCGGACCCGGCCGGCGGCCGAAGATACCGTCGATGCGAGACCGGCCGCGATGGGCAGCCGGCTCGACCGGCACGAGGAGACATCCATGGCTAACGCGCTTGACCGGTTCCGCCTCGACGGCCGCCGCGCGCTGATTACCGGTTCCGGCCGCGGGATCGGGCTGACGCTCGCCCGCGGGCTCGCGGAAGCCGGCGCGGCGATCGTCATCAACGATCGCAATGAAGAGAAGGCGGCGACGCTCGCGCGCCAGTTCCGCGACGAAGGCTTCGCGGCCGACCATGCGGTGTTCGACGTGGCCGAGCACGCGCAGGTACGCGCGGCGATCGACGACTTCGAGGCGCGCGTCGGCGCGATCGACATCCTCGTGAACAACGCGGGCATCCAGCGCCGTGCGCCGCTCGACGCATTCGACCCGGACGACTGGCATGCGCTGATGCGCGTGAATCTCGACGGCGTGTTCAACGTCGCGCAGGCGGTCGCGCGGCACATGATCGCGCGCGGTCGCGGCAAGATCATCAACATCTGCTCGGTGCAGAGCGAGCTTGCGCGGCCGACGATCGCGCCGTATGCGGCGACCAAGGGCGCGGTGCGAATGCTGACCAAAGGAATGTGCGCCGACTGGGCGCGCCACGGCATCCAGGCGAACGGCCTCGCGCCCGGCTATTTCGAAACCGAGCTGAATCGCGCGCTGGTCGACGACGCGGCGTTTTCCGACTGGCTGTGCAAGCGCACGCCGGCCGGCCGCTGGGGGCAGGTCGACGAGCTGTGCGGCGCGGCGATCTTCCTCGCGTCGGCCGCGTCCGATTTCGTGAACGGCCAGACGTTGTTCGTCGACGGCGGCCTGACCAGCGCCGTCTAACGAGGAGAGCGTGTCATGCGTATGCGTTGCATGTGTGTCGTGATTCACGGGCCGAACGACCTGCGGGTCGAGGAGCAGGACGCCGGCGAGATCGGCCCGGGCCAGGTGCGCGTCGACGTCGCGATGGGTGGCATCTGCGGCTCCGACCTGCATTACTTCCGGCATGGCGGCTTCGGCGCGATCCGGTTGCAGCAGCCGATGGTGCTCGGCCACGAGGTCGCCGGCACCGTCGCGGAGGTGGCTCCGGACGTGACGTCGGTGAAAGTCGGCGATCGCGTCGCGGTCAACCCGAGCCGGCCGTGCGGCGCCTGCCGCTACTGTCTCGAAGGGCTGCCGAACCAGTGTCTCGACATGCGCTTCTACGGCAGCGCGATGCGGATGCCGCACGTGCAGGGTGCGTTCCGCAATGCGCTCGTGTGCGACGCGGTGCAGTGCGTGAAGGTCGCCGATCACGTGCCGCTGTCGCTCGCGGCGCTCGCCGAGCCGTTCGCGGTCGGCCTGCATGCGGTGTCGCGCGCGGGCCCGCTGATCGGCAAGCGCGTGCTCGTGTCGGGTTGCGGGCCGATCGGCGTGCTGGCGGTCGCGGCGGCGCGCGTGCACGGCGCCGCGGAGATCGTCGCGACCGATGTCGTCGACGCGCCGCTCGCGGTGGCGAGCGCGCTCGGCGCGGACCGCACGATCAACGCGGCGGCCGATGCCGGTTGGGTCGAGCGCTACGGCGCCGACAAGGGCACGTTCGACGTGATGATCGAATGTTCGGGCAATGCGCGCGCGCTGCGCGACGGGCTGGACGTGATGCGGCCGCGCGGCGTCGTCGTGCAGCTCGGGCTCGGCGGCGACGTGAGCCTGCCGCAGAACGTGGTGGTCGCGAAGGAGCTGTCGATCTGCGGCTCGTTCCGCTTTCACGCGGAATTCGCGCTGGCGGTGCAACTGATCAACGCGGGGCGCGTCGACCTGCGGCCGGCCGTCACGCGCGTGTTCCCGATGCGCGATGCGAACCTCGCATTCGAACTGGCCGGCGATCGCCAGCGTGCGATGAAGGTGCTGATCGATTTCGCGAACGAGGCCGCGTGACGGGGCAGCGTTAGCGCGCGACGGCAGCAGCGCCCTTGGCAAAAAGGCACGCCCGCGATGCGCGGTGCGTGCCTTTTTGTCGTGCGGTGGAAACGGACTGCCGGATTGCCGGCCCGCCGCATCACTGCGTGACCCGCCGCGTGCCGCAGCGTCGCGGCGCGCGCGTTCATCGACCGCATGCTGGCGCATCGCGATCGGTCAGAGCGGTGACCGGTACGGCCGCGCGGCGGCGCGGAAGGATTACGCGCCGGGTGTCGGGAAGAAGACGCCCGCGCGCTGTGCGGCGTTCGCGATGTGCGTTTCGATCGCGGTGCCGGCGGCGGCCGCGTCGCGCGCGATCAGCGCGTCGACGATCGCGCGGTGCTCGTGCCACGTCGACAGCAGCAGCTCGCGCCGGTAGAACGGCATGCGCTGGCTTTCCTTCATGATGTCCGCGCTGCTGCGCAGGATCGACTCGATCGCCGCGTTGCCGGCCAGATGGATGATCCGCATGTGGAAGTCGAAGTCGAGCCGCGATGCCTCGTCGAGCGCGCTGTCGGTCAGCGCGACGTGCAGGTCCGCGAGGTTGTCCTCGAACCATGCGATGTCTGCGTCGCTGACGACGTGCGCGGCCATCCGCGCGGCGAAGCCTTCGAGCGCATAGCGCATCTGGTAGGTGTCGGGCGGCGACGACTGCTCGGCGAATTGCCACGGATGCGCGGCCGACGCCTGCGCGCTTTCGACGTACACGCCCTTGCCCGCGCGGATGCGCAGCATCCCGAGCGCCTCGAGCGTCGACAGCGCCTCGCGCAGCGACGCGCGGCTGATCTCCAGCTCCTCGGAGAGCTGGCGCTGGGCCGGCAGCAGGCTGCCGACCGGATACACGCCTGCCTCGATCCGGTCGCGGATCGTCGCGATGGCGGCGTCGGTCACGGTATGCGGAACATTTCTCATGATGTGAACGATGGCCGGTCTGACCGGCATTGTAATCCGCACGCAGGCGGTGCACGCGGCCGTACGGGAAAGCCACGATCCGCCTCCTTTCGGGCCCCGGAAGCACGGGCGCGGGGGCGGGAAATCCCTATTTTGTCCGTCCTTGACGCCACTATATCGGCTTCCTACTATCCACCATAACATCACTGGTCTTACCAGTATGAACAGACGAAACTGCAACCGTTGGATCGGGAGAGCGCCGTGTCGAAATTCCTTAATTCGCTGTTTGGCCGGGTAGTCGTCGCCTTGATACTGGGGGTCGCGCTCGGCGCGTTCTTCCCGCACTTCGCCGAGTCGCTGCGTCCGCTCGGCGACGGCTTCCTAAAGCTCATCAAGATGGTGATCGGCCCGATCGTGTTCTGCGTCGTGGTGAGCGGGATGGCCAACGCAGGCGACCTGAAGAAGGTCGGCCGGGTCGGCCTGAAGGCCGTCGTCTACTTCGAGGTGATGACGACGCTCGCGCTCGGCATCGGGCTCGTGCTCGCGTGGTTCACGCGCCCGGGCGTCGGGATGAACATCGACCTGCGCTCGCTCGACGCGGCGTCGCTGTCGACGTACGCGAAGAACGCCGAAAGCCTGAAGGACACGGCCGGCTACCTGATGAAGATCATCCCCGACACCGCGATCGACGCGTTCGCGAAGGGCGACATCCTGCAGATCCTCGTGTTCGCGGTGCTGTTCGGCTCGGCACTGTCGCTGCTCGGCGACAAGGCGCAGCGCGTCAACTCGCTGATCGAGGAGCTGTCGCACGTGTTCTTCCGGATCATCGGCTTCATCATCAAGCTCGCACCGCTCGGCGTGCTCGGCGCGATCGCGTTCACGACCGGCAAGTACGGCGTCGCGTCGCTCAAGCAGCTCGGCTATCTGGTGGCGGTGTTCTACCTGAGTTGCTTCGTGTTCGTCACGGTCGTGCTCGGCGTCGTGATGCGGCTCGCGGGCTTCTCCGTGTTCAAGCTGATCCGCTACCTGCGCGAGGAGCTGTCGATCGTGCTCGGCACGGCGTCGTCCGACGCGGTGCTGCCGCAGGTGATGAGCAAGCTCGAATACATGGGCATCAAGGATTCGACCGTCGGCCTCGTGATCCCGACCGGCTATTCGTTCAACCTCGACGGCTTCTCGATCTACCTGACGCTCGCCGTGCTGTTCATCGCGCAGGCCACCAACACGCCGCTGTCCACGCACGACCTGATCGTCGTGCTGCTCGTGTCGCTCGTCACGTCGAAGGGCGCGCACGGCATCCCGGGCTCGGCCATCGTGATCCTCGCGGCGACGCTGTCGGCGATTCCCGCGATTCCCGTGCTCGGCCTCGTGCTGATCCTGCCGGTCGACTGGTTCGTCGGCATCGCCCGCGCGCTGACCAACCTGATCGGCAACTGCGTCGCGACGGTGGTGGTCGCGGTGTGGGAGAACGACATCGACCGCGCCCGCGCGACGCGCGTGCTGAATCGCGAACTGCGCTACGTGGCCGACGCGCCCGGCAGCGCCGCCCCCGTCGCAGGCGACCAGGCCCACGCGCTCTGACCCCGACGCTCGCGCGGCGCGGGTTCCCTGGCCGGGCGCCCTTGGCCGGCCCCCCGGCCACCCCGTGCGACCGACCTTCACGCGGCCGGCGCGCCGACGCGCCGGCGCTTCTCAAAACAATGGAGACGACATGGCAGCCCCCATCCTCGATCCGAACGCGCCGGCTTTCACGCGGCGCTACATGAACCTCGCCGACCCGCGCCTCGGCGCGCAGGCGCTCTTTGCCAGCGACGAATTCTTCGCGCCCAAGGAGCGCATGCTCAATCCCGAGCCGGCCGTGTTCATTCCCGGCAAGTACGACGACCACGGCAAGTGGATGGACGGCTGGGAAACGCGCCGCAAGCGCACGACCGGCCATGACTTCTGCGTGGTGCGCCTCGCGCGGCCGGGCGTGATTTACGGCGTCGACCTCGATACGAGCCACTTCACCGGCAACTTTCCGCCGGCCGCGTCGATCGAGGCCTGCGCGGTGGACGGCGACACGCCGCCCGACGACGCCGAATGGCGCACGATCGTGCCCGCGACGACGCTGCAGGGCAATTCGCACCATTACGTGAGCGTCGACGATGCGCGGCCGGTCACGCATCTGCGCGTGAACCTGTACCCGGACGGCGGGCTTGCGCGGCTGCGTGTGTACGGCCAGCCGCAGCGCGACTGGCGCCACGTGCCGGCCGGCGAGCTCGTCGATCTCGCGGCGATCGAGAACGGCGGTTATCTCGTGGCCGCGAACAACCAGCACTTCGGCCCGGCCTCGCAGATGCTGATGCCGGGGCGCGGCGCGAACATGGGCGACGGCTGGGAAACGCGGCGCCGCCGCGAGCCCGGCAACGACTGGGCGATCGTCGCGCTCGCGCGGCCGGGCATCATCCGGCGCGTCGAGGTCGATACGGCGTTCTTCAAGGGCAATTTCCCCGACCGCTGCTCGCTGCAGGCCGCGCACGTCACGGGCGGCACCGACGATTCGCTCGTCACGCAGGCGATGTTCTGGGCCGACCTGCTCGGCGAGCAGAAGCTGCAGATGGACCACGTGCACACGTTCGACGCGCTCGCGGCGCTCGGCCCCGTCACGCACGTGCGGTTCAACATCTTCCCGGACGGCGGCGTGTCGCGCCTGCGTCTGTGGGGCGAGCCGGCTTGAGGGAGGGGGGCGGCATGAGCGGAACTCCGATCCTGCGCGTCGAGCGCCTGACCCGCGAAGCGTTCGCGCCGTTCGGCGACGTGATCGCGCTCGAAGGCGCGCGGCATTTCCCGATCAACGGCGGCACGACCGAGCGCTTTCACGATCTCGCGACGATCGACGTGTGCGCGGACGGCGGCCGGCCGCTCGTCAGCGTGTTTCGCGCGCAGCCGCGCGCGCTGCCGGTGGCGATCACGCTGATGGAGCGCCATCCGCACGGCAGCCAGGCGTTCATCCCGCTCGCGGCCGTGTCGCGTTATGCGATCGTCGTCGCGCCGGCCGGCGAATTCCGGCCCGATGCGATGCGCGCGTTCCTGGCCGAGGGCTGGCAGGGCGTCAATTATGCGAAGGGCGTCTGGCATCATCCGCTGCTCGCGCTCGACGCGGTCAGCGATTTCGTGATCGTCGATCGCGGCGGGCCGCAGCCGAACTGCGACGAGATCCCGCTGGAGCACGCGTGGACGCTGGCGTTCGAGCCGGTCTGCGCGGGCGTCGAAGGGTTTTCGTAAGGATTCCCGGCGCGCGGCAGGCGCGCCGAAAAAGCACACGGCCCGGGCGGCGAGATGCCGGCCGGGCCGTGCCGCGTGCGCGGGTGGCGCGATTCAGTGCTTGCGGTGCGGGCAGTTCTCGGTCGTGCACGAACCGTACATCGCGAGCGAGTGCTCCTGGAGCCGGAAGCCGCGCTCCTTCGCGATCGCCTGCTGGCGGCTCTCGATCTCGGCGTCGAAGAATTCCTCGACGCGGCCGCAATCGAGGCACACGAGGTGGTCGTGGTGCGAGCCTTCGTTCAGCTCGAACACCGCCTTGCCGGATTCGAAGTTGCTGCGCGACAGCAGGCCGGCCTGCTCGAACTGCGTGAGCACGCGATAGACGGTGGCGAGCCCGATGTCGAGCTGCTCGTTGAGCAGGTTGCGGTAGACGTCTTCGGCCGTCAGGTGGCGCACGGGGCTCTGCTGGAAGATCTCGAGAATCTTGAGGCGCGGTAGGGTGGCCTTTAGCCCGATATTCTTGAGATCCGTCGGATTGGTCATGGCTAGGCATCCCTAGAGTACAATGCAGGGCTTCAATGTTACCGGCTTTTCGCCGTTCCAGATATACGCGCGGCCTGTACGCGGGCCAGCACGGTGAAGGAAATGATCCCAGAATCGCTTTCGCACTTTCAGAGGAGTCGCATGCGGAGTGCCATCATCGCTGCCGCCGCCGTTGTCGCGCTGGCGGGTTGTTCGTCGTACGACAGCGTGACGCAGCGCATCGCGCAGAGCATCACGCCGTATCGGATCACCGTCGTGCAAGGCAACTTCGTGTCGCAGGAGAAGGCCGCCCAGCTGCAGGTCGGCATGACGCGCGAGCAGGTCCGCGCGCTGCTCGGCACGCCGCTGCTGGCGGACATGTTCCACGCGGATCGCTGGGATTACCTCTTCTACTTCAAGCGCGGCTCGACGTCGATCGTCCAGCAGCGCGACCTCGTCATCAACTTCTCGGGCGATCGCGTCGCGAGCTGGAGCGGCGCCGACAACCTGCCGTCCGAGCTCGACCTGCTGGCCGACATCGACGGCGACCGCGGCGGCAAGAAGGCGAAGGCCGCTGCCGCGGCGAAGAAGGCGTCCGAAGCCGCTGCGGCCGCGAGCGCCGCGCAGGCTGCCGCCGCCGCGAGCCCGGCCACCGAGCCGGCGCCGGGCGCGGTGGTCGACCAGGATGCGAACGCCCAGGCGGCGCGCGCGGCGAACCGCGCGACCAACCAGGTGTCGGGGCAGGGTGCGGCGTCGCGCCGGTTCACGCCGGCCGCGCAGGCCTCGGGCGGCGCGCCGGTGCCGGGCGGCCAGCCGCCGGGCGCCGCGCCGGCGATCCAGCCGCAGTTTCAGTTCCATCGTCCGCCGCAGCCGAACGTGTCGAACGAGGCGTCGCCGCCGGTCGGCCCGCAAGGCTCGGACAACCTGCAGAACCAGCCGCTCACCGCACCGGCGCAGTAAGCGGCCGGCGTGCGGAAACGGGGCGGCATGCGCCGCCCGCCTTTAGACCTGTCGTGTAGAAAGCCATGAAGATTGCGATTGCCGGCGCATCGGGCCGAATGGGCCGGATGCTGATCGAAGCCGTTCTCAACGATGCCGACGCGCAGCTCGTCGGCGCGCTCGACCGCGCCGGTTCGCCGTTCCTCGGCCAGGACGCCGGTGCGTTTCTCGGCAAGGACACCGGGATCAAGCTGACCGACGATCTCGACGCCGTGTTCGCGCAGGCCGACTATCTGATCGATTTCACGCGTCCGGAAGGCACGATGGCCCACATCGAGGCCGCGCTGCGCCACGACGTGAAGCTCGTGATCGGCACGACCGGCTTCACCGCCGAGCAGAAGGCCGAGCTGCAGGCCGCCGCGGGCAAGATCGGCATCGTGTTCGCGGCGAACATGAGCGTCGGCGTGAACGTCACGCTGAAGCTCCTCGAATTCGCGGCGGAGCATTTCTCGCACGGCTACGACATCGAGATCATCGAGGCGCATCACCGCCACAAGGTCGACGCGCCGTCGGGCACCGCGCTGATGATGGGCGAAGCCGTCGCCGGCGCGCTCGGCCGCTCGCTCGACGACTGCGCGGTGTACGGCCGCCACGGCGTGACGGGCGAGCGCGATCCGTCGTCGATCGGCTTTGCGGCGGTGCGCGGCGGCGATATCGTCGGCGATCACACCGTGCTGTTCGCCGGGATCGGCGAGCGCATCGAGATCACGCACAAGTCGTCGAGCCGCGTGTCGTACGCGCAGGGCGCGTTGCGTGCGGTGCGCTTCCTGTCGGCGCGCGGCGCCGGCCTGTTCGACATGCAGGACGTGCTCGGCCTGCGCTGACACCCGCGAGGAAACTCCGATGGCGATTCCCACCGGCGTTGTCCACTACCTCGAAAGCGGCGATGCGATCACGCACGCCGTCGCCTATGTGCTGCTGGCGATGTCCGTCGCCAGCTGGTGCTTCCTCTTCATGAAAGCCTGGCTGCTGGTCCGCGCGAAGCGGCAGGGGCCGCGCGCGCTCGCCGCGTTCTGGCGCGCGCCGTCGCTCGACGCGGGCATCGCCGCACTGGCCGGCGCCGATCGCGAGCGCGTGTTCGTGCCGCTCGCCGAAGCCGCGCGCGACGCGGCCGACGACCACGACCCGGCCGCGCTGGCCGCGCGCGTCGAGCGCGGCGAACGCGTGCTGCGCGCGTTGCGGCACGCGATGCTGCGCTCGCAGCGGCGCCTCGAATTCGGCCAGGTGCTGCTCGCGTCGATCGGCAGCACCGCGCCGTTCGTCGGGCTGCTCGGCACCGTGTGGGGTATCTACCACGCGCTCGGCAGCATCGCCGCGAGCGGGCAGGCGCAGATCGAGAACGTCGCGGGCCCGGTGGGCGAGGCGCTGATCATGACCGCGTTCGGGCTGGTCGTCGCGATTCCCGCGGTGCTCGCGTACAACATCCTCGGCCGGCTCGTCCGGCAGCTTGCCGAGGAACTCGACGGCTTCGCGCGCGATCTGCACGTATTCGTGTGCGCGCAGGGCGCCTGACGCGCCGGCCCCGGAGGAACGACCATGGCATTCGGCGGGCTCGAGCACCACAAGACGTCCGCGCCGATGGCGGAGATCAACATGACGCCGCTGATCGACGTGATGCTCGTGCTGCTCGTCATCTTCATCATCACCGCGCCGCTGATGACGCACGCGATCCGGCTCGACCTGCCGAAGGTGGCGGCGAGCGTCGCGCGCGACACGCCGCAATCCGTCACGCTGTCGATCGACGACGCGGGCAAGCTTTACTGGGACGACGCGCCCGTGGCGCTCGACGCGCTGCCCGCGCGCTTCCGGGCCGCCGCCGCGGGCGCCGCGCCGCCCGAGTTGCGGCTGCGCGCGTCGCGCGCGACGCGCTACGACGTGATCGCGCAAGTGATGGGCGCCGCGCAGGCCGCGGGCCTCACGCGGATCGGCTTCGTGACCGACGTGCCGCCGGCCGGCGGCGCCGCGCCGCCCGCCGCCGGCGCGAAACCCTGATACGCCGGCGTTGCGGGCCCCGGCCCGCGAGAGACCGGCCGTGCGGGCCCGCACGGGCGGTATAATCGACGTTTTTCCCGGCCCGGAACCGCTCAGCCCGTTCCCGCGCCGGGCACGCACGATTTCGATCCAATCCTGCGCGCGAGCCGTCGCGCCGCTTAAAGCCTAGCCCGAACCACACCATGCACGAGAGATACGTACCCGCCGACGTCGAAGCCGCCGCCCAGGGCGACTGGCGCGCAGCCGATGCCTACAAGACGAAGGAAGATGCGCAGAAGCCGAAGTTCTACTGCGTGTCGATGCTGCCGTACCCGTCCGGCAAGCTGCACATGGGTCACGTGCGCAACTACACGATCAACGACGTGATGTACCGCTATCTGCGGATGAACGGCTACAACACGCTGATGCCGATGGGCTGGGACGCGTTCGGGATGCCGGCCGAGAACGCCGCGATGGCGAACGGCGTGCCGCCCGCGAAGTGGACCTACGACAACATCGACTACATGAAGGGCCAGATGCAGTCGATGGGCCTCGCGATCGACTGGTCGCGCGAAATCGCGACGTGCAAGCCCGACTACTACAAGTGGAACCAGTGGCTGTTCCTGAAGATGCTCGAGAAGGGCATCGCGTACAAGAAGACGGGCACCGTGAACTGGGATCCGGTCGACCAGACCGTGCTCGCGAACGAGCAGGTGATCGACGGCCGCGGCTGGCGCTCCGGCGCGCTCGTCGAGAAGCGCGAGATCCCGATGTACTACCTGCGCATCACGCAGTACGCGGATGAGCTGCTGAACGACCTCGACGGCCTCGGCTGGCCCGAGCGCGTGAAGATCATGCAGCAGAACTGGATCGGCAAGAGCTTCGGCGTGAACTTCGGCTTCCCGTACGAACTCGACGGCGAGCAGAAGCTGCTGCGCGTGTTCACGACGCGCGCCGACACGATCATGGGCGTCACGTTCTGCGCGATCGCGGCCGAGCACCCGCTCGCCACGCGCCTCGCGCAGGACAAGCCGGAGCTGCTCGCGTTCATCGACGAATGCAAGCGCGGCGGCGTCGCCGAGGCCGACGTCGCGACGATGGAGAAGAAGGGCGTCGCGACCGGCTTCTCGGTCAAGCACCCGCTGACCGGCGAGCCGGTCGAGGTGTGGATCGGCAACTATGTGCTGATGAGCTATGGCGAAGGCGCGGTGATGGGCGTGCCGGGCCACGACGAGCGCGATTTCGCGTTCGCGAAGAAATACGATCTGCCGATCAAGCAGGTGATCGCGAGCGAAGGGCAGACGTACTCGCTGGATGCCTGGCAGGAGTGGTACGGCGACAAGGAAACCGCGGTCTGCGTGAACAGCGGCAAGTACGACGGCCTGCGCTACACGGAAGCGGTGGACGCGGTCGCGGCCGACCTGAAGGCCGGCGGCTTCGGCGACAAGCAGGTCACGTGGCGCCTGCGCGACTGGGGCGTGTCGCGCCAGCGCTACTGGGGCACGCCGATCCCGATCATCCACTGCCCGTCGTGCGGCGACGTGCCGGTGCCGGAGGCCGACCTGCCGGTCGTGCTGCCGGAAGACCTCGTGCCGGACGGCACGGGCAACCCGCTCGCGAAGTCCGAAGCGTTCCTGAACTGCACGTGTCCCAAGTGCGGCGCGGCGGCGAAGCGCGAAACCGACACGATGGACACCTTCGTCGATTCGTCGTGGTACTTCTCGCGCTACACGGCGCCGGACGCCGAGACCATGGTCGACGCGCGCACCGATTACTGGATGCCGATGGATCAATACATCGGCGGCATCGAGCACGCGATCCTGCACCTGCTGTATTCGCGCTTCTGGACCAAGGTGATGCGCGACCTCGGCCTCGTGAAGTTCGGCGAGCCGGCGAAGAACCTGCTCACGCAGGGGATGGTGCTGAACGAGACGTACTACCGCGAGGACGCGGCCGGCAAGAAGACCTGGTACAACCCGCTCGACGTGACGGTCACGCACGACGACAAGGGCCGCCCGGTCGGCGCGACGCTGAATGCGGACGGCCAGCCGGTCGTGCTCGGCGGCATCGAGAAGATGTCGAAGTCGAAGAACAACGGCGTCGATCCGCAACTGCTGATCGACCAGTACGGCGCCGATACCGCGCGCCTGTTCACGATGTTCGCGGCGCCGCCGGAGCAGCAGCTCGAGTGGTCGGGCGCGGGCGTCGAGGGCGCGAGCCGCTTCCTGCGCCGCGTGTGGAGCTTCGGCTTCGGCAACCGCGAAGCGCTCGCGGCCCGCGCGGGTTTCGATGCCGCCGCGCTGGGTGACGCCGACAAGGCGCTGCGCCGCGAGATCTACAGCGTGCTGAAGCAGGCCGATTTCGACTACCAGCGCCTGCAGTACAACACGGTCGTGTCGGCCGCGATGAAGATGCTGAACGCGATCGACGGCGCGAAGGGCGCGACGCCCGCCGTGCTGCGCGAAACCTACGGCGTGCTGCTGCGCGTGCTGTACCCGGTCGTGCCGCACATCACGTTCGAGCTGTGGAAGGCGCTCGGCTACGCGGACGAATTCGGTCCGCTGCTCGATGCGCCGTGGCCGAAGGTCGACGAGGCCGCGCTCGAGCAGGCCGAGATCGAACTCGTGCTGCAGGTGAACGGCAAGGTGCGCGGCGCGCTGAAGGTCGCGAAGGACGCGAGCCGCGACGCGATCGAAGCGGCGGCGGTGGCCGACGAGGCATTCGCGAAATTCAGCGACGGCAAGCCGGCGAAGAAGATCGTCGTCGTGCCGGGCCGCCTCGTGAACATCGTCGTCTGACGGCCGCGGGCCGTCGGGTGCACACAGAAGGAGCGAAGGTGATCCGCAGATCGTTTTTGATGCTCGTCGGCAGCGCGGTCGCGCTGTCGGCATGCGGCTTCCAGTTGCGCGGCCAGCAGGACTACGCGTTCAAGCACCTGTTCGTGGCCGGTGCGCCGGCGCCCGTCGAGGCGCGGCTCACGCGCCTCGTCCAGGCCGGCAGCGACACGAAGATCGTCAAGTCGGCGGACGATGCCGACGCCGTGCTGCGCATGTGGGAGTCGCGTGGCCAGAACACGCTGACGCTCAACAAGTACGGCTCCGCGCAGGAATACGCGCTGTTCTACACGCTGAACTACACGCTGACGAGCAAGGACGGCACCGTGCTGATCCCGCCGAGCGCGATCGCGCTGAACCGCGCGATGACCTACAGCGACCAGTACACGAACGCGAAGGCGCAGGAAGCCGACATCCTGTACGGCGACATGCAGAACGACGCAGTCGACCAGTTGATGCGGCGTCTCGCGATCGTCCATTCGCTGACGCCGGCGCCGGAGGACGTGGTGCCGGGCGTGGCGCCGCGCGCGCCGCTGCCGCCGCCGCCGCTCTGATCGCGGGCGCACGCAGCGATGCAATTGCGACTTGATGCGCTGGAGCCGCACCTCGCGAAGGGGCTGGCCGGGCTCTACACCGTCTACGGCGACGAGCCGCTGCTCGCGCAGGAAGCGTGCGACCGCATTCGTGCGGCCGCGCGCGCGGCCGGCTTTACCGAGCGTTCGGTGCATACGGTCGAACGCGGCTTCGACTGGAGCGTGCTGCTCGGCGCGACCCAGGCGATGTCGCTGTTCGGCGAGCGCCAGCTGATCGAGCTGCGCATTCCGTCGGGCAAGCCCGGCAAGGAAGGCGCCGACGCGCTGAAGACGCTCGCGGCCACGCCGAACCCCGACGCGCTGATGCTCGTCACGTTGCCGCGTCTCGACGCGGCCACGCAGAAATCCGCATGGTTTACCGCGCTGCAGAACGGCGGCGTCGCGCTGAAGATCGATCCGGTCGATCGCGCGCAACTGCCGAACTGGATCGGGCAGCGCCTGTCGATGCAGGGCCAGCGCGTCGCATCCGGCGACGACGGGCGCCGCGCGCTGCAGTTCATCGCGGAGCGCGTCGAGGGCAACCTGCTCGCCGCGCACCAGGAAATCCAGAAGCTCGGGCTGCTGTATCCGCAGGGTGCGCTGTCGTTCGAGCAGGTGCACGACGCGGTGCTGAACGTCGCGCGCTACGACGTGTTCAAGCTGAACGAGGCGATGCTCGCCGGCGATGCCGCGCGGCTCGCGCGGATGATCGACGGCCTGAAGGGCGAGGGCGAGGCGATCGTGCTCGTGATGTGGGCCGTCGTCGAGGAATTGCGCACGCTGCTGCGGATCAAGCGCGGCACGACGGCCGGCAAGCCGCTCGCGACGCTGCTGCGCGAGAACCGCGTGTGGGGGCCGCGCGAGCGGTTGATCGCGCCCGCGCTGAACCGCGTGTCGGAAGCGGTGCTCGAAAAGGCGCTCGCGTTCGCCGCGAAGCTCGACCGGCAGGTCAAGGGGCTGACGGCCGTCGCGCCGGGCCGCCGTACGCAGGACGAACCGCCGCCCGACCCGTGGGACGGGCTGTTCCAGCTTGCGATGACGGTCGCGGGCGAGCGCGGCGAGCGACCGCCGACCGCGGGTCGCGTGCGACGCTAAGTCCCGTTCGGGCCTTCAGCGCGCGCTGCGCAACCCGCTTACAATGTTTTGATGACCGGGCGCCACTGCGCGGCGCCGTCTGGCGGCCGCCACCGCGCACGGATGGCCGCCCACGCTTCCCCACGAATTCATGCCGCTCCGCGCGGCTCGCTTCTCGAGTCACACGATGGATATCGATCAGTACATGACCGACCTGGGCCGTCGCGCCCGGCACGCTTCCCGCGCGATGGCGCGCGCCAGCACGGCCGCGAAGAACGCGGCGCTCGACGCCGTGGCCCGCGCGATCGAACGCGACGCGCAGGCGCTGAAGGACGCGAATGCGCGCGACGTCGCCCGCGCCCGCGAAAAGGGGCTCGATGCGGCGTTCGTCGACCGCCTGACGCTGTCGGACAAGGCGCTGAACACGATGGTCGAAGGGCTGCGCCAGGTCGCGTCGCTGGCCGATCCGATCGGGGAGATCGGCAACCTCAAGTTCCGGCCGAGCGGGATCCAGGTCGGCCAGATGCGCGTGCCGCTCGGCGTGATCGGCATCATCTACGAGTCGCGCCCGAACGTGACGATCGACGCGGCCGCGCTGTGCCTGAAGTCCGGCAACGCGACGATCCTGCGCGGCGGTTCCGAAGCGCTCGAATCGAATGCGGCGCTCGCGAAGCTCATCGGCGAAGGGCTCGAGGCGGCAGGCCTGCCGCAGGATGCGGTGCAGGTCGTCGCGACGGCCGATCGCGCGGCGGTCGGCAAGCTGATCACGATGACCGAGTACGTCGACGTGATCGTGCCGCGCGGCGGCAAGAGCCTGATCGAACGGCTGATCAACGAGGCACGCGTGCCGATGATCAAGCATCTCGACGGCATCTGCCACGTGTATGTCGACGACCGCGCCGATCTCGCGAAGGCGCTGACCGTCTGCGACAACGCGAAGACGCACCGCTACGGCACCTGCAACACGATGGAGACGCTGCTCGTCGCGAGCGATATCGCCGCGCAGCTGCTGCCGCCGCTCGGCAAGCTGTATCGCGACAAGCAGGTCGAACTGCGCGTCGATGCAGCCGCGCGCGCGGTGCTCGCCGATGCGGGCGTCGGCCCGCTCGTCGACGCGACGGAAGAAGACTGGCACACCGAATATCTCGCGCCGGTGCTTGCGATCAAGGTTGTCGACGGCCTCGACGCCGCGATCGAGCACATCAACCATTACGGCTCGCATCACACCGATGCGATCGTCACCGAGGATCACGACCGCGCGATGCGCTTCCTGCGCGAAGTCGATTCGGCGAGCGTGATGGTCAACGCGTCGACGCGCTTCGCGGACGGTTTCGAATTCGGCCTCGGCGCGGAAATCGGCATCTCGAACGACAAGCTGCACGCACGCGGCCCGGTCGGCCTGGAAGGGCTCACGTCGCTGAAGTACGTGGTGCTCGGGCACGGCGAAGGCCGTCAGTAAGTCAACCGCGAGGCGCACAACCGATGGCAATGCTCTGGGTCAAGACGTTTCATATCGTTCTGATCGCCGCGTGGTTCGCGGGGCTGTTCTACCTGCCGCGCATCTACGTGAACCTGGCCATGGAGACCGATCCGGCCGCGGTGCGGCGCTTGCTGCTGATGGCGCGCAAGCTGTTCCGCTTCATGACGATGATCGCGGTGCCGGCACTGGCCTGCGGGTTGTGGCTCTGGCTCGTGATCGGCATCGGGCAGGGGCAGGGCTGGATCCACGCAAAGGTGACGGTGGTACTGCTGCTAATCGTCTATCACGCGTATTGCGGGCACCTGCTGCGGGTGTTCGAGCGCGGCGAGAACCGCCGCACCGACAAGTGGTATCGCGTGTTCAACGAGCTGCCGGTGCTCGGCATGCTCGCCGCGGTCGCGCTGGTGGTGATCAAGCCGTTCTGAGTTCGCCGCAACGCGCGGCCGGCGATCGATGTGCAACGGCGCCCCTCGGGGCGCCGTTGTTCGTTTACGCGCGGCGTCCCGCTCCGGCTCAATCCTTCACCGGATCGTCGATCCGGCGCCGCGTGATCGCTTCCTTCGCGCGGCCGACGCGTTCCATCAGCGCCGGCCCGCGCGACAGCGCGACGCCGACCGCGAGGATGTCGCCGATCGCGAGATGCGACATCCGCGACGTCATCGGCGAGAACACGTCCGTTTCCTCGGCGACGTTCGACGCGAGGCTGACCGTCGCGAGCTTCGCGAGCGGCGAATGGCTCTGCGTGATCGCGACGACTTTCGCGCCGCACGCGAGCGCGGAGCGCGCGGCGTCGACGATATCGCGCGTGCGGCCGGTGTTCGAGATCGCGACGACGACGTCGTGCGGCCCGAGCAGCGCCGACGACATCGAGAACGTGTGTGGATCCGAATACGCGACGCTCGGCACGCCGAGCCGGAAGAACTTGTGCTGGATGTCCTGCGCGGCGATGCCCGAGCCGCCGGCGCCGTAGAACTCGATGCGCGACGCGTTCGACAGCAGCGCGATCGCGTCGGCGACGCTGCCCGCCGACAGGCTGTTGCGCACCTCGATCAGCGCGCCGATCGTGCGGTCGAACACCTTGCCGATGATGCCGGGCGCCGGCTCATCGGGCTCGACGTCGCGATACACCGACGACACGCCGGGCGCGACGCTCTGCGCGAGCCGGATCTTGAATTCGCGAAAGCCGCTGCAGCCGAGCGCCTGGCAGAAGCGCGCGATCGTCGGCTGGCTGACGCCCGCGCGGGCCGACAGCTCGGTCATCGCGAGGTCGAGCACCTCGCGCGGTGCGGCGAGAATGTAGTCGGCGAGCTTGCGCTCGGACGGGCGCAACTCGGCGCGGATCGCTTCAATGCGGGGCAGCATGGGACGGCACGTGGAAATCGGGTTCGGATGAGCGAGTGTATCGCAATCGAATTGTAGAAAATCTACATGAAAATACTAGCGGAATTGCGAGCGTTGCCATGCGGGTCTGGCGAGCCGAATTAGGGTTTTTACTGATTAAAGCCTTGCTGGTGGCGGGAATAAGGGTTGCACACGCGTCGATCTACATTGCGTGCATGTAGTTTTTCTACTAGACTTGCGTCGTTCGGTCGACGAAGCGCGACCGTCCCCACGATTCCAACCGCCGGTGTCGGCCGGCATACAGGAGCGCCCAGCATGACGTCGCTGCACCCCACCCTGGCGAAGGTCACCGAACGCGTGATCGCCCGCAGCCAATCGACCCGTTCCGCCTATCTGCAGCGCATCGACGGTGCGCAAGGCAAGTTCCCGGCCCGCGGCGCGCTGTCGTGCGCGAACCTCGCACACGGCTTCGCAGGCCTCGAGGGCAACGACAAGTTCCAGATCAAGGCGATTCGCGAACCGAACATCGGTATCGTGTCCTCGTACAACGAGATGTTGTCCGCGCACGCGCCGTACAAGAATTTCCCCGACATCATCAAGGCGGCCGCGCGCGAGAACGGCGGCGTCGCGCAGTTCGCCGGCGGCGTGCCGGCGATGTGCGACGGCGTCACGCAGGGCAACCCGGGCATGGAGCTGTCGCTGTTCTCGCGCGAGGCGATCGCGATGGGCACGGCGATCGCGCTCACGCACAACATGTTCGATGCGGCGCTCTGCCTCGGCATCTGCGACAAGATCGTGCCGGGCCTCTTGATCGGCGCGCTGCAGTTCGGCCACCTGCCGACCATCTTCGTGCCGGCCGGCCCGATGACGAGCGGGCTGTCCAACGACGACAAGGCGAAGATCCGCCAGCAGTTCGCGACCGGCCAGGTCGGCCGCGACGCGCTGCTCGAAGCCGAATCGGCCGCCTATCACGGCCACGGCACCTGCACGTTCTACGGCACCGCGAACAGCAACCAGATGCTGATGGAGCTGATGGGCCTGCACCTGCCGGGCTCGGCGTTCATCCATCCGCACACGCCGCTGCGCGACGCGCTGACGGCCGAGGCCGCGCGCCGCGTGCTCGACCTGACCGTCGAGCGCGGCCAGTACACGCCGATCGGCCATGTGATCGACGAGAAGGCGATCGTCAACGGGATCGTCGCACTGCTCGCGACGGGCGGCTCGACCAACCACACGCTGCACCTGGTCGCGATCGCGCGCGCGGCCGGCATCCTGATCGACTGGAACGATTTCGACGAACTGTCGGCCGTCGTGCCGCTGCTCGCGAAGATCTACCCGAACGGCAAGGCCGACGTGAACCATTTCCACGCGGCGGGCGGTGTCGCGTTCCTGGTGCGCAACCTGCTCGAAGGCGGGCTGCTGCACGAGGACGTGACGACGGTCGCGGGCAAGGGCCTGTCGCACTACACGAAGGAGCCGAAGCTGATCGACGGCAAGCTGACGTGGGTCGACGGCACGGCCGAGAGCCACGATACGAAGGTGCTGCGCGGCATTCGCGACCCGTTCCAGCCGGACGGCGGCCTGCGCCTGATGCAGGGCCGGCTCGGCCGCGGCGTGATCAAGATTTCGGCGGTCGCGCCGGAGCACCGCAAGGTGACGGCGCCCGCGATCGTGTTCGACTCGCAGGAAGCCGTGCAGGAAGCGTTCGATCGCGGCGAGCTGAAGCGCGATTTCGTCGCGGTGGTGCGCTTTCAGGGCGCGCGCGCGAACGGCATGCCCGAGCTGCACCGTTTGACGCCGCTGCTCGGCGTGCTGCAGGATCAGGGCTTCCACGTCGCGCTGGTGACCGACGGCCGCATGTCGGGCGCGTCGGGCAAGGTGCCGGCCGTGATCCACGTGTCGCCGGAAGCGCTGCTGGCCGGCCCGATCGGCAAGGTGAAGACGGGCGACATGCTCGTGATCGACGCGGAAGCGGGCGTGCTCGACATCGAGGTCGACGACGCCGAATGGCTCGCGCGCCCGGTCGCGCAGCCGCAGCACCAGGCCGAGAACGAAGTCGGCTTCGGCCGCGAACTGTTCGGCGTGTTCCGCGCGGCCGCGGCGCCGGCCGAGCAGGGCGCATCGGTTTTCGGGACGCTGGTCGGCGAAACGGCCGTCGGCGTCGCCGCATGAATTTCAAGGAGCCAATTCAATGAAGACGATTGCTGAAATCGTGAAGCTGGGCCCGGTCATTCCGGTGCTCGCATTCGACTCGGTCGAGCAGGGCGAAAACGTGTCGCGTGCATTGCACGCGGGTGGCGTGAAGGTGCTCGAGATCACGCTGCGCACGCCGGCCGGCCTGGAGGCGATCCAGCGCGCGAGCCAGCTCGCGGACGACATCGTCGTCGGCGTCGGCACGATCACGAAGCCCGAGCACTGCGCGCAGGCGAAGCGCGCGGGCGCCACGTTCGGCGTGTCGCCGGGCCTGACGAAGGACCTGCACCTCGCGTCGCTCGACGCGGGCCTGCCACTGCTGCCGGGCGTGATGACGCCGAGCGACATCATCCAGGCGCTCGAATTCGGCTACGACATCGTGAAGTTCTTCCCCGCGCAGCAGGCGGGCGGCGTGCCGATGCTGCAGGCGTTCCACGGCCCGTTCCCGGCGCTGAAGTTCTGCCCGACGGGCGGCATCACGGTCGACGCCGCGCCGAACTTCCTGAAACTGCCGAACGTCGTGTGCGTCGGCGGCTCGTGGCTCACGCCGAAGGCCGCGCTCGCCGCGCAGGACTGGGCCGAAGTCACGCGCCTCGCGCAAGCGGCGAGCCAGTTGCCGCGCTGATCCTTGTATGAAATGAGGAACGAGCCCTCGGAAAACAAGCGTTAGTGCTTGTTTTACCGAGGGTTTTTGCTGATGGAACCGGTTCTATCCGCGGATCGCAAAGATAAGTAAAATTCAGCGTCCTGACGGGGGGTACCCCCGTGTTTCGGAGACCTGCATAGCCGGGCATACTCGCAACGCGCCCGGTTCGAACAATTCTAGGAGGAGTGCCACATGGCGGCCGTCCAAGGCAGCATGCTGCTCGTATTCACGCTGATCGCGATTGCCGCGCTGATCCTGATGATCGCGCGCTACAAGATCTACCCGTTCCTGGTGCTGATCATCGTTTCACTCGGCCTCGGCCTCGTCGTCGGCATGCCGATGGACAAGATCGTCAAGTCGTTCGAGACGGGCACCGGCGGCACGCTCGGCCACATCGCGATCGTCGTCGGCCTCGGCACGATGCTCGGCAAGATGATGGCCGAATCGGGCGGCGCCGAACGGATCGCGACCACGCTGATCGACTGGTTCGGTGAAAAGAACATCCACTGGGCGATGATGTTCGTCGCGATCATCGTCGGCCTGCCGGTGTTCTTCGAAGTCGGCTTCGTGCTGCTGATCCCGATCGCGTTCAACGTCGCGAAGCGCACCGGCAAGTCGCTGCTCGTCGTCGGCCTGCCGATGGTGGCAGGCCTGTCGGTCGTGCACGGGCTGATCCCGCCGCACCCGGCCGCGCTGCTGGCCGTCCAGCAATACGGCGCCGATATCGGCAAGACGATCGCGTTCGGCCTGATCGTCGGCGTGCCGACCGCGATCATCGCCGGTCCGCTGTTCGCGCTGGTGATCTCGAAGTTCGTGAAACTGCCGGAAAACAACCCGCTCGCCGCGCAATTCGTCGATTCGCGCGCGGATGGCGGCAAGCGCGAACTGCCGAGCTTCGGCATCACGCTGTTCACGATCCTGCTGCCCGTCGTGCTGATGCTCGTCGGCAGCTGGGCCGACCTGGTGTTCACGCCGAAGTCGCTGCCGAACAACCTGCTGCGCTTTGCGGGCAACTCGGACGTCGCGCTGCTGATCGCCGTGCTCGTGAGCTTCTGGACCTTCGGCGCGAAGCAGGGCTTCAACCGCGATCAGATCCAGAAATTCTGCGGCGAGTGCCTGGCGCCGATCGCCGGCATCACGCTGATCGTCGGCGCGGGCGGCGGCTTCGGCGGCGTCCTGCGCGACAGCGGGATCTCGCAGCAGATCGTCGAGACCGCGAAGCACGCGCACCTGTCCCCGCTGCTGCTCGGCTGGTTCGTCGCGGCGCTGATGCGTCTGGCCACGGGCTCGGCGACGGTCGCGATGACGACGGCCTGCGGCATCGTCGCGCCGATCGCGGCGGCGGCCGGCACGACGGTCAGCCCGGAGCTGCTGGTGCTCGCGACGGGCTCGGGCTCGCTGATCTTCTCGCACGTGAACGACGGCGGCTTCTGGCTGATCAAGGAATATTTCGGGATGACGGTCGGGCAGACGTTCAAGACCTGGTCGCTGCTTGAAACCATCATCTCGGTGCTCGGTCTGAGCTTTACGCTGCTGCTGAGCCTGGTTCTGTAACAAGGGGTAGTCAATGATTCTGATCGCAATGGGCGTGTCGGGCGCGGGCAAGTCGCGAATCGGCGAAATGCTGGCGGAACGCCTGTCGTGCAGCTATACCGACGGCGACGCGTTTCACAGCGCGGCGAACAAGGAAAAGATGCACCACGGCATTCCGCTGACCGATGAAGACCGCTGGCCGTGGCTGCGCACGATTCGCGCGGCCATCGAGGAAAAGCAGCGCGCCGGCGAGACGGCCGTGTTCACGTGCTCGTCGCTGAAACGGTCGTACCGCGACGTGCTGCGCGGCACCGACACCGACGTGCGGTTCGTGTATCTGAAGGGTTCGTTCGAGGTGTTGCAAGAGCGCCTGAAGAGCCGCACCGGCCATTTCTTCGATCCGTCGCTGCTGAAGAGCCAGCTCGATACGCTCGAGGAGCCGGGCCCGGATGAAGCGATCGAGGTCAGCATCGAGCTGACGCCCGAACAGATCGTCGATCAGGTCATGCTGAAGATCGGCCTCGCGCATCAGCACTGAGCGCGGTTCGCGGCCATCGTCATGGAAAGGCGCCTTCATTCGGGCGCCTTTTTCGTTGGCGGCGCGTATGCCGATGTCAGGCCGCGCGCGCGCGTTGCGTGATGCCGTCGAGCAGCACGTCGAGCATCGTGTCGTGCACGACGGCCGGATCGAGCTGCGCATAGAGCGGGGCGGCCGACTTGACAAGCGGATGCGCGGTGTCGGACAGCGCGTGCATTTCCGCGAGCTCGACGTCGTTCGCGGCGCGCGTGAGGCCGCCCGCTTCGGCGGCGGCGAGGCCGATCACGGCCGCGTACCAGCCGACGCATACCGACGGCAGCGCCGCGCGCGGGATGCCGGCGTCGGTCAGCGCGCGATGCACGGCCTCGATGTGCGCGAGATCGGCCGGCCCCGTGCTCATGTGCCGCTGCAGCAGCGCGAAGGCGGCCGGGTAGCGCAGCGCGAGTGCGCGGTACTGGCGCGCGAGGTCGCGCAGCCGTTCGCGCCACGGCTGCGACGGATCGACCGGCACGAGCGAGCGCGACAGCGCATTCGCGATCGCGCGGCTCAGGCCGTCCTTCGACTTGAAGTGATACAGCACGCTCATCGGGTCGCAGCCGACCGATTGCGCGAGCTTGCGCACGCTGAACGCGGCCTCGCCGACGTCTTCGAGCAGCGCGAGCGCGGCCGCGACGATCGCGTCCTTGTCGAGGCCGCGCGGCCCCTGGGTGGGTGTGTCTTTCATCGAGGCAGGCTGGCAGGCGCGGCATCGCGCCGACTGTAAACTTGACGAAAGCTTATTCTACACTGTAGAATTATTTCTGCGGTGTAGAAATTGGGTGTCCCGGCACCTCTCAATACGTGCTTTCGCACAGTCCGGGATTCAGGCAGACGCGAGCGTGTCTGCCGTCAACACGGGCCATCGCGCCCTTATCTCGTTGACACCCAAGTGGAACCGGCTGCCCCACCCGCGAAGCCCCGAAGCAACGGGGCGCTTCGACAGGCGGCCAAGACCATGCAAGTGCAATCATGACTTCCAATCACAAGCCCCTGATCCAGGGCGAATCGCGTTTCGAGCAAACGCAACTGAATATCGAGAAAGACAACTGGAACTGGTGCGATCCGGCCCGCTACGACGGCGAGCGCCCGGCGAACTGGTACGAGGCGTCGCTGTCGCGCCATGAAAACAGCGCGCCGCTCGCGCAAGACGCCGTCTGCGACGTGCTCGTGATCGGCGCGGGGCTGCTCGGCGCATCGGCCGCGCTGCATCTCGCGGAAGCGGGCGTCGACACGATCCTCGTCGACAAGCATCACGTCGGCTCGGCCGCGTCGGGCCGCAACGGCGGCCAATTGACGCCGGGCCTCGCGCGCTGGGAAGCGGCCGACATGATCGAGAACCTGTCGCACGACGATGCGAAGCGGCTGTGGCGCTTCGCATCGGCCGAGTCGATGGACCTGATCGACGGGATCGGCGCGCGTTACGCGCTCGATCTCGACCGCAAGCGCGGCCACGTCACCGCGGCGGTTCACCCCGGCCACATGAGCGCGCTGCTCGACGGCGCGGATGCGCGCCGCCATCTCGGCGACGCGGGCGTGACGCTCGTCGGCCGCCATCAGCTGCACGACGAATACGTGCGCTCGGGGCTGTATCACGGCGCGGCGGTCGACGCGGTCGGCGGCCAGCTCCATCCGCTCGCGCTGGTGCGTGGCCTCGTGCACGGCTTCCGGCTGAACGGCGGCGCGCTGTTCGAGGGCACCGAGGTGCTGGAGCTGGACGAGACGCCCGCGGGCGTCGTCGCGACGACGCCGGGCGGCACGATCACCGCGCGCCGCGGCGTCGTGCTCGCACTGCACAACACGACGTTCCGCCTGCTCGACGACGGCGCGGCGACCACGGTGCCGTTCTTCACGTACGTGAGCGTGACGGCGCCGCTCGACGTCGACGTCGCGACGCTGATGCCGGCAGGCATGCCGGTGTACGACACGCAGTTCCAGATCGACTACTACCGGCCGGTGCGCGGCAATCGCCTGCTGTTCGGCGGGCAGGGCACCGGCAGCTGCTGGGCGCAGTCGGACGTGAACGCGTACTTGCTGACGCGGCTGAACACGGTGTTTCCGCAGCACGACGGCGGCTTCGCGCTCGACTACTGCTGGAGCGGCGTCAGCGACTTCACGCTGAACGGCGCCACCGACAGCCGCAAGACCGACGGCCGCGTGCCGATGTACATGGTGCAAGGCTGGAGCGGGCACGGCGTCGCGCAGACGGTGCGGATCGGCAAGGCGATCTGCGACGATTTCGTCGGCCGCAACGACGATTTCTCGATGCTCACGGGCATCGACCATCGCGCGATTCCGCTCGGCCGGCAGCTGTCGCCGATCGCGATCCCGGCCGCGAAGGCGGCGATGAGCGTGATGACCGCGCTGAACCCGGGGCGGATGATTTCGTTCTGACCGGCTGCGGCAGGCAACAAAAAGCCCGATGCGAATCGCTTCGCATCGGGCTTTTTTTCGTCCGGCGACGCGGCGCTTACGCGATCCGCTTCGCGAGTTCGACGGCCTTGCCGATGTACGACGCCGGCGTCATCGCCAGCAGGCGATCCTTCGCATCCTGCGGGATCGCCAGCGTGCCGACGAATTCCTGCAGCGCTTCGCGCGTGATGCCCTTGCCGCGCGTCAGTTCCTTCAGTTGCTCGTACGGGTTCTCGATGCCGTAGCGGCGCATCACCGTCTGCACCGGCTCGGCAAGCACTTCCCAGCAGTTGTCGAGATCTTCGTTCAGGCGCTGCGGGTTCACTTCGAGCTTGTCGAGGCCGCGGATCAGCGAGTCGTACGCGAGCAGCGAGTAGCCGAGCGCGACGCCCATGTTGCGCAGCACCGTCGAGTCGGTCAGGTCGCGCTGCCAGCGCGACACCGGCAGCTTGTCGGCGAGGTGGCGCAGCGTCGCGTTCGCGAGGCCGAGGTTGCCTTCCGAGTTCTCGAAGTCGATCGGGTTGACCTTGTGCGGCATCGTCGACGAGCCGATTTCGCCGGCCTTCGTCTTCTGCTTGAAGTAGCCGACCGAGATGTAGCCCCACACGTCGCGGTCGAGGTCGAGCAGGATCGTGTTCGCGCGTGCGACCGCGTCGAACAGTTCGGCCATGTAGTCGTGCGGCTCGATCTGGATCGTGTACGGGTTGAACGTGAGCTTCAGGCGGTTTTCGATCACGTCGCGCGAGAACGCTTCCCAGTCGAATTCCGGATACGCGGACAGGTGCGCGTTGAAGTTGCCGACCGCGCCGTTCATCTTGCCGAGGATCTCGACCTTCTCGATGCGCGCGATCGCGCGGGCGAGGCGCGCGGCGACGTTCGCGAGCTCCTTGCCGAGCGTCGTCGGGCTGGCCGGCTGGCCGTGCGTGCGCGACAGCATCGGCTGGTCGGCATGCGCGTGCGCGAGCGCGACGAGGCGCTGGTGGACCGTGCGCAGCGCCGGCAGGATCACGTGTTCGCGCGCGCCGGCGAGCATCATCCCGTGCGACGTGTTGTTGATGTCCTCGGACGTGCACGCGAAGTGGATGAACTCGCTCGCCTTCTCGAGTTCGGCCTGGCCCTTCACCGATTCCTTCAGCCAGTATTCGACGGCCTTCACGTCGTGGTTTGTCACGCGCTCGATTTCCTTGATGCGCGCGGCGTCGTGCGCGGTGAAGCGCTCGGCGAGCTGCAGCAGGAATTGCTCGGAGGCTTCCGAGAAGCGCGGGACTTCGGCGAAGCCGGCGCGCGACAGCGCGATCAGCCAGTGCACCTCGACGGTGACGCGGTGGCGCATGAAGGCGGCTTCGGAGAGCCAGTCGCGCAGCGCCTCGGTCTTGCTGGCGTAGCGGCCGTCGATGGGCGAGAGCGCGGTGAGGGCGAAAAGCGTATCGGGACGAGTGTCGGACATGATCGGGCAGGGCCTTTTGGGGCCGGGGCGAACGAGGGGAGGAGAATCCGGCATTTTACCATTGGCGCGCGTCGCTCCCGACCGAATCGGTCCGGTCGCGGGCGCCACGGTCGAGCGATGCTCGACGGCGCGCGAATGGCGTGCCGGCGCGCGCCTGCCCAGGCGCGCCGGGCCGCGCGCCAAGCCGCCGGCCGGGCCTGCCCGCCGGTAGAATGCAGGCTTCTTCCCGACCGCCGCCCGCCGCGCCCGCCTGCATGGAACTGAAATGGCTCGAAGACTTCGTCTCGCTCGCGGAAACGCGCAGCTTTAGCCGGTCCGCCGAGCTGCGGCACGTGTCGCAGCCGGCGTTTTCGCGGCGCATCCAGGCGCTCGAGGCGTGGCTCGCGACCGAGCTGATCGATCGTTCGGTGTATCCGACGCGGCTCACGCAGGCCGGGCAGATCTTCTACGAGCAGGCGCTGACGATGCTGTCGCAGGCGCACGAGGCAAGGACGCTGCTGCGCGGCCACGTCGGCGCGCCGGTGCCGACGATCGAGTTCGCGGTGCCGCACACGCTGTCGCTCACGTATTTCCCGCGCTGGCTCGAGCGGATCGAGGCGAAGATGGGCCAGGTCCACACGCGGCTGCGCGCGCTGAACGTGCACGACGCGGTGCTGTCGCTCGTCGAGGGCGGCTGCGACCTCGTGATGGGCTACCACCACCCGAGTCACCCGGTCGCGCTCGACCCGGCCCGCTACGACATGCTGGTCCTCGGCAGCGAGCCGATCAGCCCGTTTTCCGCGCCCGGCCGCGCGGGCCGGCCGCGCCATACGCTGCCGGGCGCGGCCGACGCGCGCGTGCCGTACCTGTCGTATACGCCGAACGCGTATCTCGGCCGGATGACCGAAGTCATCATCGCGAACGCGCCCACCCGGCTGTTTCTCGATCGCGTGTACGAAACCGACATGGCCGAAGGGCTGAAGGCGATGGCGCTCGCCGGCCACGGCGTCGCGTTCCTGCCGCACAGCGCGGCCGACGATGCGGTCGCGGGCGGCCGGCTGATCCGCCTCGACCGGTCGGCGCGCGGCGGCGCGCATCCGTTCACGCTGACGATGGAGATCCGGCTGTACTGCGACAAGCTCGCGCTGCAGGGCGACGATCCGCGGCAGAAGCTCGTGCGCGCGCTGTGGGACGTCGTGCGCGACGAACTGCGCGAGACTGCCGGCGACACCGCCGGTTGACCGACGGTTGACCGCCGACGGTTAATCCGGCCGGCCGCCCGGCTGACGGCGGCCTTGCGGCGCCTGTCGGACGGCCGTCCGCAGCCCCGCCCGTGCCTGGCCGATCCGGTTTTCCTCGAACGCGATGCCCGGCCGATCGCCGGCGTTCTTGCGCAGATCGACCGCGGATTTGCGGAAAATCGCGATCATGCAAGAAACGCATAATCGAATAAACAAACGGCATTGGATAAAAAAAACGGCTTTTTCGACAATGGGCGCAATCCGTTGAACGTTGGAGCTTCCATGTCTTCGCAACAGCAGTCCATCCCGTCCTACCTGCACGCCGACGATCTCGGCCCGTGGGGCAACTACCTTCAGCAGGTCGATCGCGTCGCGCCGTACCTCGGTTCGCTGTCGCGCTGGCTCGAAACGCTGAAGCGTCCGAAGCGCATCCTGGTCGTCGACTGCCCCATCGAGCTCGACAACGGCACCGTCGCGCACTTCGAGGGCTATCGCGTGCAGCACAACGTGTCGCGCGGCCCGGGCAAGGGCGGCGTGCGCTACCACCAGGACGTGACGCTGTCGGAAGTGATGGCGCTGTCGGCATGGATGTCGGTGAAGAACGCGGCCGTGAACGTGCCGTACGGCGGCGCGAAGGGCGGCATCCGCGTCGACCCGCGCAAGCTGTCGCGCGGTGAGCTCGAGCGCGTGACGCGCCGCTACACCAGCGAAATCGGCATCATCATCGGCCCGAACACCGACATTCCGGCGCCGGACGTCAACACCAACGAACAGGTGATGGCGTGGATGATGGACACGTACTCGATGAACCAGGGCCAGACGTCGACCGGCGTCGTGACCGGCAAGCCGATCGCGCTCGGCGGTTCGCTGGGCCGCAAGGAAGCGACGGGCCGCGGCGTGTTCGTCGTCGGCTCGGAAGCGGCGAAGAAGAAGGGCCTCGAGATCGAAGGCGCGCGCATCGCGGTGCAGGGCTTCGGCAACGTCGGCGGCATCGCGGCGAAGCTGTTCCAGGAAGCGGGCGCGAAGGTGATCGCGGTGCAGGATCACACGGGCACGATCTACCAGCCGGCCGGCCTCGATTCGAACAAGCTGCTCGACCACGTCGCCCGCACGGGCGGTGTCGCGGGCTTCGAAGGCGCGGAGCCGATGCCGAACGACGAGTTCTGGACGGTCGAGACCGACATCCTGATCCCGGCGGCGCTGGAAAACCAGATCACCGAGAAGAACGCGGCGAAGATCCGCACGAAGATCATCGTCGAAGGCGCGAACGGCCCGACGACGACGGCGGCCGACGACATCCTGAGCGCGAACGGCGTGCTCGTGATCCCCGACGTGATCGCGAATGCGGGCGGCGTGACGGTGTCGTACTTCGAGTGGGTGCAGGATTTCTCGAGCTTCTTCTGGACGGAAGACGAGATCAACCATCGTCTCGAGCGCGTGATGCGCGAAGCGTTCGCCGGCGTGTGGGCGGTCGCGGAAGAGCACAAGGTGACGGTGCGTACGGCGGCGTTCATCGTCGCGTGCAAGCGCATCCTGATGGCGCGCGAAATGCGCGGCCTCTACCCCTGATCGGGCGTCCCTGACCGGGCGTCCCTGATCAACGACCATGATCGATTCATGATGCAATCCACCCGATTGCGGAAATGAACCCTCGCGGGCGATGCCGAATCCGGCATCGCCCGCGCGCGCATTCGGGGCGCCCGAAGCCGGGAGGACGGCTTCTCGCAGGGCGATTCGTAGTGCGGTTAACAACCAGTACTTTCAAAAATATTACTTTGATACACTGGCGCGGGTTTTAGCCAAGGAGATGACCAAAATGAAATACCACAAGGCAGTCCTGATGGTCGCGGCGCTTTGCGCGTTCGCAAGCGGCGCGCATGCTCAGGAGACGGGCACGCTGAAGAAGATCAAGGACACCGGCGTGATCGCGCTGGGCCACCGCGAATCGTCGATTCCGTTCTCCTATTACGATCAGAACCAGCAGGTGGTCGGCTATTCGCGCGAATTCCAGATGAAGATCGTGGACGCGGTGAAGAAGAAGCTGAACCTGCCGAACCTGCAGGTGAAGAACATCCCCGTCACGTCGCAGAACCGCATTCCGCTCGTGCAGAACGGCACGGTCGACATCGAGTGCGGCTCGACGACCAACAACCTCGAGCGCCAGCAGCAGGCTGCATTCTCCGACACGATCTTCGTGATCGGCACGCGCCTGATGACGAAGAAGGATTCGGGCGTCAAGGATTTCGCCGACCTGAAGGGCAAGACGGTCGTGACGACGGCCGGCACGACGTCGGAGCGCCTGCTGCGCAAGATGAACAACGACAAGCAGCTCGGCATGAACATCATCAGCGCGAAGGATCACGGCGATTCGTTCAACACGCTGGAATCGGGCCGCGCGGTCGCGTTCATGATGGATGACGCGCTGCTCGCGGGCGAGCGCGCGAAGGCGAAGCAGCCGGGCGAGTGGGTGATCGTCGGCACGCCGCAATCGGAAGAGGCTTACGGCTGCATGATGCGCAAGGGCGACGCCGACTTCAAGAAGGTCGTCGACGACGCGATCTCGCAAGTCGAGAAGTCGGGCGAAGCCGCGAAGATCTACGCGAAGTGGTTCGAGAACCCGATCCCGCCGAAGGGGCTGAACCTGAACTTCCCGCTGTCCGATTCGATGAAGAAGCTGTACGCGAACCCGAACGACAAGGCGCTCGACTGACCACGCGGCCGTTGACGCAGAAATGACGCTACTGAAACGGAAGAGGCCATGCTTCTTCCGTTTCTTTTTGCTGGAGTCTTGCCCATGTCTTACCACTGGAACTGGGGCATCTTTCTGAGCCCCGTGTCGACCGGCGAGCCGACGACCTATTTCGGCTGGCTGCTGTCCGGCTTCTGGGTGACGATCGAGGTGTCGCTCGTCGCCTGGGTCATCGCGCTGATCGTCGGATCGCTGTTCGGCGTGCTGCGCACCGTGCCGAACAAATGGCTCGCCGCGATCGGCACCGTGTACGTGTCGATCTTCCGGAACATCCCGCTGATCGTGCAGTTCTTCGTCTGGTATCTCGTGATACCCGAGTTGCTGCCCGCGTCGATCGGCACGTGGATCAAGCAGTTGCCGCCCGGCACGCAGTTCTTTACCGCGTCGATCGTCTGTCTCGGCCTGTTTACGGGTGCCCGCGTATGCGAACAGGTGCGCTCGGGCATCAACGCGCTGCCGAAGGGCCAGCGCGCGGCCGGCCTCGCGATGGGCTTCACGCAATGGCAGACGTATCGCTACGTGCTGCTGCCCGTGGCGTACCGGATCATCGTGCCGCCGCTCACGTCGGAATTCCTGAACATCTTCAAGAACTCCGCCGTCGCGTCGACGATCGGCCTGCTCGATCTGTCCGCGCAGGCACGCCAGCTCGTCGACTACACCGCGCAGACCTACGAGTCGTTCATCGCGGTCACGCTCGCGTACGTGCTGATCAACCTCGTCGTGATGGCGTTCATGCGCTGGATCGAAGGCCGTACGCGGCTGCCCGGCTATATCGGAGGCAAGTGATGCATCAGTTCGACTGGAGTAGTATTCCCGGCGCGCTGCCGACGCTGTGGTCGGGCGCGATCGTCACGTTCAAGATCACGCTGATCGCGATCGTGGTCGGGATCGTCTGGGGCACGCTGCTGGCGCTGCTGCGGCTGTCCGGCGTGAAGCCGCTCGCGTGGTTCGCGAAAGCGTACGTGACGGTGTTCCGCTCGATCCCGCTCGTGATGGTGCTGCTGTGGTTCTTCCTGATCGTGCCGCAGGTGCTGCAGGGCGTGCTCGGGCTGTCGCCGACGATCGACATCCGCCTCGCGTCGGCGATGGTCGCGTTCTCGTTGTTCGAAGCCGCGTATTATTCCGAGATCATCCGCGCCGGCATCCAGGCGGTGCCGCGCGGGCAGGTGAATGCCGCGTTCGCGCTCGGCATGAACTACGCGCAGGCGATGCGCCTCGTGATCCTGCCGCAGGCGTTCCGCGCGATGGTGCCGCTGCTGCTCACGCAGGCGATCGTCCTGTTCCAGGATACGTCGCTCGTGTACGTGATCAGTCTCGCGGACTTCTTCCGCACGGCCGCCAACATCGGCGATCGCGACGGCACGACCGTCGAGATGGTCCTGTTCGCCGGCGCATGCTATTTCGTGATTTGCTCGTTGGCGTCTGCTCTCGTCAAGGGTCTCCAGAAAAAGGTCACAAGATGATTTCCATCAAGAACGTTTCGAAGTGGTACGGCCAGTTTCAGGTCCTTACCGAATGCACGACCGAGGTCAAGAAAGGCGAAGTGGTCGTCGTGTGCGGCCCGTCGGGCTCCGGCAAGTCGACGCTGATCAAGACCGTGAACGGCCTGGAGCCGTTCCAGCAGGGCGAGATCCTCGTGAACGGCCAGTCGGTCGGCGACAAGAAGACGAACCTGTCGAAGCTGCGCTCGAAGGTCGGGATGGTGTTCCAGCATTTCGAGCTGTTCCCGCATCTGTCGATCACCGAGAACCTGACGCTCGCGCAGATCAAGGTGCTCGGCCGCGGCAAGGACGAAGCGGCGGAGAAGGGCATGAAGCTGCTCGATCGCGTCGGCCTGAAGGCGCATGCGCACAAGTTTCCGGGCCAGTTGTCGGGCGGCCGGCAGCAGCGTGTCGCGATCGCGCGCGCTGTCGATGGACCCGATCGCGATGCTGTTCGACGAGCCGACGTCCGCGCTCGATCCGGAAATGATCAACGAAGTGCTCGACGTGATGGTCGAACTCGCGCAGGAAGGGATGACGATGATGGTCGTCACGCACGAGATGGGCTTCGCGAAGAAGGTCGCGCATCGCGTGATCTTCATGGACAAGGGCGCGATCGTCGAGGACGACCGCAAGGACGATTTCTTCTCGAATCCGAAATCGGAACGCGCGAAGGACTTCCTCGCGAAGATCCTGCACTGAGCGTTCGCGCGTTTTCGCGCGCACCCATGCGAAAACCGCCCGGCACGTAGCCGGGCGGTTTTTTTTCGTCCGCCGCCGGGCGTTACCAGCTGTACCGGTAGCCGACCTGCCCGACGATCCCGCGCCGGTAATCGCCGCCGATGTTGCGCGCGATCTTCGCATTCGCGTACAGCTCGCCCGACTTGCCGAAGCCGGCGGTCACGCCGACGCCGAGCTCGTACCAGGTGCGCCCGAGATGCGTCGCGAACGGCGTGCCGCCGACCACGGTTTGCCCCGGCGACAGGAAGTCGTGCAGCACGTCGGCCGTGAAGTACGGCGTCGCGGCGCCGCCGCCCGCGTCCGACTGGAGGTTCGGCCGGAAGATGCGCACGCCGACGCGGCCGCGCAGCGCATTCGACGTCGTGCCCGATACGGCCGACACGTTGTCGTTGAACCCGTTCAGCTTCAGGTACTGAACCATCAATTGCGCCTGCGGCTCGACCGCGACCGGCAGCGTGCCGATCGCGAACGGTTTGCCGACTTCCTGCGACAGCGCGACGCCGAAGCCGTTCTGCGACGCTTCGTTGCCGTAGCTGTCGCGGTAGCGGTTGCCGTAGTGCGTGACCTGGCCGACGCTGTCGAAGTAGGTGCCGTCGGACAGGTAGCGCGTCCAGTAGCCGCCGACGCTCTGCGCGTGCATCTCGACCGAGCCCGTCGACGTCGACAGGGTGGGCGAGCCGGCGCGCGCCATGTCGCTGAAGCTCGCGTTCGACACGCCGATGCTGGCCGTCACGCCCGCATGCGTGCTGCCGGCGCCGTCCGGCGCCTGGTCGAGGGTCCAGTCCTTGCCGAATTGCGCGAAGAACGTGCGCTCGTCGGCGGAGAAACGGCCCGCGTTCGCATCCAGGCTCTGGCCGCCGATGCGCCCCCACACGCCGTCGCGATTGCCCGGCGCCTGCTTCTCGACGTTGTAGACGTCGCCGACGCGCTCGTGCAGCCTGCCGAGCGTCGAAAAGCCGTAGTCGGCGTTCAGCAGCGGCGTCATCGCGTAGCCGGAGACGCCCGGACGATACGCGAGCGCGCCGCCGTTGCCATTCCCGTTTCCGTTGGTGCCGCCGTCGCCGCCGCCGGACGGGTGGATCGGGTCGCCGGGGTCGGCCGGGTCGAGCTGCGAACGCAGGTACCAGCCGTTCGCATCGCCTTGCCCGCCGCGATAGAGCCGGTATTCGTACGCGCCGGCCTGTACCGGGCCGGCGAGATGGAACGCGGACGCGGCGGTCGTGCCGCCGTTGGCCGTGACGACCACGGGAATCCCGTCGCCGGTCGTCTGCGCGCCGGTGCCGGCCGTGTTGGCGATCTTCAGGCCGGTCGTGCCGCTCGCCGTGCCGCCGTTCACGATCAGACGGTCGGTCGGCGACGCGTCGGCGCCGAGATACGTGTTCAGCGCGATCGTGCCGCCGCTGCCGACGTAGCCGCCGGTCGTCAGCGTCTTGTAGCTGCCCGTCAGCGTCGGCGAGCCGGTCGGCGCGGCGAACGCGACGAGGCCCGCGTTGTTCAGGCTGCTCAGCACCGAGCTGCCCGTCATGCGCCACGTGCTCGTGCCGTCGACGGTCAGCGCGACCGGGTCGATCTTCCCGGTCAGCGTCGTGCCGTTCGCGAGGAACACGTTGCCGGTGCTCGACGCGTCGGAAACGATGTCGCCCGCGAGGTTCACCGCCGATGCGTCGAACGTCACGTTGCTGCCGTTCGCGAGGTTCAGCAGCGTGCCGTTGCCGGCCGTCACGACCGTGCCGTTGCGCACCGCGATGTCGGCCGTGCCGCCGCGCGCGGCGAAGGCCGGCCCGGTGACGGACGTCACGCTGCCGCCGTCGACGAGCACCGAGCTGGTCGCGCCGTTCGCGAGCGTGTCCGACGTCAGTACGCCGGCCGTCGCGCCCGTGAGCGTCGTGCCGGTCAATGCGAGCACGCCGCCGCTGTTCGCCGTTGCGCCGTTGCCGGCCGCGCTGGCGAGCGACGAACCCGTATCGGCGATGCGCCCGCCGTCTTGCGCGACGATGGCGTCGGCCGCATTGCCCGACGCGGCGACTTTCGCACCCGACAGCAGGGCCGTCGCGCCGCCGTCCATGACGATCGCATGGGCGTTCGCGCCGGTCGTCGCGACGGTCGTCCCGTTGGCCGCGAGCGTGGAATCGGCGCCCGACACGAACAGGCCGCGCGCATCGGCGCCCGTCGTACGGACGACCGTGGCCGCATCGGTCGCGATGCGCGCGCCCGCGCCGGTCGACGTGAGGCCGGCGGCGCCGTTGCCGGTCGTCGCGATCTGCGTGCCGGACAGCGCGATCGTTGCATTCGCACCGAGGTTGCGGATCGCGCTGCCCGATCCGCCGACCGCGATCGACGTCGCGCCGGCCGCGATGCCGCCGCCCGTGACGGTCGAGTCGATCAGCACGCCGTCGGCGCTGCCGTTCGCGACGACGGTGCCGGCGCCCGACAGCGCGACCGATGCGCCGGCCCCCGTCAGGCGCACGCCCGCGACGCCGTCGTCGGCCTCGATCGAGCCTGCGTTGGCGAGCGTGGCCGACGCGCCTTGCACGAGCGCGCCGGTGCCGTTGGCGACGCGGATCGTCGACGCATTGTTCACCGTGCCGAGCGTGCCGGCCACGACGCCCGTCGAGCCGGCGCCGGTCAGCAATATCGTGCTGCGATTCTCGAGCGTGCCGAGGTTCTGCGCGATGAAACCGGTCACGCCGGCGGTCGACGACGTGACGGCGGCGTGGTTGGTGAGCGTCGTCGCGACCGGCGCGCCGGCATTCGCGCCGGCGAGGTCGTGCGCCTGCCCGTCCACCACGCCTGCGGTCGCGCCGGCCGCGTTCAGGTTGATCGTCGCACCGGCGTCGATCGAGCCCTTCGCGCCGCCTTCGACCGCGATCGCGATGCCGTTCGCGCCGTTGACGTGGTAGACCGCGTTGCCGGTCGACAGCGTGGTGCCGGCGTCGGTCGCGAGTACGCCGCGCGCCCGCTGGCCGTTGACGTCGGTCGTCAGCGCGCCGGCCGCCGACGCGCCTGTGTAGGCCGCGCCGCCCGCGACGCGGAACAGCGTCGAATCGTCGGTGTCGACGCCCAGATGCTGCGCGGCGACGTTGATTTTCGAGCCTGCACCGTATGCGTAGAAGCCGATCTGGTTCGTGCCGGACATGAAGGCCGGCACGGCGTTCGCACCGACGTCGATCGTCGCGCCCGAACGCGCATGCACGCCGATCGCGCCGGTGCCCGTCAGGTTCAGCGCTCCGTCGAGCGTGGCCTTCGCGCGCGGCCCTTCGGCCCAGACGCCGTAGTTGCGCGTGCCCGACGCGGGATCGAGGCCGCCGGCGACGTCGATCGTGCCGGTCGACGTCGCGGCCGTCGCGTTCGCGCCGGTCCCGACGACCATGATGCCGATGCCGTTCACGCCATTCAGCGTGATCGTGCCCGTGTTGGTCACGGTCGCGGCGGTGTCGACGGCCAGCATGCCGACGTTGGCGAGCGGCGTGCCGGGCGCGGCGCCGTTGACGACGATCGCGCCCGCGTTGGTCAGCGTGCCGGAGCTCGAGCCGATGCTCGCCAGCGCGGCGCCGTTTTGCGTCTGCGTGCCGATCACGATCGTGCCGAGATTGCTCGCGGTGCCCGACGCGCCGAGCAGGATGCCGTACGCGTGCGCGGCGAGTGCGACGTCGTTTGCCGTCTGGCCGGGCGCGTACTGCGCGGCGCGGCCCAGATAGATCGTGCCGCCGGCTTCGTTCGTGAAGCGGCCGCCGGCGACGAGGCCGCCGATCACCTGGCTGTCGAGCGTCGTCGCATTGACGCCGACATTGATCGTGCCGGCGTTCGACGCCGTTGCGCCGTCCGTCACGGCGACCGCGTAGTTCTGCAGGTCGGGCCGGTTGCCGTCCAGCGTCCACGCGCCGACGTTCATTACGCCGTTGTTGACGAACGACGTGCCCGCGCCGTTCGCGAACACGCCGGCGCCTTCGGTGTACGCGTTGTAGTTGAAGTTGTTCGGCGGCGCGCTGCCGCTCGTGTCGAAGTCGTCGCCGGACGCGTACCCGGACGAAATCACGCCGTTGTTGACGCCGCTTGCGCCGCTCAGCAGGCGCACCAGCGTGAAGTCGCCCGACAGGCGGCCGTCGTTGATGAAGTGCGCGCCGTTTTCCGCGAGGACGGCCGAGCTCGACACGATCGTGTTGGTGCCGCGAAAGTCGATCTGGCCGTCCTTGCCGATCTGCAGCGTCGCGTTCGCGCCCGTGCCGTGCATCACCGACAGGAAATCGATCGGCAGCGTGTTCTTGTCGCCCGCGGACACGTCGTTCCGATACTGGAAGGCTTGCTGCGAGAACGTGACGGCCTGGCCGAACGCGCTGTCGTAGGCGGCCTGCGAGCCGAGCGCGCCGCTTTGCACCGAGCGCACGAGAAAATCGTTGTACGCGGCGAGCGACGCGGCGTCGGTCACCTGCCACGTGCTGCCGTCGAATGCGGTGAAGGTGCCCGCGTAGGCCGGCACGTCGAGCTGGCGGGTGCCGACCGCGCCGCCGTCCGCCAGGTAGTCGCCGGTGGTGAACCGGATCTGGTTGCGCGAATTCCAGTTGACGGTGCTTGCCGCGGCACCCGTGCCGTCCGCGACGGTAAGGTCGGTCGCCTTCGCGGCCATCGAGATCGCGTTGCCCGGCGCATCGGGGGCATTCGCCGCATTGCCGATCGACACGTTGAGCGTACCGCCGGTGGCGGCGACGGTGCCGATGCGCGTGTTCACATACTGATCGCCGTTCACGTCGTGGTAGACGGGCACCTCGGTCGCGCCGGCCGTCGACGCGGAGAACGCGGACGAATCGTAGGTCGCGACCGACGTGTGGGTGCGGGTGATCGAGTCGGGCGTGCTGACGCTGTGCGTCTTGCCGCCGAGCGACAGCAGCGCCTGGTTCGGGTTGCCCGACACGAGGGTCGTGCTCCCGATCGGCGTGAGCGCGTAGCCCGGGTCGCCCGCGGCGGCGCTCCATGCGCCCGACACGCCGACGGTATCGCCGCCGGACACGGTGGCGGAGCCGGCCAGGTTGTCGTTGAGGGTCGGGCTGAAACTGTCGAGCGCGCAGGTGCCGCCGTTCGCGATGGCCGTACCGCCGCCGCACGTCGATGCATGCGCGGCGCCGACCGACAGCGCGGCCAGCAACGCGCCGAGTGCCGCTGCGCGACGGCCCGTGCCCGATTCGGCGCCCGAGCGCTTGCCGCGCGCGCGAGTCGTTTCCGCCACCGCGACCCAGCAGCCGGCGGCTTCGCTCCATATCGATCGAAATGAGTGATTCACGACATACCCCTCTTTCTTCTTTTTGACGTGGTATTCGCCGCCATTCGGCGAATTCGCATTCCGCGGTGGAGAAATGATCCGAAGGGGGCGTGCGGCGGCTATGGCTGCGTGTCGCGCCAATCGTGTTTCGTTGACACCGAGGATGGGCGGAGTCTACTGATTCGAGTGGCCGTCGATTATCGATAAGCCGGAAACTGTAATGATGCGAACCGTAATGCGTGGTATTTTTGATTTGTGTGGTTAATCGAACCGAAAGCCGTGGTGGGGGCGGCGGTTGGGGCGGTGCGTGAAAATCCGGAAGGGTTGCAGGAGTAGGTGGGATAGCGCACGGTTCCCGCAGGCGCGATACGCTAAAATGCCGGTGCGGGATCCTGTTTTAATTGAGGGTTATTTATTTGATTCCCTCTGCTATTTTACTTTCGCTCGTCAATTAATAAAATCAAGCGAATGTCGTGCGGCATCGGGCGATTTGCGCCGGTCGGCGGCCGAAGTGAAACCGTATTGGCTGGAGCGGGCGATTTGCGCCGATGGCGGGCGTGGCCGGTTGCGCGGCATGAAGTTCGCGCAGCAGGCAGGAAATGAGCAGAAAGCAGGCGCGGCCGGTACCGCGCCGGGTTTCAGAAATCGATCGCGTCGTCGGCGTCGCCGTCGGCCGCGGTGGCGAGCGCTTCGCGAACCGCCGTGCGCGGCGCCGATGCCGACGCGTCGAGCGACGGGTTGCGCAGCTTCTCGAGCACGCGCTCGGGCACCGGAATCCGCATCCGCGCGGCGACGTCGCCGCACTGGAACATGATCAGCTCGCCCGGCTCGAACGCGGTCCAGACCTCGTTGTCGGTGAGCGGCTGCGTCGCGATCACCGCGACGCGATCCTCGGGCGTCGTGTATTTCGCGAAATCGATCGACAGGTCTTCGTCGACGAGATGCGCGGTCGAGAACGGCCAGCGCCGCACGAGGTAGTGCAGCCGCGTCGAGCAGTGCGCGAAGAGCGCCTGGCCGTTCGACATCAGGAAGTTGAACACGCCGTGATCGGTGATGCCGCGCGTCAGTTCGCCGACCCGCTCGAACAGCTCGGGCAGCGGCGGCTGCGCGCCGGGAAAGGCCTCGCGCAACCCCTGCATCAGCACGCAGAACGCCTGTTCGCTGTCGGTCGTGCCGACCGGATGATAGACGCTGCCGTCCATGTCCGGCGCGTAGTCCTGCAGGTCGCCGTTATGCGCGAAGATCCAGTGCCGGCCCCACAGCTCGCGCATGAACGGATGGCTGTTCTCGAGCAGGATGTGCCCTTGCGTCGCCTTGCGGATGTGCGCGATCGTGTTCTTGGACTTGATCGGGTAGCGTTTCACCATTTCGGCGATCGGCGACGTGGCCGATGCCTGGTGATCGATGAAGAGGCGACAGGCCTTGTCCTCGAAGAACGCGATGCCCCAGCCGTCGGCATGGTGATCGGTGAGCCCGCCCCGGGCCGCGAAACCTGTGAAGGAGAATGTGACGTCCGTCGGCGCGGCGCAGTTCATTCCAAGGAGTTGGCACATTTTACGTGGGGCGGCAGGCTGAAGCGGGGGTAACGAACCGGGCGAACCCCGGTACAATGCGGCTTCTAGCATATCACCGAGCCCTGAGCGGTAAAAAGCGGATTCCGCTGGCCAAAGGCCCCGTGTTGCGGTTTGCCGTCAGTCGGCCCGCGCACGCGCGTTCCGGCCCCGCCGATGGCAAGCCCGTTCCTCACGACGCCTCCTATGACTGCCTCGAACGCTTCCTCCCCGGCGACGCTTTCGCTCGCCCGTCCCGACGACTGGCACCTGCACCTGCGAGACGGCGACATGCTCGCCGCCGTGCTGCCGCACACCGCCCGCCAGTTCGGCCGCGCCATCGTCATGCCGAACCTGAAGCCGCCCGTCACGACCACCGCGCAGGCGCAGGCCTATCGCGAGCGCATCCTCGCCGCGCTCCCGGCCGGGATGACGTTCGAACCGCTGATGACGCTGTACCTGACCGACAATACGCCGCCCGACGAAATCCGCCGCGCGCGCGAAAGCGGCTTCGTGCACGGCGTGAAGCTGTACCCGGCGGGCGCCACGACGAATTCCGACCACGGCGTCACCGATCTCGCGAAATGCGCGAAGACGCTCGAGGCGATGCAGGAAACCGGCATGCCGCTGCTCGTGCACGGCGAGGTGACCGATGCGTCGATCGACCTGTTCGACCGCGAGAAGGTGTTCATCGACCGCGTGATGACGCCGCTGCGCCGCGATTTCCCGGGCCTGAAGGTCGTGTTCGAGCACATCACGACGAAGGACGCGGCCGATTACGTGCGCGATGCCGACGCGGCGCCCGGCCTGCTCGGCGCGACGATCACCGCGCACCACCTGCTGTACAACCGCAACGCGCTGTTCGTCGGCGGGATTCGCCCGCATTACTACTGCCTGCCGGTGCTGAAGCGCGAGACGCATCGCGTGGCGCTGGTCGAGGCCGCGACGTCGGGCAACCCGCGCTTCTTCCTCGGCACCGACAGCGCGCCGCACGCGCGCGGCGCGAAGGAAACCGCGTGCGGCTGCGCGGGCTGCTATACGGCGCTGCACGCGCTCGAACTGTACGCGGAAGCGTTCGACACGGCCGGCGCGCTCGACAAGCTGGAAGGCTTCGCGAGCTTCTTCGGCGCCGATTTCTACGGGCTGCCGCGCAGCGCGGAGACGGTCACGCTGCACCGTGAGGCATGGGAGCTGCCGCGCGAGATCTTCGCGGGCGACACGCCGGTCGTGCCGCTGCGCGGCGGCGAGACGATCGGCTGGAAGCTCGTGTGAGCGGCGCGCCGCCGCGCGGATCCGGCCCCGCGGCCGGGCGCCCGGCGGCGGATTTCGCGCGGATCGACTGGTCCGCGCCGTGGCTCGCGCCGTACGCGGAGCCCGGCCGCGTGTGGCAGGCGGCCGCCCGTGCGGGCGAGGCCGCGCTGCTCGATGCGTTGAACGGCGCGTTGGCCGGCGTGTCGCGAGGCGGCGATCGCGTCACCGGTCGCGGCAGGCCGCTGCGCTTCGTGCCGCAGGCCGGGCTGCCGGCCGGCGTCGCGTACGAGACCCATATCGCGAGCACCGGCGGCGTGCCGACCCGCCATAATCTTCACGACTTCTTCAATGCGCTCGTCTGGTTCGCGTACCCGCGCACCAAGGCCGCGCTGAACGCCCGCCAGGCCGCCGCGATCGACGCGGCGGGCGGCGTCGGCCCCGTACGCGGCACGTTGCGCGATGCACTCACGCTGTTCGACGAGAACGGCGCGCTGTTCGTCACCGCCGAGCGCACGCTCGCCGATGCGCTCCGCGGCTTCGACTGGGCGCGGCTGCTGGTGGCCGCGCGCGGTGCGTGGGGCACGCGCTGCGAGGCGCGGCTCGTCGGCCACGCGCTCCTCGAACAGCTCGTCGCGCCTTACAAGTCCTGCACCGCGCACGCATGGATCGTCGAAGTGAGCGCCGACTATTTTTCATGGCCCGACGCGCAACGGATCGCGCACGTCGACGCGCGAATCGCCGCCGAACTCGCGACGCGCGCGCTGACGCCCCGCGATTTCGCGCCGCTGCCGGTGCTCGGCGTGCCGGGCTGGTGGGCGGCGAACGCCGACCCCGCGTTCTACGACGATCCGGCCGTGTTTCGCCGCGGCCGCCGCTCGCGCGCTGCCGACGGCGGCGCGCAGTGCTAGAATGCGCGTCGCAAAGCAGGCCAGGCAGTCGCGGCCTCGGCGCCTTCGGGCGCGCGGGGGCGAGGAAAGTCCGGACTCCACAGGGCAGGGTGATGGCTAACGGCCATCCGTGGCGACACGCGGAACAGGGCAACAGAAAGCAAACCGCCGATGGCCCGGCGCAAGCCGGGATCAGGTAAGGGTGAAACGGTGCGGTAAGAGCGCACCGCGGCGACGGCGACGTTCGCCGGCACGGTAACCTCCACCCGGAGCAATTCCAAGTAGGCAGGCGCGCATCTTCGGATGCAGGACGGGGCCCCCGTCTCGTCTGCGGGTAGGAAGCTTGAGCGCGTCAGCAATGGCGCGCCTAGAGGAATGACTGCCACGCGTTGCGCGCTCCGGTGCGCAGCGTGCACAGAATCCGGCTTATCGGCCTGCTTTGCCGTTCGAATGCGAAAGGGCCGGCGCTCCCACGGGGCGCCGGCCCTTTTCTCATGCGCGCGCCCTGTGCTCAGGCGGCGACGATGTCGAACGAATGCGTGAGTTCGGCCGTCTTCGCGATCATGATCGACGCCGAGCAGTACTTGTCGTGCGACAGGTTGATCGCGCGCTCGACCGTGGCCGGGTTCAGGTTGCGGCCGGTGACCGTGAAGTGGAAATGCACCTTCGTGAACACCTTCGGATCCTCGCTCGCGCGCTCGGCCTTCAGCGTGACCGAGCAGCCGGTCACTTCCTGGCGGCTCTTCTTCAGGATCAGCACGACGTCATAGGCCGTGCAGCCGCCGGTGCCGAGCAGCACCATTTCCATCGGACGCGGCGCGAGGTTGTGGCCGCCGCCTTCGGGCGCGCCGTCCATCGTGACGAGATGGCCGCTGCCGGTCTCGGCGGAAAACGCCATGCCGTCCTGACCCATCCAGCTTACTTTGCATTCCATGCTTGCACTCCAGCGTTGCCTGATTCGGATTCGATCCGGCATTGTAGCCCGTGGCGCAACGGTCGGCTGATGCGCTGCACGACGTGCAATGCCCGTGCATCGCGAGCGGAGCGACGCGTGGCGATTTCCCTGTCGGATTTAGGGGTTTTGCTCTAGGTGCGGGCGATTTTGAATCATGTCTGACGTATTTATGCCTTTGATTTGCAACAGGAATTTGTTTTTATGAACGCGTCGGCCGATATCTCGTATCGTGAGATCCTATTTCGCAATGCAAATTTTCTTGCGAAGTCGGCGGGGTATTCGTATAATGAGATCCATTGGTTGTCGCGCTGCGGCAACCTCCGAATGTCTCCTCCACCCTCCTCCTAAGGTGGATTAAGCCCGAACCAGCCGTTCGGGCTTTTTTTCGTCCCATGCAAACGTCGGCGCACGGTTTGCGCGCGCCGCGATCGTCACGCCGGCTGTCGCGCGGCCGGCTGCGACGTCGCGTCGGGCGGCGTGCCGCGCGAGCCGGCATCGGTCGCCGGCGCATGGGCAGCCGATGCGTCGCCGTGGCCGCGTGCGCAGAAGTGGCGCACGCGTTCGCGCACCGCGCGCAGGCGCGCGATGCGGTCTTCGGCGTGGGCGGTTCGGGCTTCGGCGATGCGTGCATCGAGCGCCTCGAGCTTGGCTTCGCAGCCGGAGCCGGCGGCGACGGCGGGCGCCGCCGCGGCCACCAGGGCGGCCGCGAGGAAGGGCGTGAGTCGTTGTTTCATCATGCTGGTTTGTTGTTTTTCGGGTTCGGCCGGTCTGGCGCGGCAAGGTCATGTGCCGCGCGTCGATGGGTGCCGCCTCAGGCGCTCGGTTCGCCTGGCTTGTCGGGGCACGATCGAATTTTGGCCCATTTCGGCCGCCGCGAACACGGGGCGTGGATTCTCTTTGACCACGCAGCCGTATTTCCTTTATAATTCAGGGCTTTTCCGCATTCATGCCCACGGAAAAAGAACAGGGAGAGCCTGCACCGCGCCTCGAAGCGCACACAGACAAGCAGGAAGAACACATCGGGCAAAGCATTTTTTTTGGATCGATCATGAAGACGTTTTCCGCAAAAGCCCATGAGGTGACGCGCGAATGGTACGTGATTGACGCGACGGATAAGGTTCTCGGCCGTGTTGCCAGCGAAGTGGCACGCCGTCTGCGCGGCAAGCACAAGCCTGAGTTCACCCCGCACGTCGACACTGGTGATTTCATCATCATCATCAACGCGAGCAAGTTGAAGGTCACGGGCAACAAGACGCTGGACAAGAAGTACTACCGTCACTCGGGCTACCCGGGCGGTATCTATGAAACGACGTTCGGCAAGATGCAGGAACGCTTCCCGGGCCGCGCGCTCGAGAAGGCGGTCAAGGGCATGCTGCCGAAGGGCCCGCTCGGCTACGCGATGATCAAGAAGCTGAAGGTCTACGCAGAAGCGACGCATCCGCATTCGGCTCAACAGCCGAAGGCGCTCGAGATCTAAGGGGAGCCCACATGATCGGTAACTGGAACTACGGCACGGGCCGCCGCAAGAGCGCAGTCGCACGTGTCTTCATCAAGGCTGGCAAGGGCGACATCATCGTCAACGGCAAGCCCATCGCTGACTACTTCTCGCGCGAAACGTCGCTGATGATCGTGCGCCAGCCGCTGGAACTCACGAACCACGGCCAGACGTTCGACATCAAGGTCAACGTCAACGGCGGCGGCGAAACGGGTCAGGCAGGCGCAGTGCGCCACGGCATCACCCGTGCACTGATCGACTACGATGCGACGCTGAAGCCGTCGCTGTCGAACGCAGGCTTCGTCACGCGCGATGCACGTGAAGTCGAGCGTAAGAAGGTCGGTCTGCGCAAGGCACGCCGCGCGAAGCAGTTCTCGAAGCGTTAATTCCGCTTCATGGCCTCGCCGCTTTCGGGCGGCGTCCGCCGGGAAAACCGCCAGCTTTCACGCTGGCGGTTTTTTTATGCCCGCTGGTTTACCCACGCCCGGGCCGCCGTGGCGGCCGCCCGTGCAGGCACGCTTGACGAAATCGACAAGAACCTATTGATTTCATGGACATCAGCACGATCTTCTGATCGGCCCTACAATAGCGGCTAAAGCTTTTTGGAGAGTTCGAATGAACGCTGTTACCGAATCCGCAGCAACGACGACCGATATGCCGCTGCCGTTCGTCTTCACCGACGCCGCGGCCGACAAGGTCAAGCAATTGATCGACGAAGAGGGCAATCCCGACCTGAAGCTGCGCGTGTTCGTGCAGGGTGGCGGCTGCTCGGGCTTCCAGTATGGCTTCACGTTCGACGAGGAAGTCAACGAGGACGACACCGTGATGGACAAGAACGGCGTCCAGCTCCTGATCGACTCGATGAGCTACCAGTACCTGGTCGGCGCCGAGATCGACTACAAGGACGACCTCAACGGCGCCCAGTTCGTGATCAAGAACCCGAACGCGACCACCACCTGCGGGTGCGGTTCGTCGTTCTCGGTCTGAACGCACGACTGATCCGCGCCGGTTCGCCGGAATGAAAAACGGGGCTTCGTGCCCCGTTTTTTAATGCGCGCTCGTCCTGCAGCGCCCGCGACAGGCCGGGTACCGCATCAGCGCGGATAGAGCGCGCCGAGCACGCGGTTGGCGGCCGCGCCGGTGACCGTCGCGAGATTGCCGGGCTGGCGCGCGGTGAAGCGGTACGCAAGCCACGCGAACGCGAGCGCTTCGACCTGCTGCGGCGGCACGCCGAGCGCGGCCGTCGTGTCGACGGTGGCCGGCACGCCGGCCTCGCCTAGCGCGTGCCGAAGCGCGTCGAGCAGCACCGGATTGCGTGCGCCGCCGCCGCAGACGAAAACGGCCTTGCAGCCCGGTGCGTGCTGCGCGATTTCGCGCGCCACCGACACGGCGGTGAGCGCGGTGAGCGTGGCCTGTACGTCCTCCGGCGCCACCTGCGGGAATGCGGCGAGCTTCGCATCGAGCCACGCGGGATTGAACAGGTCGCGCCCGGTGCTCTTCGGCGGCGGCGCGGTGAAATACGGTTCGTCGAGCAGCGCATCGAGCAGCGCCGCGTGGATGGCGCCGCGTGCGGCGAACTTTCCGCCGTCGTCGTACGGCTTGCCCAGATGGCGGGTCGCCCATGCGTCGATCAGCGCATTCGCGGGGCCGCAGTCGAAGCCGCGCACGTCGCCGCCCGCGCCGGGCAGGATCGTGATGTTGCTGATCCCGCCGAGATTGCACACGACCCGCGTTTCGCCCGGCGCGCCGAACACCGTCGCGTGGAAGGCCGGCGCGAGCGGCGCGCCGTGGCCGCCGGCCGCCACATCGCGGCTGCGGAAATCGGCGATCACGTCGACCTGGGTCAGCTCGGCCAGCAGCGCCGGATTGTTGAGCTGGCGCGTGTAGCCGCGCTCGGGGCGGTGGCGCACCGTCTGGCCGTGCACGCCGATCGCGCGGATCTCGTCGCGCGACAGCCCGGCCGTGCGCTGCAATTCATGGCAGCACACCGCATAGCGCGCGACGAGCGCATTCGCCGCGAGCGATTCGCGGTCGATCTCGTTGTCGCCCGGCTGCTGCAGCGCGAACAGTGCGTCGCGCAGCGATTGCGCGAAGCCGACGAACGCTTCGGCGAGCACGACCGGCGCGCGGCCGGCCTCGAAACGCACGGCGACACCGTCGACGCCGTCCATGCTGGTTCCCGACATCAGCCCGAAGTAGATGCCGTCTGCCGGATCGGCATGCTGCGGCTGTCGTTGCGGCACGTTGGATTCTCCTGGATCGTGCGGCGCGGGCCGGTGCCGCGCGCCTTGCGCCCGATTATCCGCGCAACGCGACGCGTCGTTAAGCGATGCGCGCGCAAGTTATGGGAAAATCCCTGTTTTTGCGACATTCTTCCTGGCACCGATGAGCACCGAACCCAGTTCCAAGCCCGTTTTCCCGATCACCGACGAAGTCCGGCATGCGCTCGCCGTCACGAAGCGCGGCGTCGACGAGCTGCTGATCGAGGAAGAGTTCGCGCAGAAGCTCGCGCGCAGCGCCGCCACCGGCACGCCGCTGCGCATCAAGCTCGGCCTCGACCCGACCGCACCGGACATCCACATCGGCCATACGGTCGTGCTGAACAAGATGCGGCAGTTGCAGGACCTCGGTCACACGGTGATCTTCCTGATCGGCGATTTCACGTCGCTGATCGGCGATCCGTCGGGCCGCAACGCGACGCGCCCGCCGCTCACGCGCGAGCAGATCGAATCGAACGCGAAGACCTACTTCGAGCAGGCCGCGCTCGTGCTCGATCGCGACAAGACCGAGATCCGCTACAACAGCGAATGGTCGATGCCGCTCGGCGCGGACGGGATGATCAAGCTCGCGTCGCGCTACACGGTCGCGCGGATTCTCGAGCGCGAGGATTTCACGAAGCGCTTCCAGGGCGGCGTGCCGATCTCGATCCACGAATTCCTGTACCCGCTGATGCAGGGCTACGATTCGGTCGCGCTGAACGCCGATCTCGAGCTCGGCGGCACCGACCAGAAGTTCAACCTGCTGGTCGGCCGCGAACTGCAGAAGCAGTACGGCCAGGAACAGCAGTGCATTTTGACGATGCCGCTGCTCGAAGGCCTCGACGGCGTCGAGAAGATGTCGAAGTCGAAGGGCAACTACGTCGGCATCAGCGAGAAGCCGACCGACATGTTCGGCAAGCTGATGAGCATCTCGGACACGCTGATGTGGCGTTACTTCGAGCTGCTGTCGTTCCGCAGCCTCGACGAGATCGCTGGCTTCAAGCGCGAGGCCGAAGGCGGCCGTAACCCGCGCGATTTCAAGGTGCTGCTCGCGCAGGAAATCGTCGCGCGGTTCCACTCGCAAGCCGATGCCGAGCGTGCGCTGGAAGACTTCAACCATCGCGCGAAGGGCGGCGTGCCGGACGACATTCCGTCGGTCACGCTGGCCGGCGCGCCGCTGGCGATCGGCCAGTTGCTGAAGCAGGCCGGCCTCGTGCCGTCGACGAGCGAAGCGCTGCGCAACATCGAGCAGGGCGGCGTGAAGATCGACGGCGCGACCGTGTCGGACAAGGGCCTGAAGGTCGAGGCCGGCGAGTTCGTCGTGCAGGTTGGCAAGCGCCGCTTCGCACGCGTCACGCTGACCGCATGATCGCGCTGATCCAGCGCGTGACGCGCGCCGACGTCCGCGTCGGCGGCCGCACGACGGGCGAGATCGGCGCGGGCCTGCTCGCGCTGGTCTGCGCGGAGCGCGGCGATTCCGAGGCCGCGGCCGACAAGTTGCTCGCGAAGCTGCTCGGCTACCGCGTGTTCAGCGACGCAGCCGGCAAGATGAACCTGCCGGTGTCGAACATCGACGGCGAAGGCCGCGCGGGCGGGCTGCTGCTCGTGTCGCAGTTCACGCTGGCGGCCGATACCAACAGCGGGCTGCGTCCGAGCTTCACGCCGGCCGCGCCGCCCGACGAAGGCGCGCGGCTGTTCGACTATTTCGTCGCGGCCGCGCGGGCGCGCCATCCCGTCGTCGAGACGGGCGAGTTCGGCGCCGACATGCAGGTGTCGCTCGTCAACGACGGCCCCGTGACGTTCTGGCTGCAAGTGCGGCCCTGATTCTTTCCCGGAGGCGCGCCGCGATGGCCACCACGCAGATTCTTTTCATCCGCCATGGCGAGACGGCCTGGAACCGCATCAAGCGCATCCAGGGGCATATCGACATCCCGCTGGCCGACACGGGCCTCGCACAGGCGCAGCGGCTGGCGGCGCGGCTCGCGCGCGAGGCCCGCGACGGCGCGCGGATCGACGCGGTGTATTCGAGCGACCTGATGCGCGCGCAACAGACCGCCCAACCGTTCGCCGATGCGCTCGGGCTGCCGCTGCTGCTGCGCGAAGGGTTGCGCGAGCGCTCGTACGGCGCGTTCCAGGGGCACGACAGCACCGAGATCGAGGCGCTGTTTCCGGACGCGTATGCGGTGTGGCAGACGCGTGATCCGGGTTTCGCGCCGGAGGGCGGCGAGTCGCAGCGTGCGTTCTATCACCGCGTGCTGCATGCGCTCGAACCGATCGTCGCCGCGCATCCGGGCGGCCGGATCGCATGCGTTGCGCATGGTGGCGTGCTCGATTGCGTGTATCGCTTCGCGAACGGGATCGAGCTGTCGGCGCCGCGCAACTATCAACTGCTCAACACCAGCATCAACGTCGTCGATTACGTCGATGGTCGCGCGCAGGTCGTGCGGTGGGCCGACGTGTCGCATCTCGAAGCCGCGAGCGACGATGACGACGGGTACCGCAAGGTGCTCTGAGCACGCCAATCGCGTCCGGCCTGGCCGGCTCCCGGGGTCGTGCTTTCTTCCGGCGTGACCCTTACTGCGGCAGCCCGTGACGCGTCTTGTAGTCGAGCGCGTACGCGATCTTGCCGGGCTTGTCGGCCGTGATCGGCTGGCGCAGCTTGTCGAATTCCCCCTTGCTGTATTTCTTCCCGCCGTTGATCGCATCGGCGCGCCCGAGCTCGGCGCCCGTCTTGCCGTCGATCACCGGGTCCGTGGCCGCGACCATCCGCGCAGACGCATTCCAGACCGCATTCAGGTAGCCCGTGTCGGCCTTCGCCGGATCGGGAACGGTCGTGCCGCCGCGCGTCAGGTCGTAGCTCGCCAGCGCGAACGCGCCCGGCTGCGCCCGCAGCCAGTCTGCCCAGTAGAACTCGAGGTAGTCGGTTGCTTGTGCGGGTTTGCTGTAGCCGATGTCGCGCGTGAAATAGACGAGCGACCGGTAGCGGTCGTTCGTCATCCCGAGCGTCAGGCCGAGGCCGCTCGGCAGTTGCGCGGTCGCGATCGGCTTGCCTTCGCCGTCCTTCAGGCGCAGATAGCCGCGGCTTTGCATCTGCTGCCAGAACGCGTCGCCCGAGTAGTCGCCGAGGTTGTCCTTGACGACGACGTGCACGTGCAGCGCCGGGCCGCCGTCGGGCGTCTCGTAGTAAGTCGACAGGCCGTGGTGGCCGTCGGTCAGGTACAGCGTATCGCCGTTCGGGCCGATCACGACGGGGTTCAGCACCGAGCGGTCGCGGGCGGTCGCGTCGGTCGTCGCGCACGTGTAGCTCGCCGGATCGCGCAGCGACGATCGGGTCGTGTAACCGCCCGATGCGATGCCGCCGAGGCCCTCGTCCGCGCAGAAGTCGTCGAACTTCTTGTCGGGCTGCAGTTCGTAGCGGCCGAGCTTGTAGTAAATCTGGTCGTAGCCGATCGCGCCCTGCGTCGGATGGAGATCGCCTAGCGTCACGTCGAGCAGATCGCCGGCGCGGGCGGCTTTCCACTTGCCCGCTTGCGGCGTGGTGGTTGCGGGCGGCGTGGGAGCCGGCGTCGTCGTGCCGCCGGACGGCAGTTGCGCATCCGTGCGTGCGACGGCGGCGACATCGTCGCCTCCGCACGCGGCGAGGGCGAGGACGCCGGACAGGCTGGCGGCAAGGGCGAGACGGATCGGCAGGCGTGGCATCACGGGCATCGGGTGTCGTAGCGGGTAGGCGGAACTCCGCGCGGGCCACCGGCGTGCGTGACGAGCCGGACGTGCGACCGTGCGCGGGTGCGAGCGTGTCAGCTTGCCACAGGTATTTGACGGTAAATTGAAATGATCCGAAGAAACGGATCGTCAGCCAGGCGGGGCGCCGTCCGACGGGGCGGCCGTCGCGCGGCGGCGCGCACGCTTCGACGCGCCGTTGACGAGCGCCCAGCGCAGCACGGGCGCGACCGCGCGTATGCCGGGCCGGACCAGCGCGCGCCGCACCGGCGCGAACGCCGACACGCCGAGCATGCGCTGCGCCCACGGCGGCAGCAGGTCGATTCCGGCATGCATCACCAGCGACGCGGCAGGCCGCAGCGCCGGCTTCGCGACCGGCACATTCAGCAGGATGGACATCACGTCGAACGTGCGCGGCCCGGCTTCGAGTTCGGGCAGCATGCGCGCGAGATAGGCCGCCACCTCGGCGCGCGAACGCGGCACCGCTTGGGCGCCCAGCAGCTCGGCGATCAGCGCCGTCTCCGCGTAATAGCGGTCCTGCAGTTCGCCCGGCAGCGCCGGATTCACGTAACGCAGATGCGCGGCGAGGAAGCTCGACACTTCCGCGACATGCACCCAGGTCAGCAGCGCGGGATCGTCGGCGCGGTACGGCCGGCCGTCCGGCGCGTTGCCCGAGATGTGCGCGTGGATCGCCTTCACGCGCTCGATCAGCGCGAGCGCGTCCGCGCGGCTGCCGAACGTCGTCCCCGTGATGAACGTGGCGGTGCGCCGCAGACGGCCGAGGATATCGGTGCGGAACGACGAATGATCCCAGACGCCCGCGAGCGCGAGCGGGTGGAGCGCCTGCAGCAGCAGCGCGGCGATGCCGCCTGTCATCATCGACGTGAAATCGGCATGCACGCGCCAGCAGACGGCGTCGGGGCCGAACAGCCCGGGGTCGCCGGGCGGTGAAGAGAGATCGATCGACGGGCCGCCGCCACCCACCGTCAGGTGCGTGATGCCGGCCACGAGCCGCTTGCGGATCGGCTCGGCCCAGCGCGGGCCCGGCGCGGGTGCGGTGGGGTGGTGGCTGGGCGGCGTCGTCATGGCGGGTGCGACTCGGGCGACGGACTACTTCCCGTCCGGAGTATCCCACTCGTCGCGTTCGGTGCGGCGGGCCTCGGGCACCGACAGCCCGAAGTGGCGATACGTGAGCAGCGTCGCGACGCGCCCGCGCGGCGTGCGCTGCAGGAAGCCCTGCTGGATCAGGTACGGTTCGAGCACGTCCTCGATCGTGTCGCGCTCCTCGCCGATTGCCGCCGCGAGGTTGTCGATGCCGACCGGGCCGCCGTCGAACTTGTACAGGATCGCTTCGAGCAGCTTGCGGTCCATCAGGTCGAAGCCGACCGGATCGACGTCGAGCATCGCAAGTGCGGCATCGGCGACGGCCGCGGTGATCTGGCCGTCGGCCTTCACTTCCGCGAAGTCGCGCACGCGGCGCAGGAGCCGGTTGGCGATCCGCGGCGTGCCGCGCGAGCGCTTCGCGATTTCCAGCGCGCCGTTCGGATCGATCTGCGCATTGAGCAGCGACGCCGAGCGCCGCACGATGCGCGACAGTTGATCGGCGTCGTAGAACTCGAGGCGCGCGACGATCCCGAAACGATCGCGCAGCGGGTTGGTCAGCATCCCCGCGCGAGTGGTCGCGCCGACCAGCGTGAACGGCTGCAGGTCGAGCTTCACGCTGCGCGCGGCCGGGCCTTCGCCGATCATGATGTCGATCTGGTAATCCTCGAGCGCCGGATACAGGATCTCCTCGACGACCGGCGACAGCCGGTGGATTTCGTCGATGAACAGCACGTCGTTCGCCTCGAGGTTCGTGAGCAACGCGGCGAGATCGCCCGCGCGCTCGAGCACGGGCCCCGACGTCTGGCGCAGGTTCACGCCCATCTCGCGCGCGATGATGTGGGCGAGCGTCGTCTTGCCGAGCCCCGGCGGCCCGAACAGCAGCACGTGGTCGAGCGGCTCGGAGCGGCGTTTCGCGGCTTCGATGAAGATCTCGAGCTGGCCGCGGACCTTTTCCTGGCCGACGTAGTCGTCGAGCTGGCGCGGCCGCAGCGCCCGTTCGAACACCTCCTCGTGCGACGAGGCGGGCGTGGCGGCGATGATCCGCTGCTCGGTGGCGAGTTTGTCGGTTTCAATCATGCGGCCATTGTACCGCGCGACGGAGCCCGGGCCACCTGGCCGAACGGCCGACTGGCGCGCGCCGCGCGGCGGCGCGACACTGGCTTCGACGGCCGGATCGACCGCGCGTTACGCCTTCGACAACGCCTTCAGCGCGAGCTTGATGCCTTCGGACACGCCGGTGCCGGCCGGCACGTTCTTGATCGCGGCAAGGCCTTCCTTCTCGGAGTAGCCGAGCGCCAGCAGCGCGTTGAGGATGTCGGTCGCGTGGTCGGACGGCGAAGCCGCGCCGGCGAGCGCGCCGAGGTCGGCGCCGAGCTTGCCCTTCAGCTCGAGCAGCAGGCGCTCGGCCGTCTTCTTGCCGATGCCGGGCAGGCGCGTGAGGCGTGCGGCGTCCTGCATCGTCACGGCCTGTGCGAGCTCCTGGACGCTCATGCCGGACAGCACGGCGAGCGCCATGCGCGCGCCGATGCCGGTGATCTTCAGCAGCTCGCGGAAGGTCGTGCGTTCCTGCGGCGTCAGGAAGCCGTACAGCAGGTGCGCGTCTTCGCGGACGATCTGCTGCGTGAGCAGCACGATGCGTTCGCCCGTTTGCGGCAGGTTGTAGAAGGTGCTCATCGGCACGTCGATTTCATAGCCGACGCCGTTGCAGTCGACGAGCAGATGAGGCGGGTTCTTTTCGAGCAGGATGCCGGCGATGCGACCGATCATGGAGGACGGGATGCGAGGAAGAAAGCGCGAGTGTAGCGCACGCGCGGCGCGATGCCGATGGGCGCGGCCGTCAGGCCGAAGCGGCGCGTGTCGCGGGCATGTCGGGCGTGGGTGAAACGATCGAGGCGGCCAACGCAGCCCGCGGAGTCGAGCCGACGCGCGCGGCCGCGGTGCGCGGCAGCGTCAGCCGACCAGCCTGCCGCGCCGCACGCGCAGCCCTTTCTGCGCGAGCGCCGGCGCGAGCCCGCCCAGCGTGCTGAGCGTGTTGCCGCCGTGCGCGTGGCAGATCGCCATGCCGAGCGCGTCGGCGGCGTCCGAGCCCGGCTGGCCGGACAGGTTGAGCAGCCGCGTGACCATGTCCTGCATCTGCGTCTTGGTCGCGCGGCCGTAGCCGACCACGGCCTGCTTGAGCTGCAGCGCCGTGTATTCGGCGACCGGCAGCCCGCCCGCGACGAGCCCGCAGATCGCGGCGCCGCGTGCCTGGCCGAGCAGCAGCGTCGACTGCGGGTTCACGTTGACGAACACCTTTTCGATCGCGGCCTGGTCGGGCGCGTGTTCGCGCACGATCGTCGAGATGCCCTGGAAGATCGTGCCGAGCCGGGTGGCCAGGTCGGCCGTCGGCGTGCGGATCACGCCGCTCGTGACATAGGCGAGCCGGTGGCCGCTGACGTCGATGACGCCGAAGCCGGTGACGCGCAGGCCGGGGTCGATGCCGAGAATTCGCATGAGTGAGGAGAGTGGCGTGATGCAGCGATACTACAACGAATGGGGCGGCAAGCCGGTCGCGCGGTCGCGCGCGAAGGCGCCGCGCAATAAAAAACCCGGCGGAGGTGATGCCGCCGGGTTCCGGTGCAGCGGCCGCGCGCGGGCCGCATGCGGCGATCAGTGACGGAAGTGGCGCACGCCCGTCAGGATCATCGCGATGTTGTGCTCGTCGGCTGCCGCGATCACTTCGTCGTCGCGCATCGAGCCGCCCGGCTGGATCACGCAGGTCGCGCCGGCCGCCACGACCACGTCGAGGCCGTCGCGGAACGGGAAGAACGCATCCGACGCGACGGCCGAGCCGGCGAGCGTCAGCCCCGCGTTCTGCGCCTTGATGCTCGCGATACGGGCGGAATCGACGCGGCTCATCTGGCCGGCCCCGACGCCGAGCGTCATGCCGTTGCCGCAGAACACGATCGCGTTCGACTTCACGTACTTCGCGACGCGCCATGCGAACAGCAGGTCGTCCATTTCCTTCGGCGTCGGGTGGCGCTTCGTGACGACGCGCAGCTCGTGCGGCTGCACGTTCTTCGAATCGAGCGACTGCACGAGCAGGCCGCCGCCCACGCGCTTCAGGTCGAATGCGTTGTGGCCGTCGCCGAGTGCGATTTCCAGCAGGCGCACGTTCTGCTTCGCGGCGAACACCTGCTTCGCGGCGTCGGAGAACGACGGCGCGATCAGCACTTCGACGAACTGCTTCGCCACCGCTTGCGCGGCCGCTTCGTCGACTTCGCGGTTGAACGCGATGATGCCGCCGAATGCGGAGGTCGGGTCGGTCTGGAATGCCTTCGCGTACGCGTCGGCCGAGTCGTTGCCAACCGCGACGCCGCACGGGTTCGCATGCTTGATGATCACGCAGGCCGGCGCGTCGAACGTCTTCACGCATTCCCACGCCGCGTCCGAATCCGCGATGTTGTTGTACGACAGTTCCTTGCCCTGCAGCTGGCGGTAGTTCGCCAGCGCGCCGGCCGGCGCCGCGAGGTCGCGGTAGAACGCCGCGCTCTGGTGCGGGTTCTCGCCGTAGCGCAGGTCCTGCACCTTGTCGAACGCCAGGTTCAGCGTGGCCGGGTACGTGTTGCGCGATGCGTGCTTCAGCTCGTCGGTCAGGCTGGTCAGGTAGTTCGTGATCGCGCCGTCGTATTGCGCGGTGTGCGCGAACACCTTCGTCGCGAGACGGAAGTTGGTCGGGTAGCCGACGGTGTTGCCGTTCGCCTTCATTTCATCGAGCACGACCGCGTAGTCGGCCGGGTCGACCACGACCGTCACGTCGCGGTGGTTCTTCGCGGCCGAGCGCAGCATCGTCGGGCCGCCGATGTCGATGTTCTCGATCGCGTCGGCGAGCGTGCAGTCGTCCTTCGCGATCGTCGCGACGAACGGATACAGGTTCACGACGAGCAGGTCGATCGTCGGGATGCCGTGCTGCTCCAGCGCCTGCATGTGCTCGGGCAGGTCGCGGCGGGCGAGGATGCCGCCGTGCACTTTCGGGTGCAGCGTCTTCACGCGCCCATCGAGCATTTCCGGGAAGCCCGTGTAATCGGCCACTTCGGTCACGGGCAGGCCGGCGTCGGCGAGGAGTTTCGCGGTGCCGCCCGTCGACAGCAGCTTGACGCCGAGGTCGGACAGCGACTTCGCGAAGTCGACGATGCCGGTCTTGTCGGAAACGGAAATGAGCGCTTGCTTGATCATGATGGAACCACCAATAGCCAGGGAAACGGGGACGGGGCGGCCGCCTACAGCAGGCCGTGCTGCTGCAGCTTCTTGCGCAGCGTATTGCGATTGATGCCGAGGTACTCGGCGGCGAGCGACTGGTTGCCGCCGGCCTGTACGAGCACGACCTCGAGCATCGGCTTTTCGACGCAGGACATCACCATTTCATAGACGTCGTGCGGATTGGAGCCGTCTAGATCCCGGAAATACACGTCCAGGCTCTCGCGGACACATTGTTCGATGTTGTGCTTGCTCATGCTGCTAACTGGTTATGGTCGTCCGGCTCGCCCGGGCCGTTTTCCGCTTCGTCATCGACGTAGACGAGGTGGTCCGACAGCGCTTTTTGCGCCTCGAAGAATGCATTGACGGCGGCGAGCTGCTCGCGGGTGGAATCGAGCGTGTTCATTCGGTGCCGGAACCCGTTGGCACCGGAAAGGCCGCGAGTGTACCAGCCGATGTGCTTGCGCGCAGTACGGACGCCGGTGAATTCGCCATAGAAAGCGTAGTGGTCTTCCAGGTGTTCGTTCATCACGTGCTGGATCTCGTCGATCCGCGGCGGGGGCAGCAGCTCGCCGGTTTGCAGGAAATGATCGATTTCGCGGAACAGCCACGGCCGGCCTTGCGCGGCGCGACCGATCATCAGCGCGTCGGCGCCGGTTGCGTCGAGCACGGCCTTCGCCTTGGCGGGCGACGTGATGTCGCCGTTCGCGACGACCGGAATCCGCACGGCCGCCTTCACGGCCGCGATGGTGTCGTACTCGGCGTCGCCGCGGTACAGGTCGGCGCGCGTGCGGCCATGCACGGTGAGCATCGAGATGCCGGCCGCTTCGGCCAGGCGCGCGACCGTGATCGCGTTCTTGTGCTCGCGGTCCCAGCCGGTGCGGATCTTCAGCGTGACGGGCACCGCATCGGGCCCGGTGCCGACCGCCGCCACGACGGCCTCGACGATCCGCTGCACGAGCGGCTCGTTCTGCAGCAGCGCGGAGCCGGCCGCGACGTTGCAGACCTTCTTTGCCGGGCAGCCCATGTTGATGTCGATGATCTGCGCGCCGTTGTCGACGTTGTAGCGGGCCGCTTCGGCCATCATCGCCGGATCGGCGCCGGCGATCTGAACCGCGATCGGCTCGACCTCGCCTTCGTGGTTCGCGCGCCGCATCGTCTTCGCGCTCTTCCACAGCTGCGCGTTGGACGCGACCATCTCGGACACCGCGTAACCGGCCCCCAGCCGCTTGCACAGCTGGCGGAACGGACGATCCGTCACCCCGGCCATCGGGGCGACGAACAGGTTGTTACGCAATACGTGAGGGCCGATAACGGGCATCGCAATGGCGCCGCCCGCGACACGCGCGGGCAGGGGAAGGGAAGGCGGAAAACGGGCATTTTACCGTATTCCCATGCCCCGCCGATTTGACCCGGTTTGCCTGGTGTGCCCGGAGGGGCCGTACGGTGCGCCGCGTGTCAGTTGCGCTGGCCGAACATCATCTGGCGAGCGATCGCCTTCTTGAGCGGCGGCACGAATTCGAGCGCGGTGAGCGCCGCGCCGCGCAGCAGCGGAAGCGGGCCCGAGTCGATCGTAAACAGGCGCGCCAGCGTGTCGGTCGCGCCGATCGTGAGGCGCCGGTCGAGCGCGCGGCGCGCGTTGAAGGTCGCGAGCGCGGTCGCTTCGAAGCCTTGCGCGGAGAGTGCATCGACGAGCGTATGCGCATCGCGCAGCCCGAGGTTGAGCCCCTGGCCCGCGACCGGATGCAGCGTTTGCGCGGCGTTGCCGACGATCGCGATGCGGCCGCTCACGAGCGTTTGCGCCGCGCTCAGCCCGAGCGGGAACGACGCCCGCCCCGCGATCGCGACGAACCGGCCCATCCGCTCGCCGAATGCCGCGCCGAGCTCGCGCAGGAACGCGTCGTCGGGCAGCGCCGCGCGGCGTGCGGCCTCGTCGGGCGTACAGCACCACACGAGCGAGTAGTCGGCCTGACGCGGCCCGCCGAGCGGCAGCAGCGCGAGCGGGCCTTCGTGCGTGAAGCGCTCCCACGCGACGTTCGGGCGCGGTGCCGATACCGTGACCGTCCCCACGATCGCGGTCTGCCCGTAATCGCGGCGATGCTTGCCCGTATCGGCGTGCCGTTCATGAAACAGCCCGCCTTCGGCATTGATGACAATGCGCGCGCGCAGCGTGCGTTCGCCCTGAGGGCCGTCGAGCGTCAGCGTGACGCCGTCGGCGTCCTGCCGCGGCGTGCGTGCGGTGGTCGACGTGAGCCAGTCGACCCGCGTGCCGCGCACGGCGCCCGCGAGCGCCTGCACGATCGAGCCGTAACGCACGACGTAGCCGAGCGCGGCGAGCGCGTGTTCGTCGCGGTCGATCAGCGTGCGGCCGAAATGGCCGCGTTGCGACACGTGGATATGTTCGATCGGCGTGGCGTCGGCCGGCCACGCGAGCGTGTCGAGCAGCACGCGGCTGCCGTGCGATACGGCGATCGCGCGCGGGTCGTTCGCGCTCGCGGCAGGTTCGCGCGCGTCGATCAGCGCGATCGACGCATGCTGGGTCGCGCTGCGGCGTGCGAGCCAGCCGGCGAGCGCGAGTCCGACGGGGCCCGCGCCGACGATGGCGAGGTCGTAATCCGGCGTGGCCGGCGAGGAAGCGGTCGTCATCTTGATTCGTGAAACGGAGGTAACGGTCGGCGGCCGGTCATGCGTCCGCGCGCATCAGCGCCTCGATTTCGTCGGCCGCGACCGGCACGCCGCGCGTGATCAGCTCGCAGCCGTGCTCGCGCACGATCGCGTCGTCCTCGATGCGGATGCCGATGTTCCAGTACTCGGGCGGCACGTCGTCGGCCGCGCGCACGTACAGGCCGGGCTCGACGGTGAGCGTCATGCCCGGCTTCAGCGTGCGCCACGGCAGCGCGCCGTTCGCGTCGCGCGCGGCGAGCCGCTCGCGATAGTCGCCGCAGTCGTGCACGTCCATCCCGAGCCAGTGGCCGGTGCGGTGCATGTAGAAGCGCGTGTATGCGCGCTCGGCGATCACGTCGTCGACGTTCGAGAAGCGCGTTTTCGGGATGATGCCGGTATCGAGCAGCCCCTGCGCGAGCACGCGTACGGCCGCATCGTGCGGCGCCTCGAACGGCACGCCCGCGCGCGTCGCGTCGATCGCGGCCTGCTGCGCGGCGAGCACGATGTCGTACAGCGTGCGCTGCGCGGGCGAGAAGCGGCCGTTGGCCGGGAACGTGCGCGTGATGTCCGATGCATAGCCGTCGAGTTCGCAGGCGGCGTCGATCAGGATCAGGTCACCGTCCCGCGCGGCCGCGTTGCCGGCCGGGTAGTGCAGCACGCACGCATTCGCGCCGGCCGCGACGATCGACCCGTACGCGGGCGCCTGCGCGCCGTGCTTGCGGAACAGGTACAGCAGCTCGGCCTCGAGTTCGTATTCGCGGATGCCGGGGCGGCACGCCTGCATCGCGCGGCGGTGCGCGAGCGCGGAGATGTGCGCGGCGCGCATCATGATCGCGAGTTCGTGTTCGTCCTTCACGAGCCGCATGTCGTCGAGCAGCGGCGTGAGGTCGAGCAGCGCGTCCGGCGCGGCGACGCCCGTGCGTGCCTGCGCGCGCACCGCGTCGATCCAGCCGGCGAGCTGGCGCTCGAACTCGGCCGACGCGCCGAACCGGTAATGCACGGTGCCCGCATCGGCGAGCAGGCGCGGCATTTCGGTGTCGATCACGTCGACCGCGAAGGCCGCGTCGAAGCCGAACGCGTCGCGCGCGGCATCGGGCCCGTAGTGAAAGCCTTCCCAGATTTCGCGGTCGACGTTCTTGGCGCGGCAGAACAGGATCGATTCCGGCGCGCCGTGCGGCGCGGCCGCGTTCAGCACAAGCACGGCATCCGGCTCGGTGAAACCCGTCAGGTAATGGAAGTAGCTGTCGAACCGGTACGGGTAGGCCGTGTCGCGGTTGCGCAGCATTTCCGGCGCGGTGGGGACGATGGCGACGCCGCCGCCCGCGGCACGCAGTGCGGCAAGCACGCGTTCACGGCGCTGGCGGTAGACGTCGACGGCGATGGCGGTATCGAGGGGCGCGTTCATTCGTGCGATTGTAGCGCCGCGCGCCGCGGTGCGTGAGTGTGGGGCCGGAAGCCGCGCCGGCCGGGCCGCGCGTGGCGGCTGTTGCAAACCATCCACAGGCCGGACGGCCGATTTTCTACCCGGCCGCGCGGGCCGGTTATGATCGGCGACAACGTATACTCGCGGCGGTTCCCTTAAAAAGGCAGATGATGAAATTAATCGGTTCGCTCAGCAGCCCGTACGTCCGAAAGGCGCGGATCGTGCTTGCCGAAAAGAAGATCGACTACAAGCTGGAGCTCGAGAACGTGTGGGCGCCGGATACGAACATTCACGCGTCGAATCCGCTCGGCAAGGTCCCGTGCCTCGTGATGGAGGATGGCGCCGCGGTGTTCGATTCCCGCGTGATCTGCGAATACGTCGATACGCTGTCGCCGGTCGGCAAGCTGATTCCGCCGTCGGGCCGCGAGCGCGTCGAAGTGCGCTGCTGGGAGGCACTGGGCGACGGCGTGCTCGACGCGGCCGTCGCGATCCGTCTCGAACACACGCTGCGCGACGAAGCGCAGCGCAGCGCGAGCTGGATCGCGCGCCAGCAGCGCAAGATCGACGACGCGCTCGTCGCGATGTCGCAGGGTCTCGGCGGCAAGACGTGGTGCGTCGGCAATCATTACACGCTCGCCGACATCGCACTCGGCTGCGCGCTCGGCTATCTCGACTTCCGGATGCCCGAGCTCAACTGGCGCGATCGCCACCCGAACCTCGACAAGCACTTCGTGAAGCTGCAACAGCGACCGTCGTTCGCCGATACGCTGCCGCAGAACTGAGCCGCGGCCCGGCCTTCACGCATTCGCCAGACGAAAGAAAAGCAAAAGCGCCCCGCGGGGCGCTTTTGCTTTTGCGGCGCGGGCCGGCCGCCGTCGCAACGGGGTTGCCGTGCGCTTTACTCGATCGACGCGTACACGGCTTCGCCGAGCGTGAACGAATCGCTGCGCGCGATCGGCCACCACTTGTCGTACAGCGAGAAGCCGCAGGTCTGGCCGTCGAGCAGCGCACCGGGTTTCAGGTATTTCAGCAGTTGCGACATCAGCCGCACTTCGTGCGGCGCGACCCGCTGCACGATATGGTGCGCGCGCAGCTCGGACGGATGCGCGAGGCCGGCCGCCTGCACGAGTTCCTGCAGCGCATGCAGCGTATTGCGGTGGAAGTTGTACACGCGCTCGGCCTTGTCGGGCACGACGAGCGCCCGCTGGCGCACCGGGTCCTGCGTCGCGACGCCGGTCGGGCAGCGGTCGGTATGGCAGTGCTGCGCCTGGATGCAGCCGACCGCGAACATGAAGCCGCGCGCCGAGTTCACCCAGTCCGCGCCGATCGCGAGCGTGCGCGCGATGTCGAACGCGGTGATGATCTTGCCGCTCGCGCCGATCTTCACGCGGTCGCGCACGCCGATCCCGACGAGCGTGTTGTGCACGAGCAGCAGTCCTTCCTGCAGCGGCACGCCGACGTGGTCGGTGAATTCGAGCGGCGCCGCGCCCGTGCCGCCTTCCGCGCCGTCGACGACGATGAAGTCGGGCACGATGCCCGTCTCGAGCATCGCTTTCGCGATCCCGAAGAATTCCCACGGATGGCCGATGCACAGCTTGAAGCCGGTCGGCTTGCCGCCGGACAGCGTGCGCAGCCGTTCGACGAATTCGAGCAGCCCGCGCGGCGTCGAGAATTCCGAGTGCGTCGCGGGCGAGATGCAGTCCTTGCCCATCGGCACGCCGCGCGTCTCCGCGATTTCCGGCGTGATCTTCGCGGCCGGCAGCACGCCGCCGTGGCCGGGCTTCGCGCCTTGCGACAGCTTCACCTCGATCATCTTGACCTGCGGATCGGCGGCCTGCTTCGCGAACTTGTCCGGGTTGAAGGTGCCGTCGTCGTTGCGGCAGCCGAAGTAGCCGGACGCGATTTCCCAGATGATGTCGCCGCCGTTCTCGCGGTGGTACTTCGACAGCGAGCCTTCGCCGGTGTCGTGCGCGAACCCGCCTTTCTTCGCGCCGAGGTTCAGCGAGCGGATCGCGTTCGCGGACAGCGAGCCGAAGCTCATCGCCGAGATGTTGAAGATCGAAATGTCGTACGGCTGCGCGCGATTCGCGCCGACGCGGATACGGAAATCGTGGTTCGGCAGCTTCGTCGGCGCGAGCGAATGGCTGATCCATTCGTGCGCGACGGCCTTCACGTTCAGTTCGGTGCCGTACGGGCGGTTGTCGGCGACGTTCTTCGCGCGCTGGTAGACGAGGCTGCGCTGCGCGCGCGAGAACGGTTTTTCGTCGGTGTCGTCCTCGACGAAGTACTGGCGGATTTCAGGCCGGATGAATTCGAACAGGAAGCGGAAGTGGCCCCACAGCGGGTAGTTCCGCAGGATCGCGTGGCGATCCTGGTTCAGGTCGTACAGGCCGAGTGCGACGAGGGCGATGGGGATGACGATCCACAGCCAGGAAAGGAGGTGGACCGACGCGAGTGCGGCCGCGGCGACGAGCAGCAGGACGGCGCACCACATCGCGAGGTAGCGTCTGGAAAGCATGGGGGACTCCGTAAGAATCTTGAGATACCGCCATGCGTACGCTGCGAAGGCGGCGCGCCGGCCGCGACGGAATCGTGTTCCGCCGGGCGCGGCGTGCCGCAAGTCTAAACCGAATGGGTGTCAGCGTGCTTCGGCGAGCGCCGGCGCGTGGGCCGCCGCCGCAGCCTGACCGGGCTGGCCGGTCGCCGCGGATTCGATGATGCCGCCGCCCAGACAGATCTCGCCGTCGTACAGCACGGCCGACTGGCCGGGCGTGACGGCCCACTGCGCATCGTCGAACGCGAGCGAGAAGCGCGCCTCGCCTGCCGGGCCGGCTGCCGCGGCGTCGATCGCGGCCCGGCCTAGCGCGGCCCGACCTGTCGCGGCTCGACCGAATACGCACGCCGCATCGGCCTGCCGGTAGCGTGTCTTCGCGCCGCACGCGAAGCCGTCCGCCGGCGGCTCGCCGGCGACCCAGCTCACGTTGCCGGCGACGAGCTCGCGCGACAGCAGCCACGGATGATCGTGGCCCTGCACGACGTACAGCGTGTTCGACGCGATGTCCTTCGCGGCGACGAACCACGGCTCGCCGCTGCCGCTCTTGCTGCCGCCGAGCCCGATGCCCTTGCGCTGGCCGAACGTGTAGAACGCGAGGCCGATGTGCTCGCCGACCACCTTGCCGTCGGGCGTCTTCATCGGGCCGGGCTTCGTCGGAAGATAACGGTTCAGGAAATCGCGGAACGGCCGTTCGCCGATGAAGCAGATGCCGGTCGAATCCTTCTTCTTCGCATTCGGCAACCCGATCTGCGCGGCGATCTCGCGCACCTTCGTCTTCGGGATCTCGCCAAGCGGGAACATCGTCTTCGACAGCTGCGCCTGGTTCAGCCGATGCAGGAAGTACGACTGGTCCTTCGTGTGATCGAACGCCTTCAGCAGTTCGAAACGCCCGTCGCGTTCGCGCACGCGCGCATAGTGGCCGGTCGCGATCATTTCCGCGTCGAGCGACATCGCGTGGTCGAGGAACGCCTTGAACTTGATCTCGGCGTTGCACAGCACGTCGGGGTTCGGCGTGCGGCCGGCCGAGTATTCGCGCAGGAATTCGGCGAACACGCGATCCTTGTATTCCGCCGCGAAGTTGACGGCTTCCACGTCGATGCCGATCAGGTCGGCCACCGACACGACGTCGATCCAGTCCTGGCGCGTCGAGCAGTACTCGCCGTCGTCGTCGTCTTCCCAGTTCTTCATGAACAGGCCGACCACGTCGTAGCCCTGTTCCTTCAGCAGCCACGCGGTCACCGACGAATCGACGCCGCCCGACATGCCCACCACTACACGGCGCTTGCTCATTTGCCGACCGCCTGACGTTCGAATGCCTCGGGGCGCGGGGCGACCGAGTGCGTGTGTACGAAATCGAGCGGAATACGCCGCCCGGCGAGATAGTCGTCGACGCAGCGCATCACCGCGGGCGAACGATGGCGCTCGCTGCAGGCGCGCAGCTCGTCGGCCGTCATCCACAGCGTGCGGACGATGCCGTCGTCGAGCACGTGGCCCGCGACCGGTTCGCCGGCCGTGCCGCAGAACGTGAAGCGCAGGTAGGTCGCGCCGGCGCTGCCGGGGCGGTCGTAGTGCGCGAGATAGACGCCGACGAGTGCGTCGGGCGTGAACGGGTGCGCGGTTTCCTCCAGCGTTTCGCGGATCACCGCGTCGGCCAGCGTTTCGCCGGCTTCGAGGTGACCGGCCGGCTGATTGATGCGCAGGCCCGTCGAGGTTTCTTCCTCGATCACGAGAAAGCGGCCGGCGCGCTCGACGAGCGCGGCGACCGTCACATGCGGGGTCCAGATTTCGGGTTTCATGGTTCGGCATTTTACCGGTTGCGCCCGAACGCTGCCGGCCGTTCCGTTAGACGAATCCGACCCTTTCGGATTCGTCGGCCCCGGCAGGACATGGCGGCGCGGATCAAACCGACGTCGCATTCGAGCACGATCGTGCGGAAAGTGCTGGCGGGGCCATCGCTTTCGGTTAAAGTGCAGCGTGAACGCCGTTGCTCGTGAGCCGGTAAGTCAGCCTGTCCGGCTCGTTGCGCAGTAAAAAGATCGCAAGAAAAGAAATACTGACAATGACTGGAGGAACTGACGATGCATATTGGAGTGCCTGCTGAAACGCGGGCCAACGAGGCGCGTGTGGCCGCGACGCCGGAAACCGTGAAGAAATACGCGGCGGCCGGCCATCGGGTCAGTATCGCGAAAGGGGCCGGCACCGCGGCCAGCTATCCCGACGAAGCCTATGCGGCCGCCGGCGCCGAATTGACCGACCAGTCGGCCGCTTTCGACGCCGACATCGTGTTGAAGGTCCAGGCGCCCACCGACGCCGAACTGCCGTCGCTCAAGCGCGGCACCGTGCTGGTCGGCATGCTCGAGCCGTTCAATGGCGAGCAGGCGGCGAAACTCGCCGCGGCCGGCGTGACCGGCTTCGCACTCGAGGCCGCGCCGCGCACGACGCGCGCGCAGAGTCTCGACGTGCTGTCGTCGCAGGCGAACATCGCCGGCTACAAGGCCGTGCTGGTGGCCGCGTCGCTGTATCCGCGCTTCATGCCGATGCTGATGACGGCCGCGGGTACCGTGAAGGCGGCGCGCGTGCTGATTCTCGGCGCGGGCGTCGCGGGCCTGCAGGCGATCGCGACCGCGAAGCGGCTCGGCGCCGTGATCGAGGCGTCCGACGTGCGGCCGGCCGTGAAGGAGCAGATCGAGTCGCTCGGCGCGAAATTCCTCGACGTTCCGTTCGAAACCGACGAAGAGCGCGAAGCCGCGCAGGGTGTCGGCGGCTATGCGCGCCCGATGCCGCCGTCGTGGCTCGGCCGCCAGGCCGCGCTCGTGCACGAGCGCGCGAAGCAGGCCGACATCGTGATCACCACCGCGCTGATTCCGGGGCGCCCGGCGCCGACGTTGATCTCGGTGGAGACCGTGCAGTCGATGAAGCCCGGCGCGGTGCTCGTCGATCTCGCGGCCGGCCGCGGCCCGGAATTCGACGGCCGCAAGGGCGGCAACTGCCCGCTGACCGTCGCCGACCAGGTGATCGTGCACAACGGCGTGACGATCGCCGGCTACACGAACCTCGCGTCGATGGTCGCGTCGGACGCGTCGGCGCTGTACGCGCGCAACCTGCTCGATTTCATGAAGCTGATCGTCACGAAGGAAGGCACGCTGAACATCGACCTGACCGACGACATCGTCGCCGCGACGCTGCTGTGCCGCGACGGCGAAGTCACGCGCAAATAACGGAGGAGACCATGGAAGTCATCAATCACACGGTGATCAACGTGATCATCTTCGTGCTGGCGGTGTACGTCGGCTACCACGTCGTCTGGAACGTCACGCCGGCGCTGCATACGCCGCTGATGGCCGTGACCAACGCGATCTCGGCGATCGTGATCGTCGGCGCGATGCTCGCGGCGGCGCTCACCGTCGGCGCGACCGGCAAGTTCTTCGGCACGCTCGCGGTCGCGCTCGCGGCCGTCAACGTGTTCGGCGGCTTTCTCGTGACGAGGCGCATGCTCGAGATGTTCCGCAAGAAGGAGCCCAAGCGTGTCGAGGGCGGCAAGGAGGGCGCGCGATGAGCATGAACGTCGTTACGCTGCTGTACCTCGTCGCGTCGGTGTGCTTCATCCAGGCGCTGAAGGGCCTGTCGAACCCGAAGAGCGCGCGGCGCGGCAACCTGTTCGGGATGGTCGGGATGGCCATCGCGATCCTCACGACGATCGCGCTGATCGTCAAGCAGGCCGCGTGGCTCGGCGCGAACCTGCCGCTCGGCCTCGCGCTCGTGCTCGGCGCGCTGATCGTCGGCGGCGGCGTCGGGGCATTCGTCGCCGCGCGCGTCGAGATGACGAAGATGCCGGAACTCGTCGCGGCGATGCACTCGCTGATCGGTCTCGCGGCCGTGTGCATCGCGTATGCGGTGGTGTCGGAGCCGGAAGCGTTCGGGCTCGTGCCGCAGGACGCGGTGTCGTCGAGCTTCATCCCGTACGGCAACCGCGTCGAGCTGTTCATCGGCACGTTCGTCGGCGCGATCACGTTCTCCGGTTCGGTGATCGCGTTCGGCAAGCTGTCGGGCAAGTACAAGTTCCGGCTGTTCCAGGGCGCGCCGGTCGTGTACGCGGGCCAGCACCTGATCAACCTGATGCTCGCGATCGCGATGCTCGGCTTCGGCATCCTGTTCTTCATCACGCAGGCGTGGCTGCCGTTCATCATCATGACGGCGATCGCGTTCGTGCTCGGCGTGCTGATCATCATCCCGATCGGCGGCGCGGACATGCCGGTGGTCGTGTCGATGCTGAACTCGTACTCGGGCTGGGCCGCGGCCGGCATCGGCTTCTCGCTGAACAACGCGATGCTGATCATCGCCGGTTCGCTGGTCGGCTCGTCGGGCGCGATCCTGTCGTACATCATGTGCCATGCGATGAACCGCTCGTTCTTCAACGTGATCCTCGGCGGGTTCGGCGGCGAAGCGGCGGCCGGCGGCGCGGGTGGCGCGCAGGAGCAGCGGCCGGTGAAGTCGGGCTCGGCCGACGACGCGGCGTTCATGCTCGGCAACGCGGAATCGGTCGTGATCGTGCCGGGTTACGGGCTCGCCGTCGCCCGTGCGCAGCACGCGCTGAAGGAGCTGACCGACAAGCTGGTCGAGAAGGGCATCGACGTGAAGTACGCGATCCACCCGGTCGCCGGGCGGATGCCGGGGCACATGAACGTGCTGCTCGCGGAAGCGGAAGTGCCGTACGAGATCGTGCACGAGATGGAGGACATCAACGGCGAATTCGGCCAGGTGGACGTGGTGCTCGTGCTCGGCGCGAACGACGTCGTGAACCCGGCCGCGAAGAACGATCCGAAATCGCCGATCGCGGGGATGCCGATCATCGAGGCGTACAAGGCGCGCACGGTGATCGTCAACAAGCGCTCGATGGCGGCCGGCTACGCGGGCCTCGACAACGACCTGTTCTACATGGACAAGACGATGATGGTGTTCGGCGATGCGAAGAAGGTCATCGAGGACATGGTGAAGGCCGTCGAGTGACGACAGGGCAGCGCGCCGGCTGCGTTCATGACGGAGCGAATGCGGTCGTGCGCATGCCATGACATGTGCAATGCAGGGGGCGCACGTATTGGCCCCCGCCGCGCAGCGCTAGCGCGCTTTTGTCAGCCGATCGGAAAGCGCGTCGAGTTCCCGACTGTGGAAGAGGTCGATGCACTTCATCGTATTGAACGACGCTGGAATCGATCCGCTGTATTGTCGTTCGACATACCGTTGCGTGAGCGCGCGGAGCGCGTCGCAGGCCTCGATTGGCTGATCGCTGAATTCCAGATAGGCGCTTGCGGTGGCATTGGCGTCGTCACGATCGCGGGTATCGTGCGCGATCCCGGCCAGGCAAACGCTGAGTGCCCAGTTCTTCAGCAACGTTTTTTGCGAATGCTGTTCGACAGCATGGCGAGCATCGGGGGGCCGCGACCGTGGCTTGGGGTGCGGCCGTGACGGGGCCGATTGCGAGAGCCATCGCGAGCGCGAGCAGCGGGTCTTGCAGCGCAATACCCATATCGATGCGGTTTCCGGAATCCGTGTCCCGACTTCATCGACTGAAACTTTGACTCTCATGAAGGCGTGCCATCCACTGGAGAATGGCGGTCTCGACATGTTGTTAATCCAATCGGAATTGACTGAGAGGCGCGAGCCGATTCCTCAAATCCTCAGGATCATGGGCGGATCGTGCCGTGAAAAAATCGACAAGCAAGCTCGATTGTGCGCAGTGTGCTGACGATCCAGAAAATGGACGTGTATGAAAAATCTCGCCGGTTTCGTTGATTGTGCGACGAACGGTTCCGTCCGACCGCTTCGTTCCAAGAAGCGGTCGGTACGGAAATTCGAATGAAAACGAGAGAGAGATTCGAAAGTGACGGCGCCGATTTTCCCGGCGCCGTTTTCCATTCCGCGACCGCCCGATGCGTCACTTCATCGGCGCTTCCGCGATCCGCATGTAGTCGGCGATCCGCCGGCCTTCCATGTCCGGAAACTGCTCGTGCACGGTGATGTCGCCCATCCGCGCGATGTCGAAGGTGCGGAAATCGCCGCGCAGTTCGCACCACGCGCCGATCGTCCAGCGCCCGCCCCAGTAGACGAGCCCGAGTGGCCATACGCGGCGCTGCGAATGCGCGCCGAGCCGGTCGCGATAGGCGAAGCTGACGATGTGGCGCGTGTCGATCGCCTGGTGGATCGCGTCGACCTTCGCGCAAAACGTCTCGTCGATGTGGAACGACGGCGCGAACACGGGCAGCCGGTCGAGCGCCGTGCGCTTGTCGGCCGGCATCGCCGACGCGATCTTCGCGAGCGCCGAGCGCGCGCCGCTCGCGAAGCGCGCACCGCCCCAGGTTTCGAGCATCCGCGCGCCGGTGGCGAGCGCCGCCAGCTCCTCGGCCGTGAACGTGAGCGGCGGCAGGCTCGCGTTGCGGTTCAGCCGGTAACCGATGCCGGCTTCGCCTTCGATCGGCACCCCTGACAGTTGCAGGTCGCGCACGTCGCGATAGACCGTGCGCGGCGACACCGACAGCCAGTCGGCCAGTTGCTGCGCGGTCGTGAGACGACGCCCGCGCAGCAGCTCGGCGATCTGGAACAGACGGTCGGCACGGCGGGTCATGACGGCACCTCGATTCCTCTGGCTACGGGGACTTCGCGATGATAGCGCCGCGCCGGCCCGCTGACCGCTGCGCTCAGTGGCATTTCGGCGCGTGCAGGCCGACGCGGTTGCCTTCCGTGTCGATCAGGTAGCCGACGTAGCCGTAGTTGTTCGGCAGCTCGACGACCGAGCCCTGCACGACGCCGCCCGCGCGCTTCGCGCGTTCGAGCGCGGCGACGACCGATTCGCCGGCGTTCAGGTAGACGAGCACGCCGTTCGCGCTCGGCTTGATCTGCTGCGGATCGAACACGATGCTGCCGCCCGTGCTCGACGCTTCGTGATCGAACATCGCCATCGGCACGCCGCCGATGACCTCGCGCTGCAACGTGGTTTGCAGCACGGTTTCGTAGAAGCGGATCGCACGGTCGAAATCGAGGGACGGAATGTCGAACCACGCGATCGCGCGTTCCAGGGTTGCGGTTGCAGTTGCGGACGTCATGACGAGCTCCTTGTTGTTCGGGTTGTTCTGGACGGAAACCAGCCTTGCATTGCGCCGGGATTGCAGTGTGAGCGGGGGCTCCTGACAGCGTGCTGTCAGTAGTGATGGCGGTGCTGACAAAAGGGCCCCGTCGACCGCATCGGCGGCGTGCGCCCGGGCGGCGGCGCGTACGGGGCCGGGCGGGCGGAGCGGGCGCGGCCCCGCTTGCATCGGTGCCGCGCAAAACAAAACGCCCGGCGGATGCCGGGCGTCATCGGAGTGTCAGCAGGCGGCAGCGGCCGCCGCGACGTTCGCGCGAGTTCGGCGCGTCAGGGTCAGGCGTCGCCTTCCTGCGCGGCCGGGCGCGCCTTCACGCTGCCTGCGATCAGGTCGAAGCGGAACAGCCGGCATTCGAGCGCGCCGTTGAACAGCGGCGTCTTGGCCGATTCGCGCAGCCGCAACTGGCCGGGCAGCGAACGGTCGGACGTCAGCAGGAACGCCTGCCAGCCCGTGAAGCGCTGCTTCAGCGCATCGCCGAGCGCGTTGAAGAACTCGCTGTCCGGCGCGTCGGTGTGCGTGCGGCGAAACGCGTCGTCGTTGCCGCGGTTGCGGCCGGTCTCGCGCACCTCGCCGCGGGCGCTGCGGCCGCGCACTTCGATCCGCTCGCCGTACGGCGGGTTCGCGAGAAGGATGCCCGGCCCGTCGCACGGCGGCGTCATCCCGCGCGCGTCGACCTGCTTGAGCCACACCGACGGCACGCCCGCGCGCTCGAGGTTCGCGCGTGCCTTCTCGAGCATGTCGCCGGAGATGTCGCTGCCGTACACGCCGAGCGCTTCGCCGCGCTGGGCCCGCGCCGCGCGCTTCGCGTCGAGCGCCGGCACCTTCAGCCCCTGCCACGCGGTGATGTCGTACTGCTTGAGCTTTTCGAAGCCGAACCGGCGCTCGACGCCCGGCGCCACGCCGAGCGCGATCTGCGCGGCTTCCGCGAGGAACGTGCCGCTGCCGCACATCGGGTCGTACAGCGCGGTGCCGGGCTTCCAGCCCGTCAGCCGCAGGATGCCGGCCGCGAGGTTCTCGCGCAGCGGCGCCGCGCCCTTGTCGAGGCGCCAGCCGCGCTTGAAGAGCGGCTCGCCCGACGTGTCGAGGTACAGCGTGCATTCGCCCGCGGTCAGGAACGCGAACACGCGCACGTCCGGCGCACCGGTGTCGATGCTCGGGCGCGAGCCGGTTTTCTCGCGCATCCGGTCGCAGATCGCGTCCTTCACGCGCAGCGTCGTGAATTCGAGGCTCTTCAGCGGCGACTTGATCGCGGTGATGTCGATGCGCAGTGTCTGCGTCGACGCGAACCAGCGTTCCCACGGCTGCTCGAGCGCGAGCGCGTAGACGTCCTGCTCGTTGCGGTACGGGCCGTGCGCGATCTTCAGCAGGATCCGGCTCGCGATCCGCGAATGGAGGTTGGCGGCCATGCCGGCGGCCCAGCCGCCGCTGAAATGGACGCCGCCCGGCACCTGCGCGCCCGCGGTGAACGGCGCGCCGTTCAGGTGGCGGCCGGCGATTTCGGCCAGCTCGGCGGCAAGCGCCGCTTCGAGGCCGCGCGGGCAGGGGGCGAAGAATTCGAACAGGGTGGGCGAGGACATAAGGCGGGTGAGGACGTGCAAAAGTACACTATTGTACGCGGCGCGGGCGGCCGGGGCCGGCGTTTCGGCGCGGCGGCGCCGGCGCAACCGCCGTTCGCGCGCGCCGGCAGGGGCGGCGAGGCAGGGGGGCCGGCCGGGCGCCGCCGCCTCGCCGCCGGTCAGTGCGCGCCCGGCTGGCCGACGCGCGTGCTCGGATTGCCGGCCGGCCAGAACAGCGCCAGCGGATTCGACAGCATCGTGCGGACGATCGCCGCGACGAGCGCGCGCACCTTGGTCGGGCGCAGGCTGCGCGAGCGCACGGCCATCGTGAACGCGAGCGCGAAGCTCACGAGCACGTTGAGGATCGCCATGCTCAGCACGCCGGCGGCGGCCCACCACAGCTCGGGCGTGCCGAGCGCACCCTTGCCCAGTACGCCGAGCGCGACGCCGATCGAGCCGGCCGACAGCGTCACGTGCCGCACCTCGAACGGGAACATGAACACGGTGACGATCGCCGGAACGAGGCCGAGCATCAGGCCGAGACCGACGTTCGCGACCACGCCGGCGACGTTCGACCGGCAGAAGTGCGCGAGCTTCGCGGCGCCGGCCGCGCCGAGCGTGAGGCGCAGCCGGCGGTTGTACGTGAGCGCGTCGCCGACCCGGTGCAGCACGAACCAGTTGTCGGCCCAGCCCGCGAGCAGGCTCGACGCCCACAGCAGCACGCCCGTCAGCGCCGCGTAGAACGGCGTCGGGCCCAGCAGCGAGAACGAATGCAGCGTCGCGTGCGCCTTCTCCGGCGAAATCACGTTCGTGTGCAGCACGTTGGCCGCGAACAGCTGCACGAGCAGGCACACGGGCAGCACGACGAGCACGTTGCCGGAAATCGCGGCCGCCTGCGTGCGGATCAGCGCGATCACCGACGCGACGAACGCCTTCACGCCTTCGTCGTGGCCGGTGTCGTCGAGCTCGCGCGCGAGCGTCGGCGCGGTCATCGCGGGCTGCTTGGTCGCGAGCGTGAAGTGCAGGAAGTGCATCAGCATGAAGCTGGCCGCGTAGTTGATGCCCGCGAGCAGCCCTTCGAGCATCGACTGCAGGTGCGCGCCGGTGATCGCGAACTTCACGCACACCGTCGCGACGGTGACGAGGCCGCCGCCCGCGGCCATCCGCAGCATCTTCAGGTACTCGGCGCGGCCGCGCGAGATGTAGTGCTCGCCGGTGTCCGCGTTGGTCTCGACGAGCTTGCGCGCGAACAGCGAGAAGTTGCTGCGCACGAGGTGCGCGACGCTCTGGCTGTTCTGGTTCGCGTCGACGAGCTCCGCCGTCAGGTGCGCCATTCCGTGCAGGTCGTCGCGCGCCATCCGCGCGTTGAGCAGCGTTTCCGCGCGCAGGATGCGCATGCGCATCCGCTCGACCTGGAACACGATGTCGACCGACACGCCGTTGCGGTACAGGTGCGCGAACACGTCGTCGACGGCGATCCGGCATTCGTCGAGCAGCACGCGCAGGTAGTTGACCTCGTGCAGCAGCTTGCTCGGGTCGCCGCCGTCCTCGACGGCCGCATGCGCGGTCTCGACCGCGAGCATCGCGCGCGTCAGGCGGTAGAACGGCTGCGATTCGAGCGGCTTGCGCGCGTCGTCGTCGGACAGCCGGCTGCGCACCGTCTGCGACAGGCCCGTCGAGCTGATCTGGCAGGTCAGGTTGTGCAGCGCGGCCAGCAAGTCGCGCGAGAACGAGCCGGGCTCGTGGCGCTCTTCGTCGGTGACGTCGAACGACAGCAGTTCGGCGAGGCGCGCGAGCAGGTCGTCGGGCAGCGCGTCGATCCATTTCGCGTCCTCGGGCGCGGGGAACATCAGCGTGAACAGCGCCGACAGCTCGCGGCGGTTCGGCGCGGGCGGGATCAGCGACGAGTCGATCCGCTCGAACAGCGCGCCGAAGAAGCCCGAATGCACGGGCATGCCGGCGTCGCACAGCAGCGAGATGCCGTCGCACTCGCGCAGGATGCCGCGCAGGATGCGCGCGGCGTGCGCTTTCCACGCGGGGTTGCGATCGAGCACATGGAACAGGTAGCGCAGCCGCGCATGGGCCGGGTACGCACGCGTGTCGGCGTCGCGCGCGGCCGGCGCGTCCTGCACCGTGCCGTTGCGGCGCAGCCAGTGCGCGAGCTCGATCAGCCATTCGCTGCGCTCGGCGTACGACGCGTCGGCGTCGGCGTGCGCGAGCAGCGCATCGAGCTGGTGACCGGCATTGCGCGACGCGCGCCACTTCTTGATCAGGGTCGTCAGGGAACGAAACATAAACGGAATAGCGAAAGCCCGGGACGGGCGGGTTCGGGATGCCGGCCGGGAAAACGGCGCGGCGCCGGTGAGCACGGGTGAGACGGGGCCGGTGGCCGGACGACGCGCGGCGACCCGCGATGCGGCTGCCCCGCCGCGGTGCACGCGATTCGCGTGCGGGCGCCGGGAGGCACGGCGGTCGGGCTGAACGCGGCCCGGCGCCGCTGGCTGGCGCGCACGACGAACGGCGCAAGCCTGAAAGTGCGTAGGATCGTCAATCGGGCCGGAAAACGCAAGCCGACCGCTTGGCATGGCGCGGGTTCCGCCGGCTTTGACAAAGAATGTAAATGGCCGTCCGGTCGTGGGGCGCGGTAAGCGAGGGCGGCTGCGGCGGCATGCTGCCGGCGTTCGGCTTTCGGCGCGTGCGACCGGACGCGCCGCGCCGGGCGACACCGCGCACGCGAACGCCGCGCCGTGTCGAACGTTCGCGCCCGTGCCGCCTGCGTTCGCTTATGCGCCCGACTTGCCCGTCGCGCCGGCGTCGCCGCCGGACGTCGGGTTGGCCGGACACGGCACGACCGGCGCGGCGGCCGTCTTGCCGCCGGCAGCCGGCGCGGCCGCCGCGCCGCCGCGAGCGGCCATCGCGCGCACGCCGGCCGCGGCCTGCGTCGCAATCACGTCGAGCGCGCGCCGGTGGCCGGCGACGAGCGCGTCGTAGCCGTCGGCGACCGGTTCCGCGACGCTCGTGCGGCAGGTCATCACGGCCTGCGTGGCGAGCGAGCGCACGCTCCACACGGCGTCGAGCGCGGCGCGCTTGCCCGGCCACGACTCGAAGCGCTGCACGTTCACGCTGATCCGGTATACGGGCACGCCGGCCGGATACGCGGAATTCGCGACGTCGATCGTGCCGAGCTGCGCGGCGAGATCGTCCGACAGCGCGCGGCGGATCTCGTCGGCGGGCGGCGACGCCCAGCGTTCCTGCTCGAGCACGTCGACCTGCGCGGCGTTCTTCTGCACGACCAGCTGGTTCTTCGCGACCTGCTCGGGCACGCCGACCGACGGCACCTCGATCAGGAACGCCGGGTTGGCAGGCGCGGTGCGCAGTGGCGCCGCGGCGTCGGCCGGGCTGAGGGTGTAGAACCGCGCGGGCGGCGAGCTGCACGCGGCGAGCGCGAGTGCGGCGAGTGCTGCCGCCGCGCCGCTCGCGAAACCGTTCACGCGTGTCGTCGTCATGGTTGATCTCCTGGCTTGCCCTTGAGCAGCGATTCGGGGTGGCGCTCGAGATAATCGGCGAGCGCGTTCAGCGATTGCAGCGTGCGCGTGAGCTCCTTCAGCGCGCCGCGCACGTCGGACTGCAGCGGTGAATCCTGCTGCAGCGTCGCCTCGGCGGTCGAGAAGGTCTGCTTCGCGGCCGACAGCGTGTCGCGCGCTTGCGGCGCGACCTGCGTGTCGAGCTGCTTGAACAGCTTGTCGGCGTTCGCGAGCGCGCTGTTCAGGTTCGCGCCGATCTGGTCGAACGGCACCTTGTCGAGCTTCTTCGCGATGTCGGCGACCTGCAGTTGCAACTCGTCGAGCGTATTCGGCACGGTCGGCAGCTCGAGCGGCTGGTGGGCCGTGTCGATCTTCGCGGCCGGCGCCTTCGGGAAGAAGTCGAGCGCGACGTACAGCTGGCTCGTCAGCAGGTTGCCGGTGCGCAGCTGGCCGCGCAGCCCGTGCTGGACGAGCCGCTCGACGATCTCGCGGCGCGCCGGTTCGCCCTTGCTCTCGATCGTCTCGCGGAAGCGGCGGCCGAGGCGTTCCGGATACACGTTCATCGTCACCGGCATCAGGAAGTTCTTCGTCTTCGGATCGAAGTCGATGCCGATGTTCGTCACCTCGCCGAGCACGATGCCGCGGAAGTCGACCGGCGCGCCGACGGCGAGCCCGCGCAGCGACTGGTTGAAGTTCATCACGACCTGCAGCGGCTGGCCGTCCGGGTCGCGCATCGCGTCGCCTTCGTCGGAGCCGAGACGGAACGTCGTGTTGTTCGGCGCGGTCGTGCCGGTGCCCTGGTTCGGCGGCGTCTGGAACGCGATGCCGCCGAGGATCACCGTCGCGAGCGACTGCGTGTTCAGCTTCAGGCCGCTCGAATCGAGCCGCAAGTCGACGCCGCTCGCTTGCCACCACCGCGTGTTCATCCCGATGTACTGGTCGTACGGCGCATTGACGAACACGTTGAACGTGACGCCCGTGCCGTCCTTGTCGAGCGAGAAGCCGACCACCTGGCCGACCTGGACGCGGCGGTAGTAGACCGGCGAGCCGATGTCGACCGAGCCGAGCGAATCGCCGCGCAGCACGTACTGCGTGCCTTTCTGGTCGCCCGTGACGGCGGGCGGCGTCTCGAGGCCCGTGAAATCGGTCAGCGTGTCCTGGCCGTGGCCGGCGTCGACGCCGATGTATGCGCCGGACAGCAGCGTGCCGAGCCCCGACACGCCGGTCGCGCCGACGCGCGGCCGCACGATCCAGAAGCGCGAGCCCTTGACCGCGAAGTCCTCGGCTTCCTTCTTGAGCTGCACCTGGACCAGCACGCGCGACAGGTCCTTCGACAGCTTGATCGTCTTGACCATGCCGATCTCGACGTCCTTGTACTTGACCTGGGTCTTGCCCGGCTCGAGCCCTTCGGCGCTGTGGAAGCTGATCGTGATTTCCGGGCCGCGCTCGCGCACGGACTTGATCACGAGGCCGATGCCGATCAGCGCGGCGATCAGCGGCACGAGCCAGACGAGCGACGGCAGCCAGCCGCTTTTCGTCGAGATCGCCGGATCGGGCGGCCGGGGCGCGTCTTGCTGCGGGCCTTGTGGATTATTCATGGTGATTCCCTGAGGTTTCGACTGGATCCCAGATCAGGCGGGGATCGAACTGCACCGACGCGAGCATCGTCAGGATCACGACCGAGCCGAACGCGAGCGCGCCGGGGCCGGCCGTGATGACGGCGAGCGAACGGAAATGGACGAGCGCGACGGTCAGCGTCACGACGAAGATGTCGAGCATCGACCAGCGGCCGATGCGCTCGACGATCCGGTACAGGCGCGTGCGCTGCAGCGGCCGCCAGGCGGCGCGGCGCTGCGCGCTGGTCACGAGAATCGTCAGCACGCCGAGCTTGAGCATCGGCACCAGAATGCTGGCGACGAACACGACCACGGCGAGCGGCCAGTCGCCGGACGTCCAGAAATAGATGACGCCGCTCATGATCGTGTCCTGCTGCGAGCCGACGATCGACGACGTGCGCATGATCGGCAGCAGGTTCGCTGGAATGTACAGGATCGCGGCCGCGAGCAGCAGCGCCCACGTGCGCATGATGCTGTTCGGCGTGCGCACGTGAAGCGCGCTGCCGCAGCGCGCGCAATGCGCGTGCGGCCGGTCGATCGTCTGCACGAGCCCGCATGCGTGGCAGCTGGCGTAGCCCTCGCGGGCGGCGGTCGGCGTGGCCCTCGTCATCGGCGGGGCGCGTCCGGCAGCGGCGCGGCGGCGTCGGGCCGCCCGGGCGCGCGGCCGGCGCGCAGGTCGTCGGCTATGTCCCATACCGTACGCGGGTCGAACATCAGCACGACGGCGGTCATCAGCGTGAGCGCGCCGAACGCGAACAGCGCCGCATCGGGCACGACGCGCGCGAGGCTCACCATCTTCACGATCGTGACCACGATGCCGAGCATGAACACCTCGATCATCCCCCACGGCCGCACGAGCTGGATCGTGCGCAGCACGAGGTTCAGGCCCGGCGGCACGACGCCGCGGCGGATCGGCAGCAGCACGTAAAGCAGCGCGGCCATCTCGACGAGCGGGAACAGCACGGTCGAGCAGAACACCATCACGCCGACGGCCGCCATGTCCTGATGCCACAGCGTGTCGATCGCGCCGATCAGCGTCGTCTGCACGCGCGTGCCGTTCAGGTCCATTTCCAGGATCGGGAACGCCTGCGCGATGATGAAGGTGACGAGCGCCGCGACCGCGAGCGCGGTGATGCGCTCGATCTGCGTGGTGCTGTTGCGATAGAGCAGCGCGTCGCAGCGCGGACAGCGCGCGATCTCGCGACCGTGAAGACGCGGTTTATGCAACAGTGCGTCGCATTCGTGGCAGGCAATCAGGTCGTATCGTTGCATGGAAAAGGCGGTGTTGCGGCGGCTCGGGGACGCGTCGACGGGGCCGGAACCCGCGCCAATCTTACCAAAAGGGCTTTTTCGATGGGTCAAGGATCGTGTGCTGCGTGACCGATCGGTAACATGACGGGAAGCCGTCAGCCGGCTGGCGCGCCTGTCCTCAGAGTCCGCGCGCGTCAAAAGGTTGCGGTAGCATGGCGCCCTTGACATGCGTCGGACGAATTTACCGGCGCAGCCGTTCGCTGAACTGAGGAACCCACGATGGCATCGAAATCCCCGCCGGCCGTGCCGGCACGCTACGCGCATACCGCGATCGCGCTGCACTGGCTGATCGCACTGCTGATCGTCTGCGGCTTCGCGCTCGGCTGGGTGATGACGGACATCCCCGGCTTCACGCCGACCAAGCTGAAGTACTTCTCGTGGCACAAGTGGATCGGCGTGACGGTGTTCGCGCTGGCCGTCGTGCGCGTGCTGTGGCGTGCGACCCGCGTGCCGCCGCCGCTGCCGGGCGACACGCCGGCGTGGCAGCGCGCGGCGTCGCACGGCGTGCACATGCTGCTGTACGTGCTGATGATCGTGATTCCGGCGACGGGCTACCTGTACAGCTCGGCGTCGAACATCCCGGTCGTCTATCTCGGCATCGTGCCGCTGCCGCGCCTGATCGACCCCGATCCGGCGCTCAAGGAAACCTTCAAGACGCTGCACGTGACTTTGAATTACATTCTGCTTGCGCTCGTTTCGCTGCACGTGCTCGCGGCGCTCAAGCACCAGTTGTTGGACCGCGACGGCCTGCTGTCGCGCATGCTTCCCTTTGCCAAATGAAGGATCCCATGAAAGTGTCTTTCTCCCGCTCCATGCTGACCGCGTTCGCCGCGGCGGCGCTTGTCGCGTCGGGCGCGGCGCATGCCGACGTCGATCTCGCGAAGAGCAAGGTGTCCGCCGTGTCGAAGCAGATGAACGTGCCGACCGAAGGCGCGTTCAAGAAGTTTTCCGCGCAGGTGAAGTTCGACCCGGCCAAAGCCGCGCAGGGCAGCGCGCAAATGACGATCGACGTCGCGAGCTTCGACCTCGGCGACAAGATGTACAACGACCAGGTCGCCGGCAAGGACTGGTTCGACGCGAAGACCTATCCGCAGGCGACCTTCGTGTCGTCGGCGATCGCGCCGGCCGGCGGCAACAAGTACAACGTGACCGGCAAGCTGACGATCAAGGGCAAGGCCGAGACTGTCACGGTGCCTGTCACGGTCGCGCAAAACGGCGCGACGCAGACGTTCGACGGCGTGCTGCCGATCAAGCGTTCGGCCTTCAACGTCGGCACCGGCGAGTGGAAGGACACGTCGATCGTCGCGGACGAAGTGCAGATCAAGTTCCATCTCGTCGCCACGAAGTAAGCGGCAGGTTGCCGCCTCAACTGAATGCCGCGCGAGGGCGCGGCGCCGTTTCCAGGAGAAAAAGTTTGAAAAAGCATCTGATCATCGCCGCCGGCGCGCTGGCCGCTTCGCTGTCGTTCTCGGCCTTCGCCGAAAGCGCAACGTACCAGTTCGACCCGAGCCACACGTACCCGAGCTTCGAGGCCGACCATTTCGGCGGCCTGTCGGTCTGGCGCGGCAAGTTCGACAAGTCGAGCGGCACCGTGACGCTCGATCGCGCGGCGAAGACCGGCACGGTCGACGTGACGACCGACATCGCGTCGATCCACACGGGCAGCGCGAAGCTCGACGAGCACCTGCAGACGGCCGAGTTCTTCGACGTGGCGAAGTTCCCGCAGGCGAACTACAAGGGCACGATCAAGTTCGACGGCGACAAGCCGGTGTCGGTGGTCGGCAACCTGACGCTGCATGGCGTCACGAAGCCGCTCACGCTGAAGATCGATTCGTTCAAGTGCATGCCGCACCCGATGCTCAAGCGTGAAGTGTGCGGCGTCGACGCGGTCGGCGAATTCAGCCGCGACGATTTCGGCCTCGACTACGGCAAGCAGTACGGCTTCAAGATGAAGACGAAGCTGCTGATCACGGCCGAAGCCGTCAAGCAGCAGTAATATTCCCCGACGCGGCCGGCCATCGCGCCGGCCCCCCGCGGGCAAACCGCCGCGCTCCCGTTACCGGGGCGCGGCGGTTTTTTTGCGCGCCTATAATCGCCCGAACGTCGCATGTGGCCATGCGGCGCCGGGCAGGCCGACGGCGCGACGTCGGCCTGCCTCGAACATCGAACAGAACGTACAACGACAAGGAGATCGCCGATGCATGCCGTCACGCAGTCCAGCTCCATGGCTTCGTCGCCGCGCGTCTGGCGCGCGGTGGTCGCCGCGTCGATCGGCAACGCGCTCGAGTGGTTCGATCTCGTCGTCTACGGCTTTTTCGCGGTGACGATCTCGAAGCTGTTCTTCCCGGCCGGCAACGACACCGTGTCGCTGCTGCTCACGCTCGGCACGTTCGGCGTGTCGTTCTTCATGCGGCCGCTCGGCGCGATCGTGCTCGGCGCATACGCCGATCGCGCGGGCCGCAAGGCCGCGCTCACGCTGTCGATCCTGCTGATGATGGCCGGTACGCTCGTGATCGCGGTGCTGCCGACTTACCAGACGATCGGCGTCGCGGCGCCGCTGATCCTCGTCGCCGCGCGGCTGATGCAGGGCTTCTCGGCGGGCGGCGAGTTCGGCAGCGCGACCGCGTTCCTCGCCGAGCATGTGCCCGGGCGGCGCGGTTTCTTCGCGAGCTGGCAGGTCGCGAGCCAGGGGCTCACGACGCTGCTCGCGGCCGGCTTCGGCACCGTGCTGAACGCGCAGCTCACGGCGGACCAGATGGCTGCGTGGGGTTGGCGCGTGCCGTTCTTCTTCGGGCTGCTGCTCGGGCCGGTCGCGTATTACATCCGCGCGAAGGTCGACGAGACGCCCGAATTCCTCGCGGCCGAAAGCACCGCGAGCCCGCTGCGCGATACGTTCGCGTCGCACAAGGCGCGGCTCGTCGCGGCGATGGGCGTGGTCGTGCTGGGCACCGTCGCGACCTATCTCGTGCTGTTCATGCCGACCTACGGCGTGAAGCAGCTCGGCCTCGCGCCGTCGGCCGCATTTGCCGCGATTCTCGTCGTCGGCGTGATCCAGATGGCGTTCGCGCCGCTCGTCGGCCACTGGTCGGATCGCTATGGCCGCGTGCGCGTGATGATCGCGCCGGCCGTCGGCATTCTCGTGCTGATCTATCCGGCGTTCGCGTATCTGGTCGCGCATCCGGGTTTCGGCACGCTGATCGCGCTGCAGGTGCTGCTCGCGTTCCTGATGACCGGCTATTTCGCGGCGCTGCCGGGGCTGTTGTCCGAGGTGTTTCCGGTGCAGACGCGCACGACCGGGATGTCGCTGGCGTATAACGTCGCGGTGACGATCTTCGGCGGCTTCGGGCCGTTCATCATCGCATGGCTGATCAAGACGACCGGGATGAAGACCGCGCCGAGTTTCTACCTGATGTTCGCGGCCGTGCTGAGCCTCGTGGCGCTGGTGGTGCTGCGGCGGCGGTTCGGGTTCCGGTGAGGCTTGGGTGACGCGGCGATGTGTCCGCCGCCCTCCAAAGGGGGGCGATTTTTTTATGTGCCGCCTTTTTCGGTTGGTGATATTTCGGAGACTGCTCGCCCTGTAGCTCGAAATGAGCCTTACAAAATTCAGTCACGTCTTATGGCGATTTTGCCCTTCGCTTTGTAGAGTCTTGCGGGATATTTCGCAAACCACTCGGGCAATTTAGCCGGAAAGGACTGATATGGCGGTTCAGGCACCACCGAAGACGGGCTTCGAGAAATGGCAGGACGGCATCGACAACGCGGCAGGCGATACCAGATGGGATTCCTGGGATTGCGAAATCCGGATGGCAGTTGATGAGTACGACCGACCATTCAAAAACTCAATCCTGCCGCGCATATATTGCGGCCCGGCCAGACATTGAAGTCTCGGAAGGCATCGCTGAGGAAGGTTATCGTCGGCTGGAAAACGATTACAACGTCGAGCATTGCAACAAGCTATAACGTTGGCGATTCAACGTATGCCAAGAAGCTCGACTATGCCCTTGCACTAATCCGGAAGGGAGAAACGGCGATATGCGCGTACTAGTTGTCCTGGCGCTGGGTGTGTCCCTCGGAACCTTGTCAAGTACGTTGGCCGCTGCCGACAACGCTTTTACAGGCAACTTCCCGGGAACCGGCAGAGCCTGTTCGGGTGCACTCTATGTACGCGCTAAGACGATCGAGTGGAATTCAAGCTACAGCATCTGCAAGTCGTCCCCCTACGAAATTCTGGAGAAGAAATTCGATGGCGACCAGGAGCGAATAGTCTTTCGCTTGAAGAATCGCAGTAGTCGATGCCGTTACTCTGTCGTAGAAGTTGAGCGAGCAAGCGACTACAACTGGAACGTGAGCGGCTACCAATCTTTGGAAGGGTTTCGGAAAAGAGATTTACCGGAATGGAGTAATTCACCGTTACCAGAAAGGCAAATATTGTCGTGCTCGATGACCGGGCCGGATTGAGTTGGAAGCCGGAATCATGTAGACGGATTACCTTCCGATTCGCAGACCGGCTTCGCCGGCATCGACCATGGTTTCGCATCAACCTTCGCAATCGCGCGCCCTACCAGCGCATCGAGCGCTTGCCGGAGTTGCGAGTCGACGGTCGTGCCGAATTCACGCGGCGGCAGCGCCGCACTCGTCGACCGATCGACCTTCGCGTGCGGGAACGGACGGGCACGAGCCGGTTCGCATCCGGCGCGCCGGGCGGTGGTTTCACTTATGCGGCAAAGCCAACTGCGCATTGAAGGCGATGCAATACAGGACAGGGCGAATGTGCGAAAAATCGTATTATCAGTCGCGGCTATTACTTTTCCAATCATCTCCATAGCCGCGCCGGATACCTCGGTTCAGAGTGAGCGCGAACTGCGCGGCGAATGCTCGAACGGAGTGATTGGCGTCTCCTCATTGGGCGGAGGTGCTATAGGCAATGCACTTGAGATGCGGCGTCTGGCCTGTGTTGCAGAACTCAATAACAGACGCGCCGCGCAACTACGCGACGCGGTGTCTGAAATAGCGGGCCATGTCCCCATCGCGACGCGACGGCACGAGCCATGCCGGCACGATACCGTAGCCCGCCGCCCGTGCCGTCGCGTCGCGAGAAGAGGGCGGCGACGCCCACATGAAAAAAGGCCGGTCCAACAGGACCGGCCTTCGTATATCCGCCGAAACCGCGCAGCGCTCAAACCTGCGCGCCCGCGTTCGGATCGTCCGGATCGTGCGCGGTCTTCTTTTCCTTGATCAGGTCTTCGCGCTTGATGCCGAGCCACATCGCGAGCGAGCCCGCGACGAACACCGACGAGTAGATGCCGAACATGATGCCGACCGTCAGCGCGAGCGCGAAGTAGTGCAGCGTCGGGCCGCCGAAGAAGAACATCGACAGCACCATCATTTCCGTCGACGTGTGCGTGATGATCGTACGCGACATCGTGGTCGTGATCGCGTGGTTGATCACTTCCTGTACGCTCATCTTGCGTTCGCGGCGGAACGTCTCGCGGATTCGGTCGAAGATGACGACCGACTCGTTGACCGAGTAGCCGAGCACCGCGAGGATCGCCGCGAGCACCGCCAGCGAGAACTCCCACTGGAAGTACGCGAAGAAGCCGAGAATGATCACGACGTCGTGCAGGTTGGCGATGATGCCGGCCACCGCGTACTTCCATTCGAAGCGGAACGACAGGTAGATCACGATGCCGATCACGACGCACGCGAGCGCGAGCAGACCGTCGGTCGCGAGCTCGCGGCCGACCTGCGGACCGACGAACTCGACGCGCTGCAGCGTGACGTCCGGGCTCTGCGCCTTCAGCGCGCCCATCACCTGGTCGCTCTGCTGCGCGGACGTGAGGCCTTCCTTCAACTGCAGGCGGATCAGCACGTTGCGCGACGTGCCGAAGTTCTGCACCTGCGCGTCGGCATAGCCGAGCTTGCCGAGCGTCGCGCGCACGGGTTCGAGCTCCGCGGCCTGCTGGTACTGCACCTCGATCACCGTACCGCCGGTGAATTCGACGGACAGGTGCAGCCCGCGGTGGAACAGGAAGAACACGGCGGCGAGGAACGTGACCAGCGAGATCACGTTGAACACCAGCGCGTGCCGCATGAACGGAATGTCTTTACGGATGCGGAAAAATTCCATGGCTTCGTCTCCGGGGCCTTATTGGGTCGAGCCCGGTTTCTTCGGCGACACGCCTTGCTGCGCGCGGTTGCGCAACTGCGGCTTGCCGGCGCGCGGCGCGTTGCCCTTCGCCGGGGCGGCGAGCTTCGCGGCGCGCGCGGTGTCGGTCGATTCGTCCGCGTCGGTGAACGACGCGGCGGCCGCGCCTTCCGGCTTCCACACCTGGCCGATCGCGAGCGACTTCAGCTTCTTGCGGCCGCCGTACCAGAGGTTGACGATCCCGCGCGAGAAGAACACCGCGGAGAACATCGACGTCAGGATACCGAGGCAGTGCACGATCGCGAACGCGCGAACCGGGCCCGAGCCGAACGCGAGCAGCGCGAGGCCGGCGATCAGCGTCGTGACGTTCGAATCGAGAATCGTCGCCCACGCGTGCGCGTAGCCGGCCTGGATCGCGAGTTGCGGCGGCTGGCCGGCGCGCAGTTCTTCACGCACGCGCTCGTTGATCAGCACGTTCGAGTCGATCGCCATGCCGAGCGCGAGTGCGATTGCCGCGATACCGGGCAGCGTCAGCGTCGCCTGCATCAGCGACAGCACGGCGACGAGCAGCAGCAGGTTTACCGACAGGCCGATCACCGAGACCACGCCGAACAGCATGTAGTACGCGACCATGAACACGGCGATCGCGCAGAAGCCCCAGATCACCGAGTGGATGCCCATCTTGATGTTGTCGGCGCCGAGGCTCGGGCCGATCGTGCGTTCCTCGATGATGTCCATCGGCGCGGCGAGCGAACCGGCGCGCAGCAGCAGCGCGAGATCGGCCGCAGCCTGCGGCGTCGGCTGGCCCGTGATCTGGAAGCGGTCGCCGAGTTCGGACTGGATCGTCGCGACCGTCAGCACTTCGCCCTTGCCCTTCTCGAACAGCACCATCGCCATCGGCTTGCCGATGTTCTCGCGCGACACCGTGCGCACCGCGCGGCCCCCCGCCGAATCGAGGCGGATGTTGACCGACGGACGCTGGTGTTCGTCGAAGCCGGCCGATGCGTCGATGATGCGGTCGCCGGTGAAGATCACGTCCTTCTTCAGCAGCACGGGCGCCTGGTTGCCCTGCGTGAACAGCTCCTCGCCCGGCGGCACGGGGTCGTTCGGGTTCGGGTGCGTGTTGATCGGATCGGCAAGGCGCGCCTCGAGCGTCGCGGTGCGGCCGATGATGTCCTTCGCCTTCGCGGTGTCCTGCACGCCCGGCAGCTCGACGACGATGCGGTCGCTGCCCTGCTGTTGCAGGATCGGCTCGGACACGCCGAGTTCGTTGACGCGATTGTGCAGCGTCGTCAGGTTCTGCTTGAGCGCGGCGTCCTCGACGGATTTCTGCACGGCCGGCGTGAAGGTGCCGACCACCTGCGTGCCGCCGCCGCCGGGCTGCGTCGCCCATTGCAGCTCGGTGATCGACGCGGCGAGCACCTTGCGGGCATCTTCCGCCGTCTGCGCATCGCTGAAGTTGACGACCACGGACTGCTCGACGCGGCTCACGCCGCCGTCGCGGATGTTCTTGTCGCGCAGCAGCGCACGTGCGTCGGACGCGTCGGAGTCGAGCTTCTTCGTGAGCGCGCCCGTCATGTCGACCTGGAGCAGGAAGTGCACACCGCCGCGCAGGTCGAGGCCGAGATACATCGGCAGCGCGTGCAGCGCGGTCAGCCAGCGCGGCGACGCGCTCTGCAGGTTCAGCGCGACGACGTACTGCGGATCGTTCGGGTCGGTGTTCAGCGACTTCTGCAGCAGGTCCTTGACGCGCAGCTGCGTATCGGTGTCCTTCAGGCGCACGCGGATGTTCGCGCTGGTCGCCGTGTTCTCGAAGGTGATGTCGTCCGGCTTGATCTGCGCGGACGCGAGCGCCGATTCGACCTGGGTCAGCGTGGTCGAGTCGAGCTTGACCGTGGCCTTGCCGCTCGACACCTGCACCGCCGGCGCTTCGCCGAAGAAGTTGGGCAATGTGTACAGAAGGCCGATGGCGAGCGCCACGACCATCACGACATATTTCCAGAGTGGATAACGATTCATGAGGGGGCCGAACGGGTGGTTGGCGTGAAAGCGTCGCGTCCGGCGCCGCGGCGGCCCGCTCTCTCAGGCGGGCACGGCGCGGGGAGCCGGACGCTCGGTGAAGGCCTTACAGCGACTTGATCGTGCCCTTCGGCAGAATGGTCGTGACGGCAGCCTTCTGCACGGTGATTTCGGTGCCTTCGGCGATTTCGACGCCGATGTAGCCTTCGGTGACCTTCGTCACCTTGCCGACGAGGCCGCCGCTCGTGACGACTTCGTCGCCCTTCGCCATGGCCGCGAGCATGTTGCGGTGTTCCTTCTGGCGCTTCATCTGCGGACGGATCATGATGAAGTACAGCACCGCGAACATCAGGATGAGCGGCAGGAAGCTCATCAGGCTCGATTCGGCGCCACCGGCACCTTGCGCGAAGGCATTGGAAATGAACGGCACGTTGGTCTCTCCGTAGGGGAAGATCGAAAAATAAGCCGGTTATTCTACCACCGGCCCCATGCGCAAACGGCGCGGCAAATGCGCTTTCGGATCAAGCTGTTAAAGCATGATCCGATACCATTGCGGCTTGTTTGGAAAGGCAATTGTAATGTTTGGCGGTCGCGACCGGTATCGGGATCGCTCAATTTAGTACGCGTCCTATGCGGCGGGCTGTGATGCGGGCAGTCGGCCCGTCAGTCGACCCCTCTCGCCCGATCCTCCGCGAAGCGCTGCCGGAATGCGTCGAACGTATGCGTTTCGATCGCGTCGCGGATCTCGCTCATCAGTTGCAGGTAGTAGTGCAGGTTGTGGATCGTGTTGAGCTGCGCGCCGAGGATTTCGCCGACCCGGTGCAGGTGATGCAGGTAGCCGCGCGAGAAGTTCTGGCACGTGTAGCAGGTGCAGGTCGAATCGAGCGGCTTCAGCGAGTTCTTGTGCGTCGCGTTGCGGATCTTCACGTCGCCGAAGCGCGTGAACAGCCAGCCGTTGCGCGCGTTGCGGGTCGGCATCACGCAGTCGAACATGTCGATGCCGTTCGCGACGCCGTCGACCAGATCCTCCGGCGTGCCGACGCCCATCAGGTAGTGCGGCTTGCTGGCCGGCAGCTTCGGGCCCACGTGCCGCAGCACGCGCATCATGTCTTCCTTCGGCTCGCCCACCGACAGCCCGCCGATCGCGAGGCCGTGGAAGCCGAGTTCCGAGAGGCCCGCGAGCGATTCGTCGCGCAGATCCTCGAACATCCCGCCCTGGACGATCCCGAACAGCGCGTTCGGGTTGCCGAGCCGGTTGAATTCGTCGAGCGAGCGCTTCGCCCAGCGCAGCGACATGCGCATCGAGTCGGCCGCTTCCTTGTGCGTCGTCGGCACACCGTTGGTGGCGTACGGCGTGCATTCGTCGAACTGCATCACGATGTCCGAGTTCAGCACCTTCTGGATCTGCATCGACACTTCCGGCGACAGGAACAGCTTGTCGCCGTTGATCGGCGACGCGAACGTGACGCCGTCCTCGGTGATCTTGCGCAGGTCGCCGAGCGAGAACACCTGGAAGCCGCCGGAGTCGGTCAGGATCGGCTTGTTCCAGCCCATGAAGCCGTGCAGGCCGCCGTGCGCGTCGATCGTGTCGAGGCCCGGGCGCAGCCACAGGTGGAACGTGTTGCCGAGGATGATCTGGGCCTTGATTTCGTGCAGCTCGCGCGGCTGGATCGCCTTCACGGTGCCGTACGTTCCGACCGGCATGAAGATCGGCGTCTCCACCGTGCCGTGGTTGAGCTTCACGCGGCCGCGGCGCGCATGGCCGTCGGTCGTCAGCAGTTCGAATTCGAGCCCGTTGGCGGGGCGGTCCTGCACGGGGGCGCTCGGATGAGCGTGCGTATCGTGGGATGAACCTTCGGTCATCGCGTCATTCTCCTTGCCACCGAAGAACAGTTCGGCGCATGTTGGAAACGCCGCCGGGCAGCCGGCGGCGGGGAAAGCGGGCGCGCGCCATCGTAGCGCGTGCGGCGGGAAAACGGGGTAACAGCGCGCGGCGCGCAACGGCTGCGGGCAATCGCAGACCGGTGCGTGATCGCGCACGCCGCGCTTACGCGCCCGGCGCCTCCGGCGTGTCGCGCCGCGTGAGCAGCATCGCGTCGCCGTAGCTGAAGAACCGGTAGCGTTCTTCGATCGCGTGCCGGTACGCGGCGCGGATCGTCTCGACGCCCGCGAACGCGGACACCAGCATCAGTAGCGTCGATTTCGGCAGGTGGAAATTCGTGACGAGCCGGTCGACTACGCGGAAACGATAGCCGGGCGTGATGAAGATGTCGGTCTCGGCCTGCGTCGCCGCGAGCGCGCGGCCGGCTTCGTCGGCCGAGCGCGCCGCGGCTTCGAGCGCGCGCATCGACGTCGTGCCGACCGCGATCACGTTGCCGCCGCGCGCACGCGTCGCGGCGATCTTGTCGACGAGCGACTGCGGCAGGTCGTACCACTCGCTGTGCATCTTGTGCTCGGCGATGTTCTCGACGCGCACCGGCTGGAACGTGCCGGCGCCGACGTGCAGCGTGAGCGTCGCGCGCTCGACGCCCATCGCATCGAGCTTCTCCAGCAGCGGCTGGTCGAAATGCAGCCCGGCCGTAGGAGCTGCCACCGCGCCCGGGTTGCTCGCGTAAACCGTCTGGTAGCGCGTTTCGTCGGTCGCGTCGGGATCGTGCTCGATATACGGCGGCAGCGGCAGGCGGCCGAATTGCTCGATCAGGTCGAGGCACGGCGCGGGAAAATGCAGCGTGAAGAACGGCTCGACGCGCTCGCCGACCGTCACGTCGAACGCATCGGCCAGACGCAGCGTCGTGCCGGCGCCCGGCGACTTGCTCGCGCGGATCTGCGCGAGCGCCGTGTGCGTGCCCGTCACGCGCTCGATCAGCACCTCGATCCTGCCGCCGCTGGCCTTCTGGCCGAAGAAACGCGCCTTCAGCACCTTGGTATCGTTGAACACGAGCAGGTCGCCGGGCGCGATGCACGCCGGCAGCTCGGTGAAATGGCGGTCGACCAGGCGGGCGGGCTCGACGGTGCCGTCCACCTCGAGCAGGCGGCTCGCGGTGCGGTCGGGCAGCGCGGTTTGTGCAATCAGCTCGGGTGGCAGATTGAAATCGAAATCGGAAAGCGTGAACATGCGGGCTGGTTCGAAGCGGCCGGCGGGCGTCGCCGGCAGGGCGGAAACGCGTAATCGGGGCGCGCGAGCCGCTATGATGACGGGATGCGCGGCCTGGCCGGCGTCGTTCGTTCGGACGACGTGAAAGCCGCTATTGTACTTGCCTTGCGAAGCACCCAGACGATCCGATGCCTGTGTCACCACGCCGTTCCCCCGCTGCCGTCGCCGATTCCGCCGATCCGTTCGACGCGGACGATGCCGCCTCGTTAGCGCCGCCCGCAGCGGGCCCCGGCGCGCGCCGCGCCGGCCCGAAGCGCGGCGCCGACGGCCGGCTCGCGCAGCCTGCGGCGGCCGCGCCCGAGGCCGACGGCGCCGCCGCCGCGAGCGACGAAGCAGGCGCGGCCGGCGCGAAGCGCCAGAAGAAGCCGGCCGCCGACAAGCCGGTGAAAACCGCCGACAAGCTCGCGAAGCTCGGCCTCACGCGTTCGATCGATCTCGTGCTGCATCTGCCGATGCGCTACGAGGACGAAACCACGCTCACGCCGATCGGCGAGCTGTTGCCGGGCGGCATCGCGCAGACCGAAGGCGTCGTGTTCGACAACGAGGTCGCCTACCGGCCGCGCCGCCAGCTGGTCGTGAAGATCCAGGACGACGACGGCGAGCAGCTCGTGCTGCGCTTCCTGAATTTCTACGGGTCGCAGGTCAAGCAGATGGCCGTCGGCCAGCGGCTGCGCGTGCGCGGCGACGTGCGCGGCGGCTTTTTCGGGATGGAGATGGTGCATCCGGCCGTGCGCGTCGTCGAAGCCGACGCGCCGCTGCCGCAGGTGCTCACGCCCGTCTACCCGAGCACGGCCGGCGTATCGCAGGCGTACTTGCGCAAGGCGATCGAGAACGCGGTCGAGCGCACGCCGCTGCCCGAACTGCTGCCGCCGGAGATCCAGCGCGATTACCTGAAGCCGCTCGACGTGCCGACGCTCGAGCAGGCGGTGCGCATCCTGCACCATCCGCGCGTCGATTCCGACGAAGCCGCGCTGATGGACGGCTCGCATCCGGCGTGGACGCGCATCAAGTTCGAGGAGTTGCTCGCGCAGCAACTGTCGCTCAAGCGGGCGCACGAGGAGCGCCGCACGCGCGCCGCGCCCGCGATGCCGCGCCGCGGCGCGGCCGATGCCGATGCGCTGACGACGCGTTTCTACGCGGCGCTGCCGTTCACGCTGACCGGCGCGCAGGCGCGCGTCGTCGACGAAATCGCACACGACCTCACGCTCGCGCACCCGATGCAACGCCTGCTGCAGGGCGACGTCGGCAGCGGCAAGACGGTCGTCGCCGCGCTGGCCGCCACGCAGGCGATCGACGCCGGCTACCAGGCCGCGCTGATGGCGCCCACCGAAATCCTCGCGGAGCAGCACGCGCGCAAGCTGCGCGCGTGGCTCGAGCCGCTCGGCGTGAAGGTCGCGTGGCTCGCGGGCAGCCTGAAGGCGAAGGAGAAACGCGCGGCGATCGAGGCGGCCGCGCTCGGCACCGCGCAGCTCGTGATCGGCACGCACGCGATCATCCAGGATACGGTCGAATTCGCGCGGCTCGGCCTCGTGATCGTCGACGAGCAGCACCGTTTCGGCGTCGAGCAGCGTCTCGCGCTGCGCGCGAAGGCGGCGAACGCGGCCAACGGCGCGCGCGACTTTCAGCCGCACCAGTTGATGATGTCGGCCACGCCGATCCCGCGCACGCTCGCGATGACGTACTACGCGGACCTCGAGGTGTCGACGATCGACGAGCTGCCGCCCGGGCGCACACCCGTGCTCACGCGCCTCGTCGGCGACGCGCGGCGCGACGAGGTGATCGCCCGCGTGCGCGAGGCCGCGCTGACCGGGCGCCAGGTGTACTGGGTGTGCCCGCTGATCGAGGAGAGCGAGACGCTGCAGCTGCAGACGGCCGTCGAAACCTACGAGACGCTCGCCGCCGCGCTCCCCGAACTGAAGGTCGGCCTCGTGCATGGCCGGCTGTCGCCGGCCGACAAGGCGGCCGTGATGGACGCGTTCACGCGCAACGAAGTGCAGCTGCTGGTCGCGACGACCGTGATCGAGGTCGGCGTCGACGTGCCGAACGCGTCGTTGATGGTGATCGAGCACGCGGAGCGCTTCGGCCTGGCGCAGCTGCACCAGTTGCGCGGCCGTGTCGGGCGCGGCACCGCGGCGTCGGTGTGCGTGCTGCTGTACACCGGGCCGCTGTCGATCGCCGGTCGCGAGCGGCTGAAGACGATGCGCGAGACGACCGACGGCTTCGAGATCGCGCGGCGCGACCTCGAAATCCGCGGGCCCGGCGAATTCCTCGGCGCGCGCCAGTCGGGCGCGGCGATGCTGCGCTTCGCGAACCTCGAGACCGACGGCTGGCTGATCGAGCCGGCCCGCGAGGCCGCGGCGCGGCTGATTGCCGCGTATCCCGAGGTCGTCACGCAGCATCTGGCGCGCTGGCTCGGCGCGCGCGAGCAGTACCTGAAGGCCTGATCCACCGGCTCGGGGCCGGATCGAACGCCACCGATCGACGCACCGCGATGCAGAGAAACTTGGCGAACCGGTGCCAACAGGTGTATAAATTAAACCTATCGCCTGTATATCCCTGATTGACCCACAATGACGCTGACTGAATTGAAATACATCGTCGCAGTCGCGCGCGAGCGGCATTTCGGCCGTGCGGCCGAAGCGTGCTTCGTGAGCCAGCCGACGCTATCGGTGGCGATCAAGAAGCTCGAAGGCGAGCTCAACGTGCAGATTTTCGAGCGCGGCGCGAGCGAAGTGAGCGTGACGCCGATCGGCGACCAGATCGTCACCCAGGCGCAGCGCGTACTCGAGCAGACTTTCGCGATCAAGGAGATCGCGAAGCAGGGCAAGGACCCGCTCGTCGGCCCGTTCCGCCTCGGCGTGATCTACACGATCGGGCCGTACCTGCTGCCGACGCTCGTCAAGCAGATGATCCAGCGGGTGCCGCAGATGCCCCTGATGCTGCAGGAGAACTACACGCTGAAGCTGCTCGAACTGCTGAAGCAGGGCGAGATCGACGCCGCGATCATGGCGCTGCCGTTCCCCGAAACCGGCCTGATGGTGCGCCCGCTGTACGACGAGCCATTCGTCGTCGCGCTGCCGGCCGGCCATCCGTGGGAGAAGCGCGACGAAATCGACACCGAGGACCTGAAGCAGGAAACCATGCTGCTGCTGGGCAACGGCCACTGCTTCCGCGATCGCGTGCTCGGCGTGTGTCCGGAACTGATGCGCTTCTCGCAGACGGCCGACGGCATCCAGAAGACCTTCGAGGGCTCGTCGCTCGAGACGATCCGCCACATGGTCGCGAGCGGCGTCGGCATCACCGTGCTGCCGCGGATGTCGGTCGCCGAGATCGGCCCGCGCGCGAACGGCCCGGATGCCGAGCTGTTGTCGTACGTGCCGTTCAACGAACCGGTGCCGGACCGCCGCGTCGTGCTTGTATGGCGCAAGAGCTTCACGCGGATGCCGGCGATCGACGCGATCAGCGACGCGATTGCCGCGTGCGAGCTGCCGGGTGTCGCGAAGCTCGACATGCCGGCCACGATGAACTGACGCGCCTTCTGCATGCGCGTGTGGCGGCGTGATGAACGGGGTCGTGCGACCCCGTTTATTTTTCCCTATCAAATAGATTAAATGTATTAAATTCAAATAATTGATAGATTTATATAGAATCCTCACCATGGATCGGCATCGAGCCGACGTGCGGGATGCACGTTGAATGCAAGCGTCAAAGGAGGATGTCATCATGCGGTCGGTATTGCAGCACGCGCAGTGGAACGTCCCGTCGCGCGGGACAATCGTGCATCGCGCCAGGGCGGCGGTCCGCAGCCTGCGTCCGATTGCATTCGCGTACCTGGCGGATCGTGTGTATGGCGGATGAGTGCCGCCCCGCGCCGGTCCTGTGTTCCCCCGATTCACCTGCCGTCAAGCCATGACGGAGCATCGCATGTCCGATACCGGAAAAAACACCCGCCTCACTGGCACGACGGCAGCCGGCGGCCGCTTCCCCGAGCGCCTCGCCTGCGGCGTGCGACAGCGGGAACGCGTGCGGAAGGCCGCGCACGACGTCCGGTAGCGCGACAGGAGAACCCGCCCGTTCTGTTTCTTACCCCCCGCAATGCTCCACGAACCGCGCCCGGCACGTGGGGGCCTACGAGCAAGTAAAGGAGAAAAAGCATGTCGAACGAATCGAAGTGCCCGTTCAACCACACCGCAGGCAGCGGCACGACGAACAAGGACTGGTGGCCGAATCAGCTGAACCTGAACGTACTGCACCGGCATTCGGCGCTGTCCGATCCGATGGACCCGGATTTC
>NZ_JAIZRS010000015.1:0-192320 GCF_020419985.1 Burkholderia sp. AU32262
TGATCCGTTCCGTTGCAGCCATCGCAGCCTCCGGCGCCGGACAACCGGCGGCCCGTCAGCTTACGCAGCCCGAATGCGGACATCTCTATGTAGCCAAAAGCGGACATTTCTATCTAGCCGCTACAACTTGCTTGGGTGATAATTATGATTATGTCAAATACGATAAAGTCGACTGCACGGAGTGCTGCTAGCCAAGCATCCTCGCATTCGAACCTTGCACCTCCGCCCTTGCCTTGAGTAAAGCCGCCTGCCAGTCCAGCTCATTCCTCGTCGTCCCGGCGCGGGCTGCGCGCCGGGACCGGTTGCCGCCTGGCGGTTTCCTCCCTGTCAGAACCGGTACGTCGCCCCGATCTGGAAGAAGCGGCCAAGGTCCGTGTAGAGCGACTGGTCATAGCCAGTGATGTCGGGCACGGCTTGCCACTCGACGTCGAACGGCGGCTTCTTGTCGAAAAGGTTCGTGATGCCGCCGTAAATCGTCCAATGCTTGAAGCCGCGATAGTTGAACATGAGGTTGAACTGGCTGTACGACGCCACCGATCCCGTACCGCCGTCGCCGAATTCCGCGGCCACGGCGTTCGTATAGGGTCCCGTGTATTGCCAGGTCAGCGTGGTGGTCAGCTGCCGGTAGTCCCAGCTCAGGCTCGTGTTGCCCTTCCAGCGCGGGTTGCTCGCGCCGAACGGCTGCAGCAGCGCAAGGTTGTTGCCGGCGAAGTCCTGCGGTGCAGTTCCGGGGCTGTGCAGCTTGAAGTGCCACACATAAGCCCAGTCGCCTGCGAGCGTGAACGTGCCGTACTTGGTGCGCACCGCCTTGCGGAAGTTGAGATCGAAACCATCGGTGTCGAGCGCACCGAGGTTCACGAAATGCTGAACGAGGTAACGCACCGATCCGTCGGCGTTGCGCACGACGCGGGAGGGATCGTTGGCGACGAGCACCGCGTTCGGATCGTCGGTGCCGATGACGCCGTCGATGCGGACCTTGTAGAACGCCGCGCCGATATCGGTCATCGCATCGGGCGAAAGCTGGAAGCCGATGTTGTAGTTCTTCGTGTGCTCGGGCTGAAGATTCGGATTGCCCGCGACTTGCTCCGTCGTGAAGTGCTTCGTCGGCACACCGCTCGGATCGTTCGGATCGACGAGGTTCTGGTGGGAGAGATAGACGGCCTGCGAGTTTTCGACGAGGGTCGGCGCGCGGAAGCCGCGACTGTACGAAGCATACGTCGTCAGCATCTGCACCGGCTGGAAACGCAGCGCAAAACTCGGCGAAAACGCCCCGCCGAAGTCGCTGTAGTGATCGTAGCGGCCCGCCTGCGTGAACGTCAGGTTGCGCAGGATCGGAATGTCGACCTGGTAGAACGCGGCGGCGACGTTGCGCGACCCCTCCACCGTCTGCACGTTCGCGGGCGCGGATACGCCCTGCGACGCGAGCGTCTGCGGGTTGATCGTCGACGATTCGTGGCGGAACTCGGTACCCAGGCCCAGGCCGACCGGGCCGCCGGGCAGCGTGAAGAGATTCGACGTCGAGGCCTTGGCTGTCACGCTGTCGACCTTCGAGATGGCCTGCTGATCGTCGTCCGTGAAAACGCCGTTCAGGCCGTTCGGCGTGGCGGCCGGGTTCGAGAAGTTGTAGGTGCCGTTCGCGAGCATGTTCTCGAGGCCCGCGACGTTGATCCGGTTGCGATACGTCGTATCGACGGTGCTCTGCGAATGGCCGTAATCGGCCGACCAGTCCCATGCGCCGAATCTGCCTGCATCGAACGACCCTTTGACGCCCGTGTTCGCCATCCAGAACGTCGATACCGTGTCCGCCCCCACGACGTTGCCCGGGAAGGTCAGGTTGATCGCCGTCGGCACGCCGAACGGGTTATAGGGGTTGCTCACCGGTACGGTGCGCGGCAGCGGCGAAACGGACCCGGTCGCCGGGTTGTAGACGTTCGTCGTGCTCGAGATCGAGGCCGGTCCCTGCAGCTGGACGGTTTCATCGCGGCTCACCCAGAAGCCCGCATAGGCCTGCGTGTTGTCGTCGATCTTGAAGGTGGCGCGCACCTTCGCGTTCAGGCGCGTCGTGGACGGAACGAGCGATGTCGACGCGGCCGGGTTGTACGTGCAATTAGTCGCGCTCGTCTTGCTGCCGGGCGGGCACGGCGAAAGCGGCACCTTTGAGCCGTCCGCCAGCGACCAGTACGATTGCTGGTTCGGCCCGAGCGGCGCTGCCAGCCCGCCGGGATATTGCGTGAAGTCTTGCGCCGACGTCATGTCGCGATCGCCCAGCGTCGAGCCCGAATCGCGGTAATAGCTGGCGGCCGCGGTGACGTTGAAGCGATCCGAATTCAGATCGCCGAAGCCGGCCAGTACGCTGAAGTTACCCTGCCCGTCGCCCGGATGCTGCGCCTTGCCGAGTTGGCCGTCGATCTGCAGGCCCTGAAAGTTCTTCTTCGTAATGATGTTGACGACGCCCGCGATCGCGTCGGAGCCGTAGACGGATACCGCACCGGTCTTGACGATCTCGACGCGCTCCACCATGTTCAGCGGGATCGCGTTGACATCGAAGAACGTGTCGGTGAAGTTCACCGACTGCGCATAGTTCGCGACGCGCTGGCCGTCGACGAGCACGAGCGTGTATTTCTCGCTGAGCCCGCGCAACGCCATGCCGGCGCCGCCGGGGGCCGAGCTGTTCATCGTCGTCTGGCCCCAGCTGCTTGCGGAGTTGGCCGAGGTCGAACGCAGGAAATCGGCGACCGTCGTGTATCCGCTTTGCTGGATTTCCTTCGCGGTGATGACCTGCACTTCGGTGTGACCGACCTTGTCGGATGTGCGGATCAGCGAGCCCGTCACCTCGAACTTGTCGAGCTTTTTCACGCTCTGCCCGCCGGCGGTGGCGCCAGATGCCGGCGCCGGCGCGGCGGCGGCAGCGCTGCCGGTTTGCTCGGCGGCGACGCTTCCGTCGACAGGCGTTGTCTGCGCGTAAGCGGAGGTACCCAAAGCCGCCGTCAACGCGACTTCAGCCCATACGATGCTGCGTATTGCCGATCCCAAAGCCGTTGGTTTCATAACACCCCTCTGTCGTCGCAAGGCCTGACCTTTTTGTATGCACGGAGATTCGCCGGCCTTTAAATAGCGCTGCCCCGCTTTCCTGATTCGTCATCTAGAGATCGCAACCATTCCGTTCGCCTGCGCATTTCTTTCAACGTTATTTCTTCTGCCGACAAGTGGAATTAATTTGAAATACAAGAAACGGCATTCCCATAGAGTTAGGAAACCTAATTACATGAGTCGATCTTTCCGCGCATCGAACGGCTGCAAACAAGCTGCACCCTGGAAAATTCGCACCATGGCGCCTCGTCAATTAGCGCGTACGCGTTGGCAGGAAAACCAGTCGCTCGTCGAAGGGCTGCTTTACGTCTTCACTTTGAGAGTCTTAATGCACGGAATCTTCATTACCGTTCACTACCAAAGTTTTACGTTGGACGCGAACATAGCAGGACAGAAACTATGCGTCAAAAAATATTTGATGCCGCATAACTTTGTTTAGGTGCATTAAGCGCACTCGGTTGGTGCCGAATGAAAGCGATATGGTTCACCAGCCGATACCGTTGTCTTGTCTTCCTTGTTCGGCTGTTTTTCGCCCCCCTCCCGAATGCGCCGCAATGGAGCACACTGCCGGTACTCGTCAGCCAAAACTTTTTTGTTTAGCAAAGAGCGGGCACTCATCCTGAGAACAGATCGGACTCTTGATGGAGCAGCCCTTCGCGCACGTGCGCGGCGTCGCGCACCGGCGAGTTGACAGCCTTCGTGCGGAACACCCGTCGCGACCATCAATCGGTCTCCAGATTCCCGGGCGTTTCCACGCGCTGCGCGTCGCGCTTCGTCACCGCCGCATGCCGCCCGCGCCGGCCTATGGACACGACTACCCGAAACGCCACCGGCGCGAACACCAGCCCGAACACTGTCGCCGCCAGCACGCCCCCGAACGCGCCGGTTCCGATCGAACGCCGGCTTTCCGCACCCGCGCCGGTCGCCAGCACCAACGGCACGACGCCGAGCAGAAACGCCATCGACGTCATCACGATCGGCCGAAACCGCGCAGCCGCCGCCTCCACCACCGCCTGCCGCAGCGGCACGCCGCGCCCGACGAGCTCACGCGCGAACTGCACGATCAGAATTGCATTCTTCGCCGACAACCCGATCACGGTAATCATCCCGACCTTGAAGTACACGTCGTTCGGCATCCCGCGCGCGAGCGCCGCCGCCAATGCCCCGACGATGCCGAGCGGCACGATCGTCAGCACCGACAACGGAATCGTCCAGCTTTCGTACAGCGCGGCAAGCGCCATGAACACCGCGAGCACCGACAACCCGACCAGCAGCGGCGTCTGCCGCGCGGCGATCCGCTCCTCGCGCGCCGCGTCCACCCAGTCGTAGCCGATCCCGGCCGGCAGCATCGCGGCAAGCCGCTCCATCTCCGCCATCGCCGCGCCCGAACTGGTGTGGGTCGCCGCCCGGCCGCTGACGTCGAGCGACGGATAGCCGTCGTAGCGATTCAGCATCACGGGCCCGACCGTCCAGTGCGGCGCGGCGATGGCCGACAGCGGCACCATGTCCCCCGTGCGGTTGGGCACCGTCAGCGCCATCAGTTGCGTGTCGGTCGCGCGTGCGGCCGGGTCTGCCTCGATGATCACGCGGCGCATCCGGCCCGACGCCGGAAAATCGTTGATGTAGTTCGAGCCGAACGTACCGCCGAGCAGCCCCGCGATGCGCTCGAACGGCACGCCAAGCGCATACGCCTTCGCGCGATCGACGTCGAGCTCGATGCGCGGCGCATCGGGCAAGTCCTCGAAATGGACGGACGCGAGCGCCGGGTCCGCCTTCGCGCGCGCGGCCATCTGCTCGCGAGCGGCCTTCAGCGCGTCGAGCCCGACCCCGCCACGATCCTCGAGACGGAACGTGAAGCCGTCCGCGTGACCGAGGCCGGGCACCGATGGCGGCAGCGTCGCTTGTACGTCGCCGTCGAGCATCCCGTCGAAGCGCCGGTTGAGGCGATCGCGCAACGTCGTCGCATCGACGTCGCGCTGCGTCCAGTCCTTCAACTCGACGAATGCCATCGCGACGTTCTGGCCGCTGCCCGCGAAACTCCAGCCGATCACGCTCGTCACGTTCGCGACGGCCCGCTCCGCGCGCAGAATCGCCTCGACGCGCTGGACGACCGCCACCGTGCGCGCCTGCGTCGCGCCAGCCGGCAACTGGATCATCACCTGCAGTTGCCCCTGGTCTTCGGTCGGCAGGAAGCCGCCCGGCATCATCCAGGACAGCAGTCCGCACACGGCCACGAGCGCGGCATAGAGGCCCGCGACCGTGCCCGTGCGGCGTACCGCCGACACGGTCACGCGCCGATAGCCGGCCTCGGCCCGCGCGAACGCGACGCCGAAACGGTCGGCCAGGCGCGCGCCGAGGCCGCGTCGCGGCACGTGGGCGCCTTCGCGACGGCCGACCGGTTTCAGCAGATTCGCGCACAGCGCCGGCGTGAGCGACAGCGCCATGAACGACGACACGAGCATCGACGCGATCATCGACACCGCGAACTGCCGGTAAATGCCGCCGACGCTGCCCGGGAAGAACGCCATCGGCACGAACACGGCCGTCAGCACCGCCGTCACGCCGACGATCGCCCCGCCGATCCGCTTCATCGCGAGGCGCGTCGCCTCGCGCGGCGACACGCCCTCCTCCATCACGCGGTGCACGCTCTCGACCACGACGATCGCATCGTCGACGAGAATGCCGATCGCCAGCACGAGGCCGAACATCGTGAACACGTTGATCGACAGCCCGAACGCCCACATCGCGACGAACGCGCCCATCAGCGTGACGGGAATCACGACGGTCGGCACGAGCGTGTAGCGCAGCTCGCGCAGGAACAGCCACATCACGCAGAACACCAGGACGACGGCCTCGACGAGCGTCAGCACGACTTCCCGAAGGGCGATCGTCACGAAATGCGCGCCGTCGAATGGAATCTCGACCGCGACGCCCGGCGGCAGCGTCTTCGACAGCTCGGCAAGCCGCGCCCGAATCGCGTTCGACGTCTGGAGCGCGTTGCCGCGCGGGCCGAGCTGGATCCCGACGGTGGCCGCCGGGCGGCCGTTCAGCCGGGAATAGAACGAATAGTCGTCGCGGCCGATTTCGACGCGGGCGACGTCGGCGACACGCACCACCGAACCGTCCTGCTTCGACTTCAGCACGATCCGGCCGAACTCCTCCGGCGACGTCAGTTGCCCCTTGACGACGATCGTCGCGGTGAGCTGCTGGCCACGCTCGAACGGCGCGTCTCCGATCGCGCCGGCCGTGACCGTCGCGTTCTGCACGCCGATCGCGGCGATCACGTCGTCGGCGCCGAGGTCGTATTCGCGCAACTTGTTCGGATCGAGCCAGACCCGCAGCGCCTCGTCGGCGTCCCACAGCTGGGCCGCGCCGACGCCCGGCGCACGCTTCAGTTCGCGCAGCACGTAACGGTTCAGATAGTCGCCGAGCTGGGCGGAGTCGCGCGTGCCGTCGGTCGACGTCAGCGTGACGAGCATCAGGAACGTGTTGGCGGCCTTGAACACGCCGATGCCCTGCTGCACGACCTGCTGCGGCAGCCGCGGCTCGACCTGCTTCAGCCGGTTGTTGACGTCGACGAGCGCGATGTCCGGATCGGTGCCGGGCGCGAACGTCACGTCGATCTCGAGATTGCCGTGACCGTCGCTGCTCGTTTCGTAGTACTGCAGCCCGTCGGCGCCGTCGAGGCTTTCCTCGATGATGCTGCCGACGGCGCCGTCGACCGTCTCGGTCGACGCGCCCGGATAGGCCGCCGTGATCACGACGCGTGGCGGCGCAAGGCGCGGATACTGCGCGACCGGCAATTGCGGAATGGCCAGCACGCCCGCGACGACGATCGCGAGCGCGACGATCCACGCAAACACCGGGCGGTCGATGAAGAACGACGGCATCGGCGTGCGTCAGCGAACGGTACGGGCGCGCCGCGCCCGCTTCACGTCACTCATCCGCGTCCCCTTCCCGCTGCCGCTGCCGAGGCCCCGGTTCCGGTTCCGGCGCGAGCATCGACGACGCGAGCAGCGCCTGCGTATACGGGTGGGACGGCGCGTGCAACACGTCGAGCGTATCGCCCTCCTCGACCACGCGCCCCGCCTTCATCACGATGACCCGATGAGCCATCGCACGCATCACCGCGAGATCGTGCGTGATGAACAGATAGCTCAGTTCATACTTCTTTTGCAGATTCGTCAGCAGATTCAGCACCTGCTTCTGGATCGACACGTCGAGTGCGCTCGTCGGCTCGTCCAGCACCAGCAACTCAGGCTCCACCGCCAGCGCGCGCGCGATCGCGATGCGCTGGCGCTGGCCGCCGGAAAATTCGTGTGGATAGCGAAGCATCGCCTCGGCCGGCAGGCCGACCTCCTGCAGCAAGGCCGCGACGCGCGCGCGCCGCGCGGCGCCGGCCACCGTCGGCCGGTGCACGGCGAGCCCCTCGCCGACGATCTGCTCGACCGTCATGCGCGGCGACAGCGAGCCGAACGGATCCTGGAACACGACCTGCATGCGGCCGTACAGCGCGCGCCGGCCGCGTGTCGTGCGCAGCGACGCCAGTGGCATGCCGTCGATCTCGATGCCGCCCGACGCCGGCCGCTGCAGGCCGAGCACGGCCGCCGCCAGCGTCGATTTCCCCGACCCCGATTCGCCGACGATCCCGAGCGTCTCGCCGCGCCGCAGGCTCAGCTTCACGTCGTGCACGGCCCGGAACGCCGTCTTGCCGAACGCCGCGCGCCAACCCTTCGCCGCGATGCGGTAATCGACGGCAAGCTGCTGGACATCGAGGATCGTCCGCGCGTCGGCCGCGACCGGCTCGACCGCGCGTTGCGGCGCGCTGTCGAGCAGCCGGCGCGTGTACGCGTGCCGCGGCGCGGCGAACAGCGCGCCGGTCGTGTTCGTCTCGACGAGCACGCCCCGCTCCATCACGGCCACGCGCTGCGCGAAGCGCCGCACGAGATTCAGGTCGTGCGTGATCAGCAGCACGGCCATCCCGCGCGCGGCCGCCTCCTGCTCCTGCAGCTCGATCAGCAGGTCGACGATCTGCTGGCGCACCGTCACGTCGAGCGCCGTCGTCGGCTCGTCCGCGAGCAACAGCCGCGGCCGGCACGCGAGTGCCATCGCGATCATCGCGCGCTGCCGCTGGCCGCCCGACAACTGGTGCGGAAAACTGTCGATGCGCCGTTCCGGCTCCGGAATTCCGGTGCGCCGCAGCAGCGCGATGCCGCGCTCGCGCGCGTCGCCCGCTCGCAGCCCCTCGTGCAGCCGCAGGCTCTCGGCGATCTGCTTGCCGATCGTATACAACGGGTTGAGTGCCGTCATCGGCTCCTGGAACACCATCGCGATATCGGCGCCGCGGATGCCGCGCATCTGCTGCTCGGTCTTCGCGAGCAGATCCTCGCCGTCGAACAGCATCTGGCCCGACAGCGTCGCCTGCTGCGCGAGCCGCAGAATCGACAGCGCCGTCACGCTCTTGCCCGAGCCCGACTCGCCGACGAGCGCCACGCGCTCGCCGCGCGCGACCGCGAGGTCAAGGTCCTGCACGGCGGCTTTCGCGCCGAAGTGCGCGGAGAACTGGCGGATCTCCAACAATGGCGTCGTCATCGTTGCTCCCCGCCGAAGGCCGAGCCGCGCGCGCGCATGTCGAGCGCGTTGCGCAGCGCGTCGCCCATGAACGTGAGCAGCAGCAGCGTGACGACCAGCGCCGAGAACGCGGAGATCGAGATCCACCACGCGTCGAGGTAGTTCTTGCCTTCCTGCAGCAGCTCGCCGAGGCTCGGCGTCGGCGGCTGCACGCCGAGGCCGAGGAAGTCGAGGCTCGTCAGCGACAGGATCGCCGCGCTCATCCGGAACGGCAGGAACGTGATCACCGGCGTCAGGCTGTTCGGCAGCACGTGCCGCCACATGATCTGCCAGTTCGACAGCCCCATCGTGCGCGCGGCCTTCACGTAGTCGAGCGCGCGGTTGCGCAGGAACTCCGCGCGCACGTAGTCGGACAGCACGAGCCAGCCGAACATCGACAGCAGGATGAACAGCAGCCACAGCGACGGTTCGAAGATCGACGCGAAGATGATCAGCAGGTACAGGTCGGGCAGCGCGCTCCAGATCTCGATCAGGCGTTGCCCGACGAGATCGGTACGTCCGCCGTGGAAGCCCTGCAGCGCGCCCGTCAGCACGCCGATCGCGACGCCCGAGACCGTCAGCGCGAACGCCATCAGCACCGACAGCCGAAATCCGTACAGTAGCCGCGCGAGCACGTCGCGGCCGAACTGGTCGGTGCCGAGCCAGTTGCTCGCGGACGGCGGCGCCGGGTACGGCCGCGACGCGAAATAATCGATCGTGTCGTAGCGGTAGCGGTTCGGCGGGTAGATCGCGAAGTTGCCGTGCGACTCGATCTTCGCGCGGATGTACGGATCGAGATAGTTGGTCTTCGCCGGGAAATCGCCGCCGAACTGCGTCTCCGGATAGTCCTTCACGATCGGGAAATAGAGGTGCCCGTCATAGCGCACCACGAGCGGCCGGTCGTTCGACAATCCGTCGGCCAGCAGGCTGAGTGCGAACAGCGTGGCAAAGATCACGAGGCTCCAGTAGCCGAGCCGCTGCGCGCGAAACCGCAGCCACGTGCGTCGCCACGGCGACGGCGACGCCGCGCATGCGACGGCGGCCGGATCAGTGGTCCAGGCGGCTGAACTGGATACGGGGGTCGACGAGGACATAGCAGATATCCGCGATAAGCTTGGTCAGCAGACCGATCAGGGTGAACAGGAACAGCGAGCCGAGCACGACCGGATAGTCGCGGCGGATCACCGAGTCGTACGACAGTTGCCCCATCCCGTCGAGCGAGAACAGCGTCTCGATCAGCAGGTTGCCGTTCAGGAACGCGCCGACGAATGCCGCCGGCAGCCCGGTGAGCAGCGGAATCGCCGCATTGCGCAGCACGTGCTTCCACAACACGTCGCGCTCCGGCGCGCCCTTCGCGCGCGCGGTCAGCACGTATTGCCGGCCGATTTCCTCGAGGAACGTGTTCTTCGTGAGAATCGTGACGATCGCGAAATTGCCGACGACCGACGCGGTGACCGGCATCGCGATGTGCCACAGATAGTCGAGGATCTGGCCGATCAGCGTCAGGTCGTCGAAGTTGTCCGACGTGAGCCCGCGCATCGGGAACACCTGCCAGAACGTGCCGCCGCCGAACAGCATCAGCAGCAGCACGCCGAGCACGAAGCCCGGCACGGCGTAGCCGGTCAGCACCAGCACGCTCGTCACGGTGTCGAACCGCGAGCCGTTGCGCACCGCCTTCGCGATGCCGAGCGGCACCGACACGAGATACGTGAGAATCACCGTCCACAGCCCGAGCGTGATCGACACCGGCAACTTCGAGCGGATCACCGCCCATACGCTGCGGTGCGCGAAATAGGATTGCCCGAGGTCGAACGTCGCGTAGCTTTTCAGCATCAGCGCGTAGCGTTCGAGCGGCGGCTTGTCGAAACCGAACTGCTTGCGGATCTGCTCGATCTGCTGCGGATCGACGCCCTGGCTGCCGTGGTAGCCGCCCCCGCCTCCGCCCGCGTCGCCTCCACGCGCGCTGCCGTGGCGCAACTGCGCGAGCACCTGCTCGACCGGGCCGCCCGGCACGAACTGCGTGACCGCGAACGTGATCGTCACGACGCCGATCAGCGTCGGAATCATCAGCAGCAGCCGCCTCACTATGTATGCCAGCATCGTTGCTCCCCGTCAGGCCGCCGGAGCGGGTTGTGGTCGTGCGGCCGGCTTCTTCACGTACCAGTAGTCGACGATCCAGTCCTCGTACTGATAGGAAGCCGGCACGACCGCCGGATGGCCGAGCGTCGTCTTGTATGCGATCCGCGCGTTCGGCAGGTAGTACTGCGGGACCAGCACGTACAGGTTGATCAGCACGCGGTCGAGGGCGTGCGTGGCCGTCTCGAGATCGTCGAGCGTATCTGCGGCGAGCGCCGCGCGGATCAGCGCGTCGACGGCCTTCGACTTCACGCCCGGATAGTTCTCCGAGCCGGGCTGCGAGGCGGCCGCGCTGCCGAAGCGGCGCGTCAGCTCCGCGCCGGGGATCGTCACGGGCGAGTAGATATACGTCGTCATGTCGTACTCGAAATTGTCGAGCCGCTTCTGGTGGAGCGCGCTGTCGATCTCGTGCAGGTACGCATGAATGCCGAGCGTCGCGAGCGCCTGCGTGTACGGCAGGATCAGACGATCCATGCCGGGCTCGTCGTCGATGATCTCGATCGTCATCGGCGTGCCGTTCGCGTCGCGCAGCGCACCGTCGCGATAGTGCCAGCCGGCCTGCGCGAGCAGGTCGCGCGCTTGCCTGAGGTTCGCGCGCAGCGAGCCGGGCGGCAGCGTCGACGGCTGTTTGACCATCGGGCCGAACACCTCCGGCGGCAGCGTCGAGCGGAACGGCTCCAGCAATGCGAGTTCCTTCGCGCTCGGCATGCCGGATGCCGCGAACGGGCTCGCCTCCCAGAAGCTGTTGGTGCGGCGATACTGCCCGTAGAACATCATCCGGCTCATCCAGTCGAAGTCGAATGCCAGCGCGAGCGCATGCCGCACGCGTACGTCCTGGAACATCGGCTTGCGCAGGTTCATCAGGAAACCCTGCATCTGCGCGGGGCCGTCCGGGAATTCACCCTTCTTCAGCAGCCCGTTGCGGAAATTCTTGCCGACGTACTTGCGCGCCCACTGCGTCGAGCTGTACTCCACCCGCGCGTCCACGTCGCCGGCCTTGAACGCCTCGAGCGCCGTGTACTGGTCGAGGTACAGCTTGAACGACACGCGTGCGAAGCGGAACATCCCGCGCCGCGACGGCAGGTTCGCGGCCCAGTAGTGCGGGTTGCGCACGTACGTGATCTGCTTGTCGTTCCTGCGCTGCTCGATCAGGTACGCGCCGCTCGCGATCGGCGGCACGTTCGCGATCTGGTCGAACGGCGGCCGCGTACCGTCCGCGCGCTGCCCCCACTTCGGCGAGAACACCGGCAGGTCGCCCGCGATCAGCGCCGCGTCGCGCTCCGCGTGCTGGAATTCGAAGCGGATCGCGTGCCGGTCGATCACCACCGCGCGCTTGATGATGGAGAACTGCGCGTTGTAGATCGGCGACGCCTGCGGGCTCGTCAGCGTGTCGAACGAATACTTGACGTCCGCCGCGGTGATCGCGTCGCCGTTCGAAAAGCGCGCGGCCGGATTGATGTGGAACGTGGCCGACAGCCCGTCGGGTGCCACCTCGACGTCGTCGGCGATCAGCGCGTATTCGGACGCGAGCTCGTCCCAGCTGCGCTGCATCAGCGTGTCGAACATCAGGTTCTTGATATCCGGCGCGGGCGAGCCGCGCACGAGGAACGGGTTCAGCGAGTCGTAGCTCTGCGCTGTGTCGTAGTTTTCGAAATTGAGCGTGCCGGTGTCCGGCGCGTCGGGATCGGCATAATCGAAATGCGCAAAATTGGTCGGGTACTTCGGCTGATCGTATTGCGCGATCGCCGACACCGCGAGCGCCGCACGTGGCATGGCGCTACCCGACACGAGCAGCACGACGCATGCGAACAGCGCCGCGCGCGGCACGCCTGTCCATCGCCATTTCAACAGTTTCATGGTCGGTCTGTCCGAAAGCGTGCGGGCGTGATGCCTGCGCGCGGTAGATGCCGGTGCAGGATGCCGCGTGCCACCTGCATCCCACTGGTTGTTCGTGCTGAAAACGCGCCTGCGAACTGCATCGCCGCACGTCCCGGTTGCAGGCCGTCGTGGCGCCAGGCGAAAAAGGGCCGCTCCAAAAAATGGGGAGGTGGACGTGGAGCGGCCGGTCTAAAGCCCATCCGTGCATCGCAATCGGCATCAGAACTTGTAGGTCGCGCCAACCTGCGCGAATCGACCGACATACGTGTACAGCGACGTGTCGTAGCCCGTCTGGTAGCTCGCGTTCATGAAAACCGGGTCGAACGGCGGCGCACGATTGAAGATGTTGTCGATGCCCGCGTAGATCGTCCAATGCTTGAAGCCGGTGTAGCTGACCATCAGGTTGAACTGGCTGTACGACGCCACGCTGTCCTGCATGTTCGGATATTGGCCAGGCGACAGGATGGCCTGGCTGTACGGTCCCGTGAACATCCACGTCAACGTCGCGTTCCATTGGTTGTGGTAGTTCCAGTTCAGACTCGTGTTGCCCTTCCAGCGCGGGAAGCTGCCGCCGAACGGCTCGTTCAGCGAACCGTTGTTGCCCGCGAAGTCGGTCGTCTCGCCGCCCACCGGCATCTTGAAGTGCCACACGTAGGCCCAGTCGCCCGACAGCGTGAAAGTACCGATCTTGGTCGACACCGATTGGCGGAAGGTGGTCTCGAAGCCGTCCGTATCGAGCGACGACAGGTTCATGTACGGCAGCACGACATACGCGATCGAACCATTCGGATTACGGACCACCTTCGACGGATCGTTCTGGTCCACCACCGTCTGGATATCTTCCGTGCCGATCACGTTGTCGATGTGGATCTTGTACCAGTCGAATCCGAAATCGGTATTGCGGGTGGGCGACAGCTGGAAGCCGATGTTGTAGTTCTTGGTCCGCTCCGGCTGCAGCTTGCTGTTACCGGCCTGCACTTCCTCGACGAGGTTGTATGCGTTCGGATTGTTAGGATCGTTCGAATCGACCGCGCCCTGCGCGCCGTAGGTCCTCGACGAGGTGTTTTCGATCAGCGTCGGCGCGCGGAAGCCACGGTTGTACGAACCGTACATCGTCAGCTCGCGGATTGGCTGGAAGCGCAACGCGAAGCGCGGCGAGAACGCGCCACCGAAGTCGCTGTAGTGGTCGTAGCGCCCCGACTGGCTGAACGTCAGGTTCTTCAGGATGGGAATGTCGATCTGGTAGTAGACCGCCGCGACGTTGCGCTCGCCGTTGACCGATTGCAGCGACGGCTGGATGAGCGTGCCGTTCGCGTAGTCCGCGCCCGTCCCGATGTATTGGCTCTGGTGCGTGAATTGCGTACCGAGACCCAGGCCGACGTTACCCGTGGGCAACGTGAACAGGTTCGGCGTCGACAGCGTCGCATCGACGGCGTCGAGCTTCGTGATGGCCTGCGTCGACGTGCTTCCGTACAGCCCGTTCAACCCGTTCGGTGTCGACGATGGATTCGCGAAGTTGAATACACCGTTCTGGACGATATTTTCGAGCGCGGCCGCGTTGATCAGGTTCGAATAGTTGTTCGACACCGTGTTCTGCGAATGCGTGTAGGACGCCGTCCAGTCCCAGTCACCCACGCGCGGCGTGCTGAACGATCCTTTCACACCCGTCGCGGCACGCCAGAAGTTGGAGCTCGTATGCACGGCCTGCGTGGCCGGGAATGTATAGACCAGCTTGGCCGGCACGCCAAACGGGTTATACGGGTTGCTGCCCGGCACGAGGTTCGAAATCGGGTTGAGACCGCCCGTCGCCGGATCATAGGTCTGCGTGCTGTTGCCGAGGCGGCCGACGAAGTTGTTCGTGACCGTCGTATTGTTGCTTTCCCAGAGATCGGCGAACGCCTGCATCGCGTCGCTGATCTTGAAGTCGGCGTGCACCTTCGCGCTCAGGCGTTCAGTCCACGGTGACAGCGACGATGCGTACGCGGTGTTGTTTGCGCAGACCGTGCCGGGACCGTTGACCTGCGCGACGGAGGTGCCCGGCACGGCCTGACCGCCGTTCGGACACGGGCTCAGCGGCACCTTCGCGCCGGTGGCCGGATTGCGCCAGTACGACACGCTCTGGTTCGACAGGCCGCCCGGGAAATTGGAGAAATCCTGGTTCTGCGTCATGTCGCGATCGGCGATCGAGATGCCGTTCGACTTGTAGTAGCTGAGCGCCGCCGTCACGTTGAAGCGGTCGGCGTTCAGGTCGCCGAAGCCGCCGAGGATGCTGAACTTCGTCGTGCCCTGGCCGCCTTCACCGTTCGTCGCACCGCCGTAGCTGCCTCCCAGCTCGAGACCCTGGAAGTTTTTCTTCGTGATGATGTTCACCACGCCCGCGATTGCGTCGGAACCATACTGAGACACCGCGCCTGTCTTGACGATTTCGATTCGGTCGATGATGTTCAGCGGCAGCGTGTTCAGGTCGAAGAACTGATCGCTGCCGTTCACCGCGAACGCATACGGTGACACCCGCATGCCGTCGATCAGCACCAGCGTGTACTTCTCGCTGAGGCCGCGCAATGCGATGCCTGCGCCGCCCGGCGCGAAGCTGTTCGTCGTCCCTTCGCTCCAGCTGCTTGCCGAATTCGCCGAGGTGCTGCGCAGGTAGTCGGCGACGCTGGTGTGGCCGCTGTTCTCGATGTCCTTGCTCGTGATGGTCTGAACCTGGTTGAAGCCGACCTTGTCGGCCTGCCGGATCAGCGAACCCGTCACTTCGAACCGCTTGATCTGCGCGACCTTGCCCTGTCCGTTCGCGCCGGGAGCGGCCGGCGTCGCCTCGGCTGCCGCACCGGATGCCGCTGCGCCCGTGGCGGCGACAGTGCCCGCCGTACCGTTCGCCTGCGCAACGGTCACGGGTGCGCCATTCGCGACCGCATCCGCGATCGATGCGGCGCCTGGCGCCGGCTGGCTCTGGGCAAACGCCGGCGGCACCAGCGCGGCCGTCAGCGCCAGTTCCGCCCAGACTATCCTCTTGATGGCCAACGCCAATACTCTCTGCTTCATCTCGTTCCCTCTCGCTCGTAGTAAGACCCCACCTGCTGTACGCCGGAACCTTGTGAATTCCTTGCGCGTCCTGGGCGCCCGTGTAACGGAACCCGCAATAGCCGCCCTTCCGACCGCCACGACTCGAACGGATCGGCCTTGGGCACCCGTTCCGCCCGGCATCACCGTTTCTTTATATTTACTTCGTCATACTTACTACATGTCATGAGCGCACTTCCTGCTGCTTCCCGTTCGACATGCGGCGCCTGCCGCCTCCGCTAGAACAGTCTCGGCGTGCCGACCCAGACGATCACCGCTTCTTCGTCGGCCGTGTTGCGCCATGCATGCGGCATCGTCGATTCGTAGTGCGCGGTATCGCCCGCGTTGAGCGTGAACGTGCAATCCTCGAGCGTCAGCGCGACCTGCCCGCGCATCACGTAGACGAATTCCTCGCCCGCATGCGTCGTTATCTCGGACGGCGACTGCCCGGCCGGCATCCTGACGAGAATCGCGTCAAGCTTGCGGCCATCCACCAGGTTCGTCAGTCTGGCGAACAGGCTGGCCGAGTTCGCGAACTGGAAGTACTGCAGTGCGTTCCCGCGGCACACCGAACGCGCTTCCGTCGGCGTGTCGATGAAGTACTGCATCGTGACGCCCAGCGCGTGCGCGATCCGGACCAGCGACGTGATCGACGGCGTCGCGCGCCCACGCTCGACCTGAGACAGGAACGGCTTCGAAATACCCGCGATCCCGGCCGTCTCGTCAAGCGTGAGCTTCAGGCGCTGGCGCAGCGCCCGGATCTTGCTGCCCAGCGATACGGCGACCAGAACCGACTCATCAGGGGGCACAGTCATGGAAGTGCGGAGCCTCGCAGTCGAAACCGGTTTGATGTCGGCCAGCCTTGGCCGATGCGATGACGCGGCCGACGCGGCGCGGCACCGTCGCCGCGCGCCCGCGATTGTTTCGCCTATTTCATTCGCGTTACTAATTAACAACATTTCCCCTGTCTCTCTTCATGTCCGAACGTCAAGGACTTGTACTTCCATCGCGCCACGCTGCTCGTCGATTGCGTGCGCGTCGCATGCCGTCGCGGCTTTGCGTTGCGCTACCGGGACGCCACCGCCGTCCACAGCTTCGCCAGATCCGCCGACCCGTCGTTACCTTTCACCGTGCGCAGCACCTGGACCGCATGCGCCTTCTGGCCGGCCACGTAGTACGCCTCGCCGAGCCGCAGCCGCGCGGCATCGGGATGCTCGAGTCCGCCTTTCGCGATCACCTGCTCCATCATCGACAGCCCCTGCGCCGCATGGCCCGCGAACACCAGATTCATGCCGGCATCGATCGGCGCCACCGGGTTGGCGGCGTCCGCACCCGACTGCGCACGCTTGGCAGCCAGCGCCTGCAGCCGTTTCTCGCGCTCCGCCTGTGCATCCTTGCCCAGCACGCCGGACGCGAATCCCTGGTCGATCACCTGCCTGCCCTCGGCCGGCGTTCCCGCCACCAGCGCGAGCTGCGTCATCTCCATGTAGGCGTCGGCCGTCGACAGCGAGCCCGTCGCCCTGCGCAACCGGTAGATGTCGAGGTCGAGCGACGACAGGTAACCGGGGCTGCCGCGAATGGCCGAGATCATGTCCTCCCAGTACGCGGGGCTCGGATGAAAAGCCACCAGCATGCCCAGCGCGTTGCGATAGGCAACGGCGTCCTTGCTCTTTTGCGCACAGGTCGCCAGCATCTGCAGCTGGCCCTCGTCCGGCGCGTGGCCGGCCTTCGCCTGTGCCTCCGTGCTCGCCTTCAACTGGCTCACGACCTGGCCGCAATCGTTCGACAGGTAATACGACTGCGTGAGCAGCGTGCGCATGTCCGGGTCCGTGCCGCCCGCCTTCAGGTAGCGCTGCGCGACGCGGATCGCCTGCGGATAGTTCTTCTGCTGGAAGTAGATTCCCGCGAGCGCCGCCGTCGTCCGCTGCTCGTCCGCGCCCGACAGGCGCCCCGAGTTCAGCACGGTTTCGTAGGCCTGCGCGGCCACGCCGGTATCGCCGGCCGCCATCGCCGCCGCGCCGCGCGTCGCTTCCACCATGTAGGTTTCGTACGGCGTGCGGTTGGGCACGGCGGCCGCCTGCGCGATCTTGCCGAGCGCATCGCGATACTTGTGCGCGCGATACAGGTCCTGCGCCGCGGCCAGCGGCTTCGCCACGTCGGGCCGCAACGCGTCGGCCGCCCACGCCGGCCGGCCGAGCACGCAGGCCGCACCGAGCGCCGTCAGCGCCATCATCCGTTTCCATCGTCGCTGGTTCATCGGTCCGCCTGTCCCGTCATTGCATGAACTGCTCGTTTCCGATCAGGCCGATCTTCGTCGCGCCCACGCGCTGCGCGGACGCCAGTACGGCCGCCACGTCCTTGTACGGCGCCAGCTTGTTCGCCCGCAGATGGATCTCCGCCTGCACGGGCTCGTGCGCGACCGCCGTCAGCTTCGCCTCGAGTGCCGCGCGGTCCGGCACCGGTGCGCCGTTCCACGTCGTCGTACCGTCGAAGTCGATGTCGATCTGCACCACTTCCGGCGGTGCGGCGGGCGGCGGCGGGTTGCCCACCGGCAGGTCCATCTTCACCGAATGCATCTGGATCGGGATCGTGATGATCAGCATGATCAGCAGCACCAGCATCACGTCGATCAGCGGCGTGGTGTTGATGTCGACCATCACGTCCGGCTCGCCGCCGCTCCCGCCCGAAGGCACGTTCATTCCCATCGTCTGCTCCTGTCGATGCCTGATCTGATCCCATGCGTCGTCAATCGGAATCGGCGCGTATGCCGTTCCCATGCAAGGCTAACCACCCCGCGCCGGCGGTTCCGTAATGAACGACACCTTCGCGATACCCGCTCGCTCGCACATCGTGACGACCCGGCCGATGAACTCGTAGCGCGTGTTCTGGTCGCCCCGTACGTGCACGCTCGGCTGCGGCTGCTGCTGCGACACACCCTTCAGCTTCGCGAGCAACGCCGACGCATCCACCCGTTGTTCGCCCCAGAAAAAATCGCCGTCGCGATTCACCGCGATCTCGACGCTCTTCGGCGTGGTCTGCAGCGGCTGCACGACCTCCTTCGGCAACTGCAGCTGGATCGTGTGCGTGACGACCGGAATCGTGATCAGGAAGATGATCAGCAACACCAGCATCACGTCGACGAGCGGCGTCGTGTTGATGTTCGCGATCACCTCGTCGCTTTCGTCCTGCCCGACGTTCATGCCCATCGCGCGCCTCCGTCTGCGGTCAGTTCACGAGCGACGCGGCAGGCGACGGCGCGCGCACGGCACGCTTGCTGCCGGCCAGCAGCACGGTATGCAGCTGGGCGCCGAAGTTGCGGACGCGTTCCATCACCGACTTGTTGCGCCGGACGAGGAAGTTGTAGCCAAGTACGGCAGGTACCGCGACCGCCAGGCCGATCGCCGTCATGATCAGCGCCTCGCCCACCGGGCCCGCGACCTTGTCGATCGACGCCTGGCCCGCGATCCCGATCGCCGTCAGCGCGTGATAGATCCCCCAGACCGTGCCGAACAGCCCGACGAACGGCGCGGTCGAACCGACCGTCGCCAGGAACGCGAGCCCGTCCTGCAGGCGGTTCGACACGTTCGTGATCGAGCGCTCGACGGACACGTCGATCCACGTGTTGCGGTCCACGGCTTCGAGCAGCGCCTCGTCGTGATGCTCGCCCGCCTCGATCGCCGTTTCGGCGATGAAGCGGAACGGCGACGCCTCGTCGAGCAGCTTCGCGCCCTCGGCCAGCGACGGCGCGCTCCAGAGCTGCGCGTCCGCGATTTTCGCGCGGCGGTTTGCCCGCAATTGCTCGACGAACTTCGTGATCATGATGTACCAGCTGCCCATCGACATGATCACGAGCAGGATCAGCACGAAGCGCGCGACGAAGTCGCCGTTCTTCCAGAGCGCGCCGAGCCCGTACGGATTCTCGATCGCTTCGGTCGTAGCAGGCGCCGGTGGCGGGGCCGGCTCGGCCGCGGAAGGCGCCTGCGTGGGCGCCGCGGCCTGTTGCGACGCGTCGGATGCCGCCGCGGATCCGCTCGCCTGCGCGTAGGCGGGCTGCGGTGCAACGAGCCCGTCGATTGCAGCGACGGACATCAACAGGCTTGCCGCCAGCGCGGCCAGAGAACGCTTCGTCATACCCCACTCCAATTCTTTCGTTGAACTTACGATTAAGGTTCGAGCCGGTTTTCACCGGTCCGGCTCCCGCCGGACCGCCCACTGCATCAATTCAGGTTGAACGAGAACGGCACCTGCACCCGTACCGCCTGGCCTTGCGCCACGCATTTGAACCGCTTCACGGTGTTGTAGGCCGCACGATCGAGCACGGGGTCGGCCGACTGGGCCACGCGTTCGTTCGTGATGTTCCCTTCCGCATCCACGACGAACTCGATCGTCACGTCACCCGTGATGTTGTTTTCCTGCGCTTCCTTCGGGTACTGCATCGACGCGCGAATCGTGTCCGAATTCGGGCAGACGACACCTACTTCGTGACTGACCGGTTTGGCCGCCGGCGCGGGCGGTGCGATGACCGGCGCCTGCACGGCCGGCGCGGATGGCACCGGTGCCGACTGGTGCGTGATCGTCGCCTGCGGCGGCGCCTGCACCGGTACTTCCGGCGGCGGCACGAACGGCGGTGGCGGGCGCGCGAACTTCGGCGGCGGAAGCTTGACGACCGGCATCGGCGGGGGCGGCGGCGGCTTCACCGGCTCGATGATGCGGGTTTCGATCGGATGCTGGATCACCTGCACGACTTTCGTCGCGAGGCCGTTGAGCAATGCGTAGATCAGCACTGCATGCAACAGGAGGACGACTGCGATGCCGCCGAAACGGCGCACCGGATTCTGCTGCTTCTTGCCGAATTCCCGCGGACGGCCGAGCGTGGCCAGTCCGCTGTTCGAAGCAACCAGATGCTCTTCGACTTTCATGCCCACTATCCATCCCCCCAAGCGAATCGCCCAGTTTCGCGATGATGGCCGGCGCCGGAACCGGGTCGGTTCCGCCTCCGCCTCAACGTGAAATTTCATTTTCGATGCAATTAGTAATCCGAATCGAAAGCATCGATCGCGGATCCGAATTCATTCAATTTCAAGGAATCGTTTCAACCACCACGGGGTAGCCGCCCTATTCGGCGTCCGCCCTGCACCAGCGCGTTCAGGCAATTGTCAGCTTCGTCGGCGCAGGCACGTTCTCGTATGACGATTGAATCTTCGTTACACGCCGACGTCAGCCAGGCCGTTCGTCTTGGGTGCAGAAGATAGCAAGGAAAAAATTTGGGCGTCAAACTTTATTTGATACCCAAATACAAAGTTTGGAGGCCTTACTCGAATAACAAGTTAGTAAGCTTCAACAAACATTTTCCATTAATTCGGTAATTATTTTGTAGGCTGTCGCACTAATTCAGTGCCTCTCATAAATAATCACCGATTTAGTGCGGCGCACTGCATTGGCGCGTCTGGAATGAGCGCCGCCGGATGCGTCTGGTTGTCTCATGCAAGGATGGAAGCCGATTGACCGTTGTCACGCGGAGCCAGGGCCCGTTGACGCGATATTCCGAGGATTTGCCCGCCGCATTTTTGCAAAGGATTCCAAATTAAAATAAGCAAACCCTCCTACTGGCCTGGTTGAAATAATCGTCTGCACAACGAACCTATTTTCCGAAACCGGGTACCGCTGCGCCAGCGTGAATTCGTTGCCCGCCCCTCTGCGCGCACGGGCATCTCCACTTCACCGGGCCCGGTGGGAAAAATGCCCGCGCATGCGTCATCGATGCACGGCCGGCATCGCTCAGGACAGCATCATCCCCTGCATACGATGCGAGAAATGCGCGCGCTCGGCCGTCTCCATCAGCGCCAGGAATTCGTCCTGCATCATGTGGATCAGCGCTTCGTGGTCGCCGGCCTCGAAATAGACTTCCGGCTGCTGCGCGAGGTGTTCCTCGAGGAACGTCTTCATCCCGTACGCCATGCACACGGGCGGCAGCGCGCCCATGTCGCAATCCTTGAACAGGTCGCGCAATTCGACCTCCCGGGCGAGCACGAGATGGCGTCCCGTCTTCACCCAGAGATCCGACAGACGCACGGCGTGCGTCGTCGGCAACACGGCGGCGACGTAGCCCTCGGCGTCCTCGAGGAGCACCGTTTTCGCGAGACGATCGCCGGGAATGTGCGCGGCGGCGGCCGTCTCCATGCTCGTATGGCTATAGGGGTGGTACACGACTTCGTACCGCGATGACTTCTGGCGCAGGCAATCCTGCAGGGTGGCTGAGACCGGCATGGCACACCTCGTCTGGGCGAATCGGGCGAACGGCGTTCGCTCCGGATTCGTTCAGCATAGGTCGCATTCCGGCCCAATGGAAACACCCCTCGCACGCCCCCCGCCCCCGGGCCGGCGCCTATCGTTTTCACCCGCTCCCCTGCCTTCGCCGGCATGCGAAATCCGGACCCGGCATAGGCCGGCGCCTCCTCGTTTCCTGTAGACGAATTCCACGCGGATCGGCCGTGGACGCGAAGCGCCCGGCAATTCGCCGATGTCTGGAAGCTCGACCGTTAGTTGCGTTTTTAAGGAAGCCAGCGGGATATCGGCCGGGATGCGCGGGTCATGAAGCGCCCCCGCCCAATGCCCGCCATCCCGCCGGCAAACCACGCCGCCAAGGGCTTTCCCGCTGCCCTATACTGACCTGGCCGCCCACTATCCGAGGCGGAAACCGATTCCTGGAGCGATCATGCATTACCAGTTGATCTACGAACTCGTCGACGATTACCTGTCGCGCCGCGAACCGCTTCGTGCGGAGCATCTCGCGCTCGCGCAGGCGGCGACCGAGCGCGGCGAACTCGTGCTCGCCGGTGCGCTGGCCGACCCGGCCGACCAGGCCGTGCTCGTGTTCGAAGGCGATTCGCCGGAAGCGGCCGAATCGTTCGCGCGCGCCGATCCGTACGTGCAGAACGGCCTCGTGAAATCGTGGCGCGTGCGGCCGTGGCGCGTCGTGGTCGGCAAGCACGCGCCGCGTCCGGCGTGACGCCGCCCTACAGCCACCCCGCCCGCTTGAAACGCCACCACAGCGCGAGGTCGGCGGCGGCCATCACCGCGATGCAGCCGTAGAACCCGTATTTCAGGTGCAGTTCGGGCATGTTCGCGAAGTTCATCCCGTAGATGCCGGCGATCATCGTCGGTATCGCGAACAGCGCGGCGAACGAGCCGAGCCGCTTGGTCACCTCGTTCTCCGCGAGCGAAATCATTCCGAGGTTGACCTGGATCGCCGTGACGACCATCTCGCGCCGCCCTTCGATCGTTTTCACGATCCGCTGCAAATGGTCGTACACATCGCGGAAGTAGGCCGCCATCCCGCTGCAGACTTGCGGAACACGCCCGCCGGTGAGCTTCGCGAGCGGCTCCATCAGCGGCGCCGTGTGCTGGTACAGCAGCACGAGCCGGCGTTTCAGCGAATAGAGATCCTCGATGATCGCGCGCGACGACGCCGGCGTGGCCTTCGCGAAGATGCGGTCCTCGAGTTCCTCGAGTTCGGTGCCGAGCGTTTCGAGGATCGGGAAATACCGGTCGACGACCTGGTCCATCAACGCGTAGAACACGAACGCCGACCCCTCCCGCAGCAGATGCGGCTCCCGCTCGCAACGCTTGCGCACGTCGCGGAAATCGTGCTCGGTATGGTTGCGGATCGACAGCACGTAATTCGGGCCGACGAACACGTTCAATTCGCCGACCTTGAATTCGCCGTCCTCGTCGAGTTCGACCGTATGCAGCACCGCGAACAGCGAATCGCCGTATTCCTCGATCTTCGGCCGCTGATGGCCCTTGCGCGCATCCTCGAGCGCCAGCTCGTGCAACCCGAATTCCTCGCCCATCAGGTCGATTTCCTCGGGCGTCGGATCCTTCAGCGCGACCCAGACGAAGCATTCGGGCTTCGACACGTAATCGCTGATGGCATCGATGTCGATATCGGCCAGCTTGCGGCCGTCCTGGTAAGCAGCACAGTTGATCAGCATGTTGTTCACGATATTGCGGTTTGCGCATCAGTTTACCGGTTTGCTGCACGGACGGGCCGGCTTGCACGGCACGCCGATATTGGTCATGATCGGGCTGCGTGCATCGCAGCACGCGCTCCGTGCGCTTCGACAGGCTCGTCGGGCCTGCATTGCGCACTGCACAACGGCCGCGCGGCCCAATCGTCAAGGAGACAGACCTATGTGGTATTTCTCGTGGATACTCGGCATCGGCGTGGCGCTCGGCTTCGGCATCATCAACGCGATGTGGCTGGAAGCGGAAGTATTCTCGCGCGGCGACAAGCGCGGCGACACGTCGGGCCAGCGGTCGGGGAGCCGGCATTCGTGACGCACCTGGTGTTCTTCTGCGGTCACGCCGGCACCGGCAAGACCACGCTTGCGAAGCGGCTCATCGGGCCGCTGATGCGCGCGACCGGCCAGGCGTTCTGCCTGCTCGACAAGGACACGCTGTACGGTCGCTACAGCGCGGCCGCGATGGGGGCGCTCACGGACGATCCGAACGACCGCGACAGCCCGCTCTACCTGAAGCACCTTCGCGATGCCGAATACCAGGGCCTGCTCGACACGGCCCGTGAAAATCTCGCGCTCGGCATCGGCGCGCTCGTCGTCGGCCCGCTATCGCGCGAAGTGCGCGACCGGCGCATCCTCGATCGCGCGTGGCTCGGCATCGCGCCGGACGTCACGCTGACGGTCGTCTGGGTCCATACGTCGGAAGACGTCGCGCACCAGCGGATCGTCGCGCGTGCGAACCCGAACGATGCGTACAAGCTCGCGCACTGGGACGAATACCGGCAGCGCCGCTTCGTGCCGACTGGCCGCGAATGCGACGGCATCGTGATGTTCGACAACACCGCGCCGTCCGACGCGGACATCGACGCGCTGCTGTACCGCATCGTGCCGCCGCCGCAACCGGCGACGATGGTCCCGCCGCTGCCGGCCTGATCCCGCGCCCCCGGCCCTTCCGCTTCTCCCCCAAAAAAACAACGCCGGAAGCGCTGCTGCGCTCCCGGCGTCGTACGGCCCTCGTGCCAGTGGCTGGCGAATGGTCTGGTAACTACCGTCTGGCAACCGCGGTCAGGCAACCGCGTGCATGCGCTCCATCGTGCCGCCGTCGTACAGCTTGCCGAAACGGTTCGACAGGAACGCCTTCAGCGACACCTTCTCCTGCGGGATGAAACCGCTCTGCGGCAGCTTCTTTTCGCGGAACAGATCCAGCACCGCGCACATCGCGCCGGCCGTCGTGATCTGGATCGCGCTCATGTGCATCCCGCACACGTCCTTCGCGAAGATCTTGCGCGTGAACACGTCCTGAACCAGTTGGCCGTCCTTCACGCCCGTCACCGTGACGAACACGAGCACGACGTCCTGCTTCGTCGACGGCACCGCGCGGCGCATGATCGACTTCAGCGTGTCGCGGTCGGTCGACAGGCGCAGGTCCTCGAGCAGGAACTGCACGAGTTCGCGGTGGCCCGGGTAGCGCACCGACTTGTAGTCGAGCGTCTCGACCTTGCCCGACAGCGTCTCGCACAGCGTGCCGAGGCCGCCCGACGTGTTGAACGCTTCGTATTCGGTGCCGTCGAGCGAGAAGTGTTCGAGGCCCTCGAGCGGCTGCACCCACTGCTTGCGGCCGTCGCGGATCGCTTCGCACGGCTGGCAGTATTCGTTGATCAGGCCGTCGACGCTCCACGTCAGGTTGTACTTCAGCGCGTTGGTCGGATATTCGGGCAGCGCGCCGACGCGCATCTTCACGTCGCGCACTTCGCTGAAGCCGTTCACGAGTTCGTGCGCGGCGATGCCGATGAAGCCCGGCGCGAGGCCGCATTGCGGCATGAACGCGCGGTCGGAGCCGTCGGCCAGTTCGCGGATCGCATGGGTGGCGCGCACGTCTTCGGTCAGGTCGAAGTAATGAACGCCGGCCGCCTTCGCGGCCGCGGCCACGTTGACCGCGAGGTAGTAAGGCAGCGCGTTGACGAGCGCATCGAAGCCCTTCACCGCTTCGCGAATCGCGTTCGCGTCGGCCGAATCGACCCGTTGCGTCGCGATGCCTTCGCGCGACAGCTTCGCGAGCGCATCCGCGTCGCGGTCGAACGCGACGACTTCGTAGTCGCCGGTTTCGCGCAGCATGTGAGCAATGGTGTGGCCGATCAGACCTGCGCCGACGATGGCGATTTTCATGCGCTTATCTCCTGATGATGGGTTTGGTGTTGTGAACGGCGTTGAGCCAATGAACACAGTGTAGGGACGCGCAAAATCAGTTCCAAGACGAAGAATGATGCGAAACGACCGATAATTTCGACGTTATGACGATAAATTTCGTCGAAACGACCGATTCACATAAAAATCGCGTATAGCAGATGTCGCACGCCGGCCGTTGGCGGCCGCGCATTGCGAGGATGAAGACGACGCACGGCGTCGCACCGGACGCACGAACCGCACATGCATCGGGTACGACACGCCGGTCGAAGCTGAATACGAAAGGAGATTCTGGAAAGAAGCGCGCGAGGCGCGAAAGGACAACGGCGGGGGCCCGTGACGATCACGAAGGACAGCGAAGGCCGATACGAATGCGTGCGGGCAGGTACCTCGACTTCAATCCGGGCAGCCGTGACGCAGCGACGCCCGCGCGGCGCCGCATCCAACAGGTCAGCCGCCGATCGTTCCGCGATCGATCTTGCGCGACAGGATGATCGACGTCGTCGTGCGCTCGACGCCTTCGAGCGTGCCGATCTGGTCGAGCAGGTCGTTGAGCCGCTCCGGCGAATCGGCGCGCAGCCACGCGACGTAGTCGTACTCGCCGCTCACCGCGCACAGCAGCTGGACTTCCGGCATCCGGTCGAGCTTGCGCAATACGTCCTTGCCGAACTTCGGCGTGAGGATGATGCCGACGTACGCATAGATACTCGCGTCGAGCACGTCCTGCCCGAGTCGCACGCTGTACCCGGCGATCACGTTGGTGCGTTCGAGCCGCGCGATGCGCGCGACGACCGTCGTGCGCGCCACGTCGAGCTGGCGCGCGAGATCGGCGACGCTGGCGCGCGCATCGGCTTGCAGCAGCGCGACGAGTTGCCGGTCGAGATCGTCGAGTTGGTCGAGACGGGGTGGACGCATGACGCTGAGCCGGCGCGCGATGTGCCGGCGGAGTGGAAAGTGACGCGATGATAGCGCCGAACGCCGGCGCGCCCAACCGGCATGGCCCGGATTCGTACCTTCGATTTCGATTCGTATCGGATGTAAGCAAGTGTCGCATTCACTGCCGCGCGGCAGGCAACGTGCTACTAATAACGGGCGACGCGAGAGGCGCGCTGGCGGCGATGGCCGCCGCGCCCGCTCGCCAGACACCACCCCGGAGAGCCAACCATGAAGAAAATCTCGCTCACCCTCGCTACGCTCGCCGTTGCAGCCAGCGCGTTCGCGCAAACCCCGGCACAGCCGCAAGCGCCGGCAACGACGGCCGCGGCGTCGGCGCCGAGCGCCGAGCAGCGCGCGGCGCGCCACGAAGCGCGCATCGAGCAGCGCATCAAGTACCTGCACGACCAGTTGAAGATCACGTCGGCGCAGGAGCCGCAATGGAAGACGTTCGCCGACACGATGCGCGACAACGGCGCAACGATGGGCCGCCTCTACAGTGAACGGATGGCCAAACACGACGTGTCCGCGATCGACGACATGAAGCAGTACGCGGAACTGTCGCAGGCGAACGCCGACGGCGCGAAGAAGCTCGCCGACGCATTCGCGCCGCTCTACGAGAGCTTCCCGGCCGAGCAGAAGGCGCTGGCCGACACGACGTTCCGCAGTTGGCTGCACCACGGCGGCGAGCACCGCGGCAAGGGCAAGACGAAGGGCAAGGAAGGCAACGCGGCCGCCGCGCCGGCCGCGAGCGCGCCCGCGCAGCCCTGACGCCTTCCCCGCCGGCGCCGTGCCGGCCCACCCGGGCCGAACGGCGCCGCGCGTCGATCGGCGACCGGCGCGTCACACGGCGCGCCGAATTCGGGATAAGCTCCCGGCTTTTCCCGCTTTCCCGCCCCTCCCCGCCATGCTCGAACTCAAGCAACTCGATCTGCGTACCGATCCGCAGGCCCGTCGCGTCGTCAAGGACGAAACCGTCGCCGTGTCCTTCGCGGACGCCGACGGCGAACTGATGAGCCTCGAAGGCCCGAACCGTTATGTGACGGGCGACGCATTGATCACCGGCTCGACCGGCGACCGCTGGGTCGTGTCGCGCGCACGTTTCGACGCCAAATACCTGCCCGCCGATCCGGCGCTCGCGCACGGCACGCCGGGCGCCTACCGCAACCGGCCGGCCGTCGTGCTCGCGCGCCGGATGGACGAGCCGTTCACGATCGCCCGCTCGGAAAACGGCGACACGCTGCGCGGCGTCGCCGGCGACTGGGTGATGCAATACGCGCCGGGCGACTACGGCGTCGTGCAGGCGCAGCGCTTCGCGCAGGTCTACCGCGACGCGTGACGCGTCACGCACCGCGCCGGCACAAGGCCGGCGCCGCCGCTCACGCAAAGTCTTCGTCGAGTTCGAGTTCCGCGTCGCGCTCGACGGCCTCGCCGGCCGCGTGCCGCTCTTCGAGCGAGCCGAGCATCGCTTCCGTATACGCATGCAGCACCGCATGGCTGCGCGCGCGCTGCATCGGCTTGAGCGCCAGGTAGCGCGCGAGCGCGGCCGGCACGATCCGGATGTCCAGCGTCATCCGCTTCGGCGTCGCGCCGAAACGCATCGCGAGCCACTGCACGGACAGGAATCGCCCGCGTTCGTCGCTGTTTTCGACAAAGCGCGTCTGCTCCGGAAAGAGATCGCAGATCACGCGCGCAAGCGCGTCGAATTCCGCGCTCGGGCATTCGATCAGATAGTCGTCCATTGCGTCGCTCCGGTCAGGCCGTCGCACGCGACGGCCGGCACGTCTTCACCAGCACGGCCACCAGGATCGCGGCCAGCACGAAATACGCGGCCTCGACCCACGCGGCCGGCAGCACGCGCACCTGGTACAGCAGCGTGGGCGTCGCCGCGAGCGCATGCAGCACGATCGCGAGCGGCAACACGGCGATGCGGCCGGCACGCACGCCGCGCCACATCAGCACCGACAGCGCCAGTTGCACCGCGAACGCCGCGCAGCGTTCGAGCAGCAACAGCAGGATCGACTGGGCCGACAGCGTCGCGAGCATCATGTGCAGCCGCACCACGGTGTCGACCGGCAGGTCCGACAACTGCGTCTCGAGCTGGCCGCGGCTCGCGAGCCACGCGAGATACGACCACTGACCCCACACGAGCACGCCGACGAACCACGCCTCGGCGCCGCCGTGACCGATCCCGTAGCCGATTCCGCGGCCGTCGCCAGCCGATGCGCCATAGCGGCGGTTCAGCACGCGCATGCCGAGATAGCGGCCGATTTCCTCGAATACGGCGGTCGCGAGCGCGCTGTACGCGACGAACGCGAGCGGCTGCGTCAGCCAGCCGTCCTCGGGCGTGCGGCTCAGCACGAGCCCGTGGAACGCGCGCTCGACGATCATGGCAAACAGCGTGAAGACGGCGACGCCGACGATCGTGTCGCGGCGGTTGAGCGCAAGCGGCTTGCGCAGGAAGCGGTAGAGGACGAGCGGCAGCAGCGCGATGATCAGCGTGGCGGCGATCAGCGCCGCCAGCGTGACGGGAGCGACAGTCATGGAGTTCCTTGTTCGGGGCAGCGCACCTGGCGCGCTGCGTGCCCCGAATGATACTCAGCTTGCGGTCGACGCGCGCGCGATCAGGTCGCCGGGCAGCATCGCGACGCGCACGTCGCCCGCCGCGCCGTCGATCCGCTCGTGCACGAATTCGACGGCCTTGTAGCCGATTTCGTAGGTCGGCTGACGGATCGTCGTGATGCCGATCAGCTCGGCCCATTCCGGATCGTCGATCGACAGCAGCGCCGCCTGCTGCTGCCACGCGGCGCCGAAACGCGCGCGCAGGTGGCGCGCGATCGCCAGCGCGACCGGCGCATTCGCGGCGAACAGCGCCGCGCGCACGCCGCGCCGCGCCGCATCGTCGATGCGCGCATCGACGTCGGCGAGCGCCGCCGCGGCCGCGCCAGGTTCGTTCAGGTCGAGCACGACCGTCGACGGCACCGCCAGCCCGCGCGCCGCCAGCGCCGCGCGGAACGCGGCCTCGCGCACGCGCCGCGAGCTCACGTGCTCGAACGGCTGCACGACGAAATGGATCGCGTCGAAGCCCTGTGCGACCAGATGCGCGAGCGCCGTCTCGATCGCATCGGTATTGTCGAGGCCGATCAGGTCGGCCTCGAAGCCCTCGACCGTCCGATCGACGAGCACGGCCGGAATGCCCGCGCCGCGTAGCGGGCGCAGCACGTCTTCCTCGGCGCCGAGCGCGTTGACGATCAGCCCTTCGACGCGGTAGGTCGTGAGCAGTTGCAGGAAGCGGCGCTCCATCTCGACTTCGTTCGCCGCGTGACAGATGAGCGGCATGTAGCCGAGCGCATGGCACGCGGCCTCGACGCCCTGCAGCACTTCGACGGTGTAGGGATTGGTCAGGTCGGCCGCGAGCATGCCGAGCAGCCGGTTGCGGCCGCGCTTGAGCCCGCGCGCCATCTGGTTCGGCCGGTAGTTGAGCCGCGCGATCGCCGCCTCGATCCGCTGGCGCAGATCGACCGACAGCACATGCGTCTCGCCGTTCAGGTAGCGCGAAACGCTGGTCTTGCCCGTGCCGGCCTCGCGCGCGACGTCGCTGATCGTCGCCGGACGCGTCGTGGAAGATTGCGAATCGGTCACTGTCGTGCCTCGCGACGTACGATCCGCGCCGCTTCGTGAGCAGACGGACCATTGTTGTTGGAAACGTAAGCCAACCGGCGGCCTCCCCTGTCCTGGCGCGTCGGCGCCTGCGCCGGCCCGGTGCTTCACGCTCGAGCAGCGCCCGCCAATGGCGTTACAGCAGTCGGCCGCACCGGACCTGGCGCGGAAGCCCGTCGCGCGACGCCGCCGGCCGCGTGGCCGGCCGTCGATGCGACGAGCGCGGGCGATCATAACGCAGCCAGCCCTCGGGCACCAAGACCATCGACTCTAACCGCGCAGGGCGGTTATCGCAGGCGGCTCAGGCGTGCGCCAGCGCATCCGGGTTGACGAGATTCGCGCGCAGCGTGCCGGCCAGCGCGCCGACCAGGTTTTCCGCCGCGCAGCGCGCCATCGCATGGCGCGTCTCGTGCGTCGCCGAGCCGATATGCGGCAGCGCGACCACGTTCTTCATCCGCAGCAGCGGCGAATCGGCCGGCAGCGGCTCCTTCTCGAACACGTCGAGCCCCGCGCCGCGGATCGTCCCCGCACGCAGCGCGTCGATCAGCGCGGCCTCGTCGACCACCGGCCCGCGCGACGCGTTGATCAGGATCGCGCCGCGCTTCATCTTCGCGAACTCGGGCGCGCCGATCAGATGGCGCGTGTCGGGCGACAGCGGCACTTGCAGACACACGAAATCCGACTGCGCGAGCAACTCGTCGAGCGTCACGCGCCGGGCGCCGTACTGCGTCTCGGCCTCGGCATGCGCGGACCGGTTCGCGTACAGCACCTGCATCCGGAAGCCGAGCGCCGCGCGGCGCGCGACCGCGCCGCCGATGCGCCCGAGCCCGACGATGCCGAGCGTCTTGCCCTGCACGTCGGTGCCGTACAGGTCGGGGCCGATGCTGCGATGCCAATGGCCGGCTTTCACCCACTCGGCGAGCTCGACCACGCGCCGTGCGGAGGCCAGGATCAGTGAAAAGACCGTATCGGCCGTCGACTCGGTCAGCACGTCGGGCGTATGCGCGAGCACGATGCCGCGCCGCGTGAAATCGGCGACGTCGAAGTTGTCGTAGCCGACCGAGATCGTCGACCACGCCTTCAGCCGCGGCGCACGGTCGAGCATCTGCGGCGTGATCTTCAGGCTCGCGCCGATCGCGCCGTCGGCGTCGCCGAGCGCGGCGGCGAGCGCGTCGGCGCCGTCGGCGTGCACGACGTCCGCATGCTCGCGCAGGTACGCGAGAACGTCATCGGGCAGCGGCTTGTACGCGACGATACGGGGCTTCATCGTTTCATTTTCCTTGCAGCGGCGCGGCGAGCGGATGCGCATCGCGCGCCTGGGGTTTGACGGACAGCGTGAGGATCACCGCGGCGACGAGCGCGGCGCTCATGAACGCGTACGACGCGACGGGCGACCCGGTCGCGCCGTTCAGGTAGCCGACGAAGTACGAGCCGACGAACGAGCCGAGCGCGCCCATGCTGTTGATCAGCGCCATCGCGCCGCCCGCGACGTTCTTCGGCAGCAGTTCCGGCACGATCGCGAAGAACGGGCCGTACGGCGCATACATCGCGGCGCCCGCGACGACCAGCAGCGCATACGAGATCCAGAAATGCGACGAGCCGAGCGCGTACGACGCGGCGAACGCGGCCGCGCCGACCAGCAGGAACGGCCACACGAAGCCGCGACGCGAGCCGACCTTGTCGGACGCCCACGACGCGGCGAGCATCGCGATCGTCGCCGCGAGGTACGGCAGCGCGGACAGCCATCCGGTCGCGACCATCCCGAGATCGGAACCGTTCTTCACGATCGACGGCAGCCACAGCACGAAGCCGTACACGCCGATGCTCCAGCAGAAATACTGCGCGCACAGCTTGATCACGGCCGGCGAGCGGAACGCCTCGCCATAGTTGCGCACCGGCTTGATCGCCGCCTGCTCGGCCGCGAGCGCGGCGTCGAGGTCGCGCTTTTCCTGTGCGTTGAGCCACGGCGAATCGGCCGGCTTGTCCTGCACGAGGCACCACCAGCACACGGCCCAGATGACGGCCGGGATGCCTTCGGCGATGAACATGTGGCGCCAGCCGAATTCATGCACGAGATAACCCGACACGATCGACATCCACAGCACCGTGACCGGGTTGCCGAGGATCAGGAACGTGTTCGCGCGCGAGCGCTCGTTCTTCGTGAACCAGTTGCTAATGTAGATCAGCATCGCCGGCATCACGGCCGCCTCGACGACGCCGAGCACGAAGCGGATCGCCATCAGCGACGGGATGTTGCTGACCACGCCGGTCAGGGCCGCGCAGCCGCCCCACAGCACGAGGCTCGCGAACACGAGCTTCTTCACGCTGCGGCGTTCCGCATAGATTGCGCCGGGGATCTGGAAAAAGAAGTAGCCGAGGAAGAACAGCGCACCGATCAGCGACGACAGGCCCTTGCTGATCCCGAGATCCTGGTTGATGCCGGCCGCCGCCGCGAACCCGTAGTTCGCGCGATCGAGGTAGGCGAGGCTGTACGTGATGAAGACGATCGGCATGATCGTCCACCACCGACGGGCTGCGAGATTGGCTGCCATGTGAGTGTCTCCGTATATGGACCGGAGTGGACGCGCTGGCGCCTGCCCGGCCTCGAACAAAACTGCTGTGCGTCGCGCACGAAATGGACCCGCGGATTGTGCCGTGTCCGGCCTCTCATTGCGCGGTGATGGTTTCCTCTAAGCGATCGGCGTCATTGCTGACATTTTCGAGCCGGTCGAGCGCGTCGCGGGTCGGCAACCCTTCCGAATCGCCGATCACCTGGATCGCGAGCGCACCGATCCGGTTGCCGCGCGCGACCGCCTGCTCGACGCTGCGGCCTTCGAGCAGCGCGCTGACCACGCCGACCGCGAAGCCGTCGCCGGCGCCCACCGTATCGACGACCTTTTCAACGCGCTCGCCGGCAACGATGCCTTCGCGGCCGTCGGCCGTGCGGAAATACGCGCCCTGCTCGCCGAGCTTGATCACGACGCCGCGCGCGCCCTGCGCGAGATAGAAGCCCGCGATGTCGGCCGGCGTGTCGTGCCCGGTGAGCTGCCGCCCTTCGGCAAGGCCCGGCAGCACCCAGTCGGCGAGCGTCGCGAGCGCATTCAGCGTCTTCGCCATCACGTCGGCGGACGGCCACAGCGTCGGGCGCAGGTTCGGATCGAACGAGATCGTCTTGCCGGCCGCCCGCATCTCGCGCGCGAGCCGGAACGCCAGTTCACACGACGTCGCCGAGATCGCCGGCGCGACGCCCGTCAGGTGCAGGTGGCGCGCGCCGAGCACGTAGTCGGCAACGTAGTCGTCGCACGACAGGTGGCTCGCGGCCGAACCCTTGCGGAAATATTCGACGGTCGGGTCGCTGCCGTCGTCGTTGCGCGACTTCAGCTGGAAACCGGTCGGGTAACGCGGGTCGACGGTCACGCACGACGCGTCGATGCCCTCGCGCGCCAGCGTGTCGAGCACGTAGCGGCCGAACGAATCGCTACCGACCCGGCTCATCCAGCCGACCCGGAAGCCGAGCCGCGACAGGCCGATCGCGACATTCAGGTCGGCGCCGGCGATCCGCTTCGCGAATTGTCCGGCGTGCGCGAGGTGGCCGGGCTCCGTCGCGACGAACATCGCCATCGCTTCGCCGTAAGTCACGACATCGAGTGCTGCTTTCATGACTGAACTCCTCAGGATCCTGCTGCCGTCACGCGGTCGCGAGCCACGCGACACGCCGGCAGGCATCGCCGGCCAGGTCGGCCGCGTCGAACGGGAACTCGATGCCGCGCGGCGCATGCCGCGGCAGCGCCGCGAGCACGCCGGTCACGAGCGGGTCGTCCGGCGCCGGCGCGACGGCGAAACGACGCGCGCCCTCGCCGTCGATGGTCTTGCAATGAATGTATTCCACGTGCGGCGCGAGCACCTGTGCGCAGTCGAGCGGCGCTTCGCCGCGCCACAGCCAGTTGCCGATGTCGAACGTCATGCCGAGCGCCTCGCGCATGCCGGCATCGGCCAGCGCATCGAACAGCCCGCGGAACTGCGCGAACGCGCCGCCGACCTCGAGCTGGCCGTTTTCCACCACCACGCGAGCCCGCGCGCCGGCCGACAGCGCGACGATCTCGGCCGCGTGCGCGTCGCCCGCGAAGCCGCCGAGCTGCAATTTCACGAAGCGCGCGCCGAGCGCATCGGCTTGCGCGAGCGCGTCGCGCAAAGCGTCGGCATCGAGCGCGCCCGTTTCCGTATACAGCGAGTCCGGGGTCGAATAGACCGACCACAGTCCGTGGCCGGCGATTTGCGCGCCGAGCGCGGCCAGCGCGCCGGGCGCCGTATCGCCGTCCGACGCGAACAGTTCGCGCCGCACCTCGAACCCGGTCGCACCGGATGCCGCCACGGTCGCGATGAATGCACTGTGGCCCTCCTGGCGCACCCGGTCCATCCCGAATGCGCTCGCCACGATCACGATGTCTGCCATGTTGCCCTTTTTCAACCGGAATGGAACCGGTTCCATTTGCTTGAGACGGATGGTGCGCTTCGCTTCAGACCCACGCCATAGAGGAAATCCCTAAGGCCCGCTGGTCACACGAATACGCGCCCGAACGCATGCAACACCTGTTCCCGGCGCAGCGTCGAGCGTCTATGCGAGGCCCTGCGCGAGGCTCATTTCGAGGAATTGCGCGGCGATTCGCGACGGCGCGCCGCCGTGCGGCACGAGAATGGAGAAATGCCGCGTGAGCGGCGCGGGCGCCAGCGAGCGCGGCACGAGCGCCGCATCCTCGTGACGCAGCGACATCGCGGACACGAACCCGACGCCCATTCCCGCGCGCACGGCTTCCTTCACGGCCTCGACCCCGGCGATCTCGAACGCGACGCGCATCGGCGCGCCGCCGTGCGCGAACGCGCGCTCGACGAGTTGCCGCACCGCGGAGCCCGCCTCGCGCAGCACGAGCGGATGCGCGGCGAGCGCATCGAGCGTCACGCCCGCGTCGTGGCCAGGCGCCGCGAGCGGATGGCCGGCCGGCACGATCGCGACGATCTCGTCCTCGTGCCACGCGTGCACGGCCGTACCCGGCGGCAGCGCCTCGCCGGGCGGCCCTTCGATCAGCGCGATGTCGAGCGACGGCAGCGCCGCGACCACGTCGGCCGTATTGCCGCTCATCGTCTGGATCGACACGCGCGGCGCGCGCGGCTGGAACGCCGCGATCAGGTACGGCAGCAGGTAGCTCGCGGGCGTCGTGCTCGCGCCGATGCGCAGCGTGCCGGTTTCCAGCCCGCGCACCGCGTCGCGAAACGCACGCGCCTGCGCGAACGTGTCGCGCTGCGCCTTCGCGTACTGCGCGAGCTGTTCGCCTACCGGCGTCAGGCGGATGCCGCGGCCGTCGCGCTGGTACAGCGGCTCGCCGAACTCGTCCTGCAGCAGCCGCAACTGGCCCGACACGGCCGGCTGCGACAGATGCAGCGCCACGGCGGCGCGGCTGATGTTCAGATGCTCGGCGACGGCGGCGAACGTTATCAGTTGATCCGGGGTCATGGCGATGAATTATCGGCTTTCCGGATAGTTTACGTCACAAATCACAATTTTTCATATCGATATAACGAAATTAGGATTACACCATCGCCACACGCTCCATCACGGTGCCCCCATGTCCACTGCTCCGACTCCCCATCTCAGCCATGCCGCGCCGTCGATGCGCGGCCAGTTGAACGGCGTGCTGTTCGTCGCGCTGTTCGCCGCCGCCGTCACGAGCCTGTCCGAGCTCCCCGCGATCGCGGGGCTCGGCCTGTCGCCGCTGATCGTCGGCATCGTCGCCGGCGCGCTGTACGGCAACGGCCTGCGCGACGGCATGCCGGCCAGTTGGGCGGCCGGCGTCAATTTCTCCGCGCGCAAGCTGCTGCGCATCGCGGTCGCGTTCTTCGGCCTGCGCGTGAGCCTGCAGGAAATCGCGCAGGTCGGGCTGCCGGGCCTCACGGTATCGGTGCTGGTCGTCGTCAGCACGCTCGCGATCGGCACCTGGGTCGGCATGAAGCTGATGAAGCTCGACCGCGACGCCGCGCTGCTGACCGCCGCCGGCAGCGCGATCTGCGGCGCGGCCGCCGTGCTCGCGTTCGAGTCGACGCTGCAGTCGAAGCCGCACCAGAGCGCGATGGCCGTGGGCAGCGTCGTGCTGTTCGGGACGCTGTCGATGTTCCTGTATCCGCTCGCCTATCACGCCGGTCTGCTGAACCTCGATCCGGCGGGCCTCGGCCTGTTCTTCGGCGGCACGATCCACGAAGTCGCGCAGGTGGTCGGCGCGGCGAGCGACATCAGCCCGGAGGTCGTGCGCGTCGCGACGATCGTCAAGATGACGCGCGTGATGCTGCTCGTGCCGGTGCTGCTCGCGCTCGGCTGGTGGCTCGCCCGGTCCGCGCGCTCGGCGCATGACGCGGCCGGCGGCGCGCAAGGCAGGCGCAAGGTGGCGGTGCCCTGGTTCGCGCTCGGCTTCCTCGGCTTCGTGATCGTCAATTCGCTGAACGTGCTGCCGGCGGACGTCACGCATACGCTGAACGTGCTCGATACCTTCGCGCTGACGATGGCCATGACCGCACTCGGCATCGAGACGCGCGTCGCGCAGATCCGCGCGGCCGGCCCGCGAGCGCTGATGACCGGCCTGATCCTGTACGTGTGGCTGATCGTCGGCGGCTACGGCGTCACCTGGGCCGTGCAGCACTGGCTTGGCTGAGCCGCACGTCCGCGACGGTTCGCGCGCCGCGCCCGACGGGAGAGTCCCGCGGGCGCGGCGCGGTGCTATGCTTCGCGTCGTTTTCCATCGCCCCCTTTCAGCCGTGCTCTCGTTCCTGCTGAAGCTGCGCACTCGCGCCCGAACGCTGCTCCGCCTGTCGGACGCCCATACGATGCTGATCTGGTCGGCCATCGTCGGCGTCGGCGGCGCCTTCGCGACGATCGCGTTCCGCGAAGGCATCGATCTGATGCAGCGCCTGATCTCGGGGCACAGCGGCAGCTTCGTGCAGATGGCCAGGAGCCTGCCGTGGTACGTGCGATTCTGGATGCCGGCCGCGGGCGGCTTCCTCGCCGGCTGCGTGCTGCTCTTCGCGACGCGCGGCGACAAGGAGGCCGCCAAGACCGACTACATGGAATCGGTCGCGCTCGGCAACGGCGTCGTGCCCGTGCGGCAGAGCCTGTGGCGCAGCGTGTCGTCGCTGCTGACGATCGGCAGCGGCGGCTCGATCGGCCGCGAAGGCCCGATGGTGCAGCTCGCGGCGCTCGCCGCGTCGCTCGTCGGCCGCTTCGCTCACTTCGACCCGCCGCGCCTGCGCCTGCTGGTCGCGTGCGGGGCGGCGGCCGGCATCACGTCCGCGTACAACGCGCCGATCGCCGGCGCCTTTTTCGTGTCGGAGATCGTGCTCGGCACGATCGCGATGGAGAGCTTCGGGCCGATGGTCGTCGCATCGGTCGTCGCGAACATCGTGATGCGCGAATTCGCCGGCTACCGGCCGCCGTACGAGATGCCGGTGTTTCCGGCCGTGACGGGCGCCGAGGTGCTGCCGTTCGTCGTGCTCGGCGCGCTGTGCGGCGTGCTCGCGCCGCAGTTCCTGCATCTGCTCGACGCGTCGAAGACGCAGTTCAAGCGGCTGCCGGTGCCGCTGCCCGTGCGGCTCGCGCTCGGCGGCCTCGTCGTCGGCGTGATCTCGGTGTGGATTCCCGACGTGTGGGGCAACGGCTACAGCGTCGTGAACCACATCCTCCATTCACCGTGGACCTGGCAGGCGCTCGTCGCGGTACTCGTGTTCAAGGTGATCGCGACCGCCGCGACGGCCGGCTCGGGCGCGATCGGCGGCGTGTTCACGCCGACGCTGTTCGTCGGCGCCGTGTTCGGCTCGCTGTTCGGGCTCGCGATGGACGCGCTGTGGCCCGGCCATACGTCGGCCTATTTCGCGTACGCGATCGTGGGGATGGGCGCATTCATGGCGGGCGCCACGCAGGCGCCGCTGATGGCGATCCTGATGATCTTCGAGATGACGCTGAGCTATCAGGTCGTGCTGCCGCTGCTGGTGTCGTGCGTGTTCGCGTATTTCGTCGCGCGCGCGACGGGCACGACGTCGATGTACGACATCACGCAGCATCACTACCAGGACGCGCAGGAGCGGCAGCGGCTGCGCACCACGCAGATGCGCGCGCTGATCCAGCCCGCGCAGACGGTCGTGCCGCTCACCGCGAGCGTCGCCGACATGACGCGCGTGTTTCTCGAATATCCGGTGAAGTACCTGTACGTGACCGACGACGCCGGGCGCTTTCGCGGCGCGGTCGCGCTGAAGGACATCACGTCGGATCTGCTCGACAAGCGCGACACGGCCGACAAGACGGCCGCGCACTACGCGCATACGCCGTTTCCGCTGCTCACGCCCGACATGCCGCTCGCGACCGCGCTCGAACGCTTCATGGCGTTCCAGGGCGAACGGCTGCCGGTGATCGAGAGCGAAGCCGAGCCGACGCTCGCGGGCGTCGTCTACAAGACGTCGCTGCTCGATGCGTACCGGCGGATGACCGGCGAGCGCTGACGCGCGCCGCCGCACCGCGCGCGCCGGTCAGTCCGGCGCGCGCCCCAGCACGACCCGCGCGAAGAACCCCGCGAGCGCCGCTTCGGCCACGTCGGCCGACACGTGCTGCGGATCGGCCGTGTAGTACGACTGCACGCCGTCGCACAGGCACATCAGCCCGAACGCGAGCGTGTCGGCCGGCAGCAGCAGCGGCGTGCCCGAGCGCTCGGCGAAGCGCTCGATGAATTCGGCCATCTGCACGCGCTTGCCGTGCAGGAACTGGTTGAAGCGCACGCGGAACTTCGCGTCGCGCGCGGCCTGCAGCTTCGCCTCGCCCCACAGCAGCGAATATTCGTCGTCGCGAAACAGCGTCCGGTAATACGCGAGCGCCATCGATTCCATCTGCTCGCGCGTGCCGCCGCCTTCGAAAATCGCCTCGAAGTCGGCCCGCACCTCCTCGTGATCGCGCTCCAGCAACTCCAGCAGCAAGTCGGACTTGCTGCGGAAATTCGAATAGAACGCACCGCGCGTATAGCCAGCCGCCGCCGCGATGTCCTCGACGCTCGCGGCCACATAGCCCTTCTTCAGAAAAATGCGATGCGCGGCTTTCAGCAGACGTTCGCGCGTCTGGTCCCGGCTCTGCTCTCGAGTTAAGCGCTGTGGTTTCATGGCGCGCAGTCTAGCATCCTTTCCCTTTCAGATTCATCTTTGCATTCGGATACAGGTGTGTATTAGAATCCGCCACAGTTTCTGACAATGTTGTCCGTCTGTCCGCGCGCGCCGATGCCGGCGCCGTTTTGGGGCAAGCGCCCGCCGCGCTTGCCGGCTTCGTTCCGCTCCACCTCACCTGGGGGTTTCGTGAATCGCTCCGGTTCCCGCGCCGCGCTGCTGATCGGCGCCGCGCTCGTCCTTGCCGCCTGTCATCCGAAAGAATCCGCGCCGCCCGCCCCGCGCCCCGTCGTCGCGCTGCCCGCACGGGCCGACACCGCCGCGGCCGCGCGCACGCTGCCCGGCGACATCCAGCCGCGCTATGCCACCCCGCTGTCGTTCCGCATCGCCGGCAAGATCATCGAGCGCCGGGTGCGGCTCGGCGATACGGTGAAGGTCGGCCAGGTCGTCGCGCTGCTCGATCCGTCCGACGTCGAGAAGAACGCCGCGAGTGCGCAGGCGCAACTCGATGCCGCGACGCACAGCCTCGCGTTCGCGAAGCAGCAGCTCGACCGCGATCGCGCGCAGGCCCGCGAAAACCTGATCGCGACCGCGCAGCTCGAACAGACCCAGAACAGCTACACGTCGGCGCTCGCGCAGCGCGACCAGGCGCAGCAGCAGCTCGCGCTCGCGAAGAACCAGCTCCGCTACGCGACGCTCGTCGCCGATCACGCGGGCACCATCACCGCCGAACAGGCCGATACCGGCCAGAACGTGTCGGCCGGCCAGCCGGTCTACCAGCTCGCGTGGTCGGGCGACGTCGACGTGGTGAGCGACGTGCCCGAGGCCGCGCTCGCGTCGCTCGCGCCCGGTCATGCGGCCACCGTCACGCTGCCGTCGCTGCCGGGGCGTCAGTTCGCCGCGAAGGTGCGCGAAATCGCGCCGGCCGCCGATCCGCAAAGCCGCACCTGGCGCGTGAAGCTCACGCTCGGCACGCCCGACCCCGCGATCCGGCTCGGGATGACCGCGGACGTCGCGTTCGCCGGCGCGCCGGTTGCCGGCGACGCGCAGCCGATCACGCTGCCCGCCACCGCGCTGTTCCACGACGGCGCGCAGCCGGCCGTGTGGGTCGTGCGCACCAAGGACGACACGCTCGAGTTGCGCCGCGTCGACGTCGCGCGCTTCAACGAGCGCACCGTCACCGTGTCGCGCGGGCTGCAGCCGGGCGAGCGCGTCGTGCTGCAGGGCGTGCATACGGTCAGCGCGGGCGAGAAGGTGCGCGCGATCGCGCCGCTGCATCCGGAGGACTTCGCATCGTGAGCGTCTCCCACGAAGAAGGCCGCTTCAACCTGTCCGCCTGGGCGCTGCGCCACCAGGCGCTGGTCGTCTACCTGATCGCGCTCGCGACGCTCGCGGGCATCCTCGCTTACACGCGGCTCGCGCAATCCGAAGACCCGCCGTTCACGTTCCGCGTGATGGTGATCCGTACCTTCTGGCCCGGCGCGAGCGCGCGGCAGGTGCAGGAACAGGTGACCGACCGGATCGGCCGCAAGCTGCAGGAAACGCCGGCCATCGATTTCCTGCGCAGCTATTCGCGCCCCGGCGAATCGTTGATCTTCTTCACGATGAAGGATTCGGCGCCCGTGAAGGACGTGCGCGAGACCTGGTACCAGATCCGCAAGAAGGTGGGCGACATCGGCTATACGCTGCCGCCCGGCGTGCAGGGTCCGTTCTTCAACGACGAATTCGGCGACGTCTACACCAACATCTGGACGCTCGAGGGCGACGGCTTCACGCCCGCGCAACTGCACGACTACGCGGACCAGTTGCGCACCGTGCTGCTGCGCGTGCCGGGCGTCGGCAAGGTCGACTATTTCGGCGACCCCGACCAGCGGATCTTCATCGAGGTCAACAACGCGCAGCTCACGCGGCTCGGCATCTCGCCGCAGCAGCTCGGGCAGGCGATCAACGCGCAGAACGACATCTCGTCGGCCGGCGTGCTGACGACCGCCGACGATCGCGTGTTCGTGCGGCCGAGCGGCCAGTTCGACAACGTCGCCGCGATCGCCGACACGCTGATCCGCATCAACGGCCGCACGTTCCGGCTCGGCGATCTCGCGACGGTCAGGCGCGGCTACGACGATCCCCAGGTTACGCAGATGCGCGCGAACGGCCATGCGGTGCTCGGCATCGGCGTGACGATGCAGCCGGGCGGCGACGTGATCCGGCTCGGCAAGGCGCTCGACGCCGAATCGAAGGATCTGCAGGCGCAACTGCCGGCCGGCCTGAAGCTGACCGAAGTATCGAGCATGCCGCACGCGGTCTCGCACTCGGTCGACGACTTCCTCGAAGCCGTCGCCGAAGCGGTCGCGATCGTGCTGGTCGTGAGCCTCGTGTCGCTCGGGCTGCGCACCGGGATGGTCGTCGTGATCTCGATTCCGGTCGTGCTCGCGGTCACCGCCCTCTTCATGTACCTGTTCGACATCGGGCTGCACAAGGTGTCGCTCGGCACGCTCGTGCTCGCGCTCGGGCTGCTCGTCGACGACGCGATCATCGCGGTCGAGATGATGGCCGTGAAGCTCGAACAGGGCTACAGCCGCGCGCGCGCCGCCGCCTTCGCGTACACCAGCACCGCGTTCCCGATGCTGACGGGCACGCTCGTCACGGTATCGGGCTTCCTGCCGATCGCGCTCGCGAAATCGAGCACCGGCGAATACACGCGCTCGATCTTCGAGGTGTCGGCGATCGCGCTGATCGCGTCGTGGTTCGCGGCCGTCGTGCTGATCCCGCTGCTGGGCTATCACATGCTGCCCGAGCGCAAGCGGCACGCGCACGAGGCGCACCTGCCCGACGATCACGAGCACGACATCTACGACACCCGCTTCTACCGGCGGCTGCGCGGCTGGATCGACTGGTGCATCGAGCGGCGCTTCGTCGTGCTGCTGATCACGGGCGCGCTGTTCGTCGTCGCGCTGATGGGCTTCACGCTCGTGCCGCAGCAGTTCTTCCCGAGCTCCGACCGGCCCGAGCTGCTGGTCGACCTGCGGCTGCCCGAAGGTGCGTCGTTCGCGGCGACGCTGCGCGAGACCGAGCGCCTCGAGAAGGTGATCGACAAGCGTCCCGAGATCGACCATGCGGTGAACTTCGTCGGCAGCGGCGCGCCGCGCTTCTACCTGCCGCTCGATCAGCAGTTGCAACTGCCGAACTTCGCGCAGTTCGTGATCACCGCGAAATCGGTCGAGGATCGCGAGAAGCTCGCGGCCTGGCTCGAAACCACGCTGCGCGACAAGTTCCCGGCCGTGCGCTGGCGGCTGTCGCGGCTCGAGAACGGCCCGCCGGTCGGCTATCCGGTGCAGTTCCGCGTGAGCGGCGACAGCATCGCGACGGTGCGCTCGATCGCCGAGAAGGTCGCGGCGACGATGCGCGGAGACGCGCGCACGGTCAACGTGCAGTTCGACTGGGACGAGCCGGCCGAGCGCTCGGTCCGCTTCGAGCTCGACCAGAAGAAGGCGCGCGAGCTGAACGTCACGTCGCAGGACGTGTCGAGCTTCCTCGCGATGACGCTGTCCGGCACGACCGTCACGCAGTATCGCGAGCGCGACAAGCTGATCGCCGTCGACCTGCGCGCGCCGCGCGCCGACCGCGTCGATCCGGCGAAGCTCGCGGGCCTCGCGCTGCCGACGCCGAACGGCCCCGTGCCGCTCGGCTCGCTCGGCCGCTTCACGCCGACGCTCGAATACGGCGTCGTGTGGGAGCGCGACCGCCAGCCGACCATCACCGTGCAATCCGACGTGCGCGCCGGCGCACAGGGCATCGACGTCACGCACGCGGTCGACGCGAAGCTGAACGCGCTGCGCGCGCAGTTGCCGGTCGGCTATCAGATCAACATCGGCGGCTCGGTCGAGGAAAGCGCGAAGGCGCAGGCATCGATCAACGCGCAGATGCCGCTGATGGCGATCGCCGTGTTCACGCTGTTGATGATCCAGCTGCAAAGCTTCTCGCGCGTGCTGATGGTCGTGCTGACCGCGCCGCTCGGGCTGATCGGCGTGGTCGCGACGCTGCTGCTGTTCGGCCAGCCGTTCGGCTTCGTCGCGATGCTCGGCGTGATCGCGATGTTCGGGATCATCATGCGCAACTCGGTGATCCTGGTCGACCAGATCGAGCAGGACATCGCGGTCGGCCACGGCCGCGTCGACGCGATCATCGGCGCGACCGTGCGGCGCTTCCGCCCGATCACGCTGACGGCCGCGGCCGCCGTGCTCGCGCTGATCCCGCTGTTGCGCTCGAATTTCTTCGGGCCGATGGCGACCGCGCTGATGGGCGGCATCACGAGCGCCACCGTGCTGACGCTGTTCTATCTGCCTGCGCTGTACGCGACGTGGTTCCGCGTGAAGCGCGACGAACGCGACCCTCGGGACGGCCCGCCGCCAGGCGCCACGTCTGCCGCGCCGTCGGGAACCTGACCATGAATCGATCGATGACCCTGAAAACGAAAACCGTTCGGGCGCTCGCGGCGGCGAGCCTCGCCGGCCCGCTCGCGGGCTGCGCATGGTTCGCGCCGAGCGGCGAGCCGCCCGCGATGCCGTCGCCCGCGCACTACGGCGCCGCGCCGCAGGTCGAGCAGACCGTGTCCGCGCAAGGCGTCGCGCAGCAGTTCGAGGTCGGCGCACAGCCGGTGCCGGACTGGTGGAAACAGTACCGTTCCGATGCGCTGAACGCGCTCGTCGACGAAGGGCTGCGCAACAGCCCGACGCTGAGCGCGGCGTCGCATTCGCTCGATGCCGCGCGCGAACAGTTGCGCGGGCAGATCGGCAGCTCGATGCTGCCGTCGATCGACGCGGTCGGCCAGGCCGCGCGCCAGCGCGCGCTCGGCGTGCCGATTCCCGCGCTCGGCGCGCCGACGCTGCTGTACGACACGTTCGTCGGGCAACTGCAGGCGAGCTACACGGTCGACCTGTTCGGCGTGTCGCGCTTCGGGAACCGCGCGCTCGCGAAACGCGTCGACGTCAGCGCGTTCCAGCTCGAATCCGCGCGGCGTGCGCTGGCCGCGAACATCGTCACCGCGTCGATCACCGTGTCGGTGCTCAATGCGCAGATCGAGACCACCGAGCGGCTCGTCGCGCTCGCGAACGACCAGGCGCACGACGCCGAGCGCCGTTACGCGCTCGGTTCGGCATCGCGCAGCGACGCGCTCAATGCCCGGCAAAGCGCCGACACGTTCGCGGCGAGCCTGCCCGCGCTGCGCCAGCAGCGCGACTCGGCGCGCCATGCGCTCGCGGTGCTGGTCGGCCGCACGCCCGACCGGCCGCCGGCCGATCTCGCGCTCGCCGACCTGCACCTGCCCGAACAGGTGCCCGTCGTCGTGCCGTCGGACCTGCTGCAAAGCCGCCCGGACATCCAGGCCGCCGACGCGGGGCTGAAGGCCGCCGCCGCCGAAGTGGGCCTCGCGACCGCGCAGATGTTCCCGCAACTGTCACTGTCGGCGGCGATGGGCAAAGGCGGCTTCAGCTGGCCGGCGATGCTGTCGGGCGCCGGCGCGATCTGGAACGTCGGCGCGTCGCTGAGCCAGCCGATCTTTCACGGCGGCGCGCTGCTCGCGCAGCGCCGCGCGGCGAAGGCGACTTACGAGGCCGCGGTCGACCAGTGCAAGCAGGCGGTGCTCGGCGCGTTCCAGAACGTCGCCGATTCGCTCGCGGCGCTCGAGCACGACGCGCAAGCGCTCGATGCGTCGTCGCGCGCCGCGCTGTCCGCACGGGGCGCATACGACGACGCGGCCGCCCGCGTGCGGCTCGGCGCGCTGCCGCCGTCGGCCGCGCGCGCGAGCGAGTTGCAGTACCGCAATGCGCGGCTCGACGAGATTCGCGCGACCGGTGCGCGGCTCGCGGATACCGCGCGGCTTTACCAGGCGATGGGCACGCCGCCGGCCGGCAAGGACGCGCCGTCCGACAAGGCCGGCAACGCCGCCGGCGACACTGCGACCGGCAAGGAAGCACGCGCCGCCGCGCCTTCGGCGCAATAACCGGCCCCCTCGGATCGGACGCGCGTGCGGCTACCCGCCACGCGCGTCCGATCGCCGATCTTCCGCTTGACCCTCACGTAGCGTAACGTTCGAGACTCCAGTGTGCGCACCGAACGGAGGAACGAATGCGGCTGAAAGTGGGAGAACTGGCGAAACGCAGCGGGCTGACCGTCCGCACGCTTCATCACTATCACGCCATCGGCCTGCTGACGCCTTCGGCGCGCGCCGACAACGGCTACCGGCTGTACGACCGCGACGACATCGCCCGGCTCCACCAGATCCAGGCCCTGCGTCGCTTCGGACTGTCGCTCGCCGAAATCGGCGACTACCTGAACCAGCCCGGCACCCCGCTCGTCGATCTCGTCGCGAAGCAGATCGCGTCGCTCGACCGCCAGCTCGCGCAAACCGCGCAGCTGCGCGAGCGGCTCGCGAGCCTGCATGCGCAGCTCGCGGCGGGCACCGAGCCGGAACTGGCCGATTGGCTCACCACACTGGAGTTGATGACCGTGTACGACAAATATTTCTCCGAGGAAGAACTCGCGCGCCTGCCGATGTACCAGAAGAGCCAGGCCGGCGACGCGGAATGGATCGCGCTCGTCGCGCAAGTTCGTGCGCTGCACGAGGCGGGCGTGCCCGCCGAGGACGAGCGCGTGCGTGCGCTCGCCGCGCGCTGGATGGCGCTGCTGGTGCGCGACACGAACAACGATCCGCGGCTGCTCGCGAAGCTGAACCTGATGCACGAGCAGGAGCCGTCGATGCAGTCGAAGTTCGGCATCTCGACCGCGTTGCGCGACTACGTGCTGCGCGCTTCGTCGGAAACGAAGATGCGGCTCTTCGAGAAGTACCTCACGCCGGACGAGATCCGCTTCATGCGGACGCACTACGCCGTACGCGCGATGGAATGGCCGCAACTGATGGCCGACGTGCGCGACGCGATCGATGCGGGCACGCCGCCCGATTCGCCGCAAGGCCGCGCGCTCGCGCAGCGCTGGCTCGAGCTGTTCCGCAGCTACGCGGGCGACGATCCGGCCACGCACGCGAAATTCCGTCAGGCGTTGATGAACGAGCCGGCGCTGTCGAAGGACTCGTGGACCGACGACACGCTGCTGGGTTTCATGCGCGCAGCGATGGCGCAGTTGGCGCCGGTGCGTTGATCGCATGACGGGCGGGCGGCGAGCGGATTTCCCGTGTGCCGCCCGTTTCACCGCTGGCGGCCGGTATCGCGCGCCCAACGGCCGGGCGTCCGGCCAGCGCCCGTTCACGCCAATAACACGCCCTAGTCGCTGCGCATGCTGATCCCGCGCCAGCGCTTCGTCATGTAGCGCAGAAACGCGGGCTGCGCCTTCAGGTCCGCGTTCGGCACGGGCGCCGCGCCGCCGTCGACCAACTTGCCGTTGACCGTCACGGTTTCCTCGCCGCGCAGCACGTACTTCGTCCCCGCGTCGATCAGGAAATACTTGACCTGATCGGCACTCACGTCGCCGCGGCAACCGATCTTGTACGCGAACAGGAACTGCTTGCGGCCGGTGCCGAGCAGGTCGCGCATCTCGATCGATTTCGGCACGACGTCGAGAATCACGTCGACCGGGCAATCCTTCACGTAGTCGCGCACCGTCCAGTCGGGGCGGCCGTCGAGCGTCGCGGACACCTTGAGCTCGACGTCGTCGCCGGATACGGTTCTGGCGAGCGTCACGGCATGCGCGCCGGCCGCGTCGGTCCACGTGTAATCGGCCGCCTGTACTGGACTGGACAGCGCTGCCGCCGTGAGAAACAGGCCAGGCAAAAGGAAGCGTATTTTCATCGGCGACGAGGTCAGAATCGAACGCGCCATTATCGACGAAGCCGCGCGCCGCCGACAGCCTCGCGCGACACCCGCCGTTCAGCGCTCCCGCGTACCGAGACCGAGCGCCTTCATCCGCCGGTACAGCGTCCGTTCGCTCAATCCGAGCCGTTCGGCGAGCGCCTTGCGCGTGCCGTCGAACGCGCGCGCGATGCGCACGAGCTCCGCGTCCGACACGCCGCGCGTGTCCGCCGCCTGCACGTGCGGCGCGGCCGCGGCCGCGACCAGCTCGGCCGGCAGGTGTTCGACGCGAATCGTCCCGTCGTCCGCGAACAGGCACGCGCGTTCGAGCACGTTGCGCAGCTCGCGGATGTTGCCGGGCCACGCATACGCGTCGAGGCATGCGCGCGCGCGTTCGGTCAGCGTGAACGGCCGGGCATTCGCGTCGCCCGCCTTGCCGCGCGCGTTCGCGATGCGCCGCAGGATCGATTCGGCCAGCAGCGCGACGTCGCCCCGCCGTTCGCGCAGCGCCGGCAGCGGAATCGGAAACGCGTTGATCCGGTAGTAGAGATCCTGCCGGAACCGGCCGTCGTCGATCATCTCGCGCAGCGGCTTGTGGGTGGCCGCGACGAGCCGGAAATCGGCGCGCAGCGCCTCGACGCCGCCGACACGCCGGAACGTCCCCGATTCGATCAGCCGCAGCAGCTTCACCTGCATCGGCAGCGGCACGTCGCCGATCTCGTCGAGAAACAGCGTGCCGCCCTGCGCGGTTTCGACGAGGCCCGGCTTGCGCTGGTTCGCGCCCGTGAACGCGCCCTTCTCGTAGCCGAACAGCTCGCTCTCGAACAGCGTCTCGGCGATCCCCGAGCAATCGACGACGACGAACGGCCCCATCGCGCGGCCGCTCGCCTCGTGCAGCGCGCGGGCGAACAGCTCCTTGCCCGTGCCCGATTCGCCGAGCAGCAGCACCGGCAGCGTCGAGGGTGCCACGCGCTGCAGCGCGCCGAGCGCCGCGTTGAACGCGTCCGAGCCGCCGACGAGCCCTTCCGCGCTCGGCTGCGCGGACGCGCTGCGCACCGTCGTCAGCCGCTCGACATACGCGATTACGTTGCCGTGCGCATCGAAGATCGGCCGCAGTTCGACGTCGACATGCTCGGGGCCGCGCGGCGTGTGATGGATGTGCAGCACGCGGTTCAGCCCGCGCGATTCGAGCGCCTGCTTCATCGGGCAATGCTCGCCGGCCTGATCGCACGGCACGTCGTAGTGATGCGACACCTGGAAACAGTGCCGGCCCACGTGCTCGACGCCGGCCACACCGAACTGGCGCCGGTACGCGTCGTTCGCCGCGAGGATCCGGTAGTCGGGATCGACGACGATCATCGGCTGCGGGTCCTGCTCGAGATACGCGACGAGTGCGCGTACGTCGGGCATCGCGTCGTGGCGCGGGGCGGGGACGATCGGAATGGTGTCGTGCGGATTCATGCGGCGGCTCGCTCGGCGAAGGGGCGCCCGGACGGACTGCCAGGCAGGCTGCCAATTCTGCCACGACACTGCCAGTTGTGGCAGTCATCGTCGTCAACCGGATGTCGCCGCCGCCTTCGGCGGGCCGCCGATGCACCGAAAAACCGAGCCGAATCAAGTCCTTGCCACATCGGTGGACGCTGCACCGCAGGTTGGCACGCTTCTTGAAGCAAAGACCGCGATTGCAGATGCAGAACCCAATCGAGGACACCCCGTGAGCCACGCCCCCGCCCTGTCGGTCGAAGGTTTTTTCGACCCGGCGACCCACACCGTCAGCTATCTCCTGCTCGATACGGCGAGCCGCGCGTGCGCGCTGATCGACAGCGTGCTCGACTACGACCCGAAATCCGGCCGCACGCGCACCGCCAGCGCCGACCGGCTGATCGCGCGCGTCGCCGAACTCGGCGCGACCGTGCACTGGCTGCTGGAAACGCACGTGCACGCCGACCACTTGTCGGCCGCGCCGTATCTGAAAGCACGGCTCGGCGGCCGGATCGCGATCGGCTCGCACGTGCGTCGCGTGCAGCACGTGTTCGGCACGCTGTTCAACGCCGGCCCCGGCTTCGCGGAAGACGGCCGCCAGTTCGACCGGCTCGTCGACGACGGCGACACGCTCGCGCTCGGCGCGCTGACGATCCGCGCGCTGCACACGCCGGGCCACACGCCCGCGTGCATGACCTACTGCGTGGACGATGCGACACAGCGCGCGGCGTTCGTCGGCGACACGCTGTTCATGCCCGACTACGGCACGGCCCGCTGCGACTTCCCCGGCGGCGACGCGCGCACGCTGTACCGCTCGATCGCGCGCGTGCTCGCGCTGCCGCCCGACACGCGCCTGTATCTGTGCCACGACTACCAGCCGGGCGGCCGCGACGTGCAGTTCGTGACGACCGTCGCCGAGCAGCGCCGCGCGAACGTGCACGTGAAGGACGGCGTGACCGAGGACGATTTCGTCGCGATGCGCACCGCGCGCGACGCGACGCTCGACATGCCCGTGCTGATGCTGCCGTCCGTGCAGGTCAACATGCGCGCCGGCCACCTGCCCGAACCCGAGAACAACGGCGTGCGCTACCTGAAGATTCCGCTCGACGCGATCTGAGCCGCGCGCCCCGCCCATCCGGAGAACCCCGACATGACCATCCGCAAGCTGACCGACACGCTGTCGGTCTCGCCGCAGATCGCGGCGGCCGACCTGCCCGCGCTTCACGCGGCCGGCATCCGCGCGATCATCTGCAACCGGCCCGACGGCGAAGGCGCCGACCAGCCGACCGTCACCGAGATCCGCGCGGCCGCCGCGCCGCTCGGCATCGACGTGCATTACCTGCCGGTCGATACCGGCAAGGTAACCGACGACCAGGCCGCGCAGTTCGGTGCGCTGCTTGCGTCGCTCGACGGGCCCGTGCTCGCGTACTGCCGCAGCGGCACGCGTTCGGCCACGCTGTGGGCGCTGTCGCAAGCCGGGCTGCGGCCGCTGGACGACCTCGTGGCCGCCGCCGGCGCGGCTGGCTACGATCTGAGCGCACTCGCCTCGCGTGTCTCGCCAGGCGGCCGCCGGACGGCGCCGACCGTGGACGCACGGCACGACGTCGTGATCGTCGGCGCCGGTGCGGCGGGCATCGCGGTCGCGTCGAGCCTGCTCGCGCGCGATGCGTCGCTCGACATCGCGGTGATCGATCCGGCCGACGTCCACTATTACCAGCCCGGCTGGACGATGGTCGGCGCGGGCGTGTTCCAGCCCGGCACCACCGCGCGGCCGATGACCGACGTGCTGCCGCGCGGCGTGCAGCGGATCCAGGCCGCCGTCGCGGGCTTCGAGCCCGACGCGCATGCGGTCGTGCTCGACGGCTGCCGGCGCATCGGCTATCGCAAGCTCGTCGTCTGTCCGGGGCTCAAGCTCGACTGGCACGCGATCGACGGCCTCGCCGACACGCTCGGCCGCAACGGCGTCACGTCGAACTACCGCTACGATCTCGCGCCGTACACGTGGGAACTCGTGCGGGCGTTCCGCGGCGGCAATGCGCTCTTCACGCAACCGCCGATGCCGATCAAGTGCGCGGGCGCGCCGCAAAAGGCGATGTACCTGTCATGCGACCACTGGCGGCGCGCGGGCCGACTCGCGGCCGCGAACGTCGAATTCCTGAATGCGGGCGGCGCGCTGTTCGGCGTCGCCGATTACGTGCCCGCGCTGATGGCGTACGTGAAAAGCTACGACATCGCGCTGTCGTTCGGCCACAACCTCGTCGCGATCGACGGGCCCGCGCGCCATGCGACGTTCTCGCGCGCGCTGCCGGAAGGCGGCAAGGAAACCGTCGAGCGCGCGTTCGACATGATCCACGTCGTGCCGCCGCAGAAGGCGCCGGACTTCGTGCGCGCGAGCCCGCTCGCCGATGCGGCCGGCTGGATCGACGTCGATCCGGCGACGCTGCGGCACAAGCAGTTTCCGGACATCTACGCGCTCGGCGACGTCACCAACACGACCAATGCGAAAACGGCCGCGGCCGCCCGCAAGCAGGCGCCCGTCGTCGCGCACAACCTGCTCGCGTCGCTCGGCCGCGCGCACGGCGACGCGGTGTACGACGGCTACGGCTCGTGCCCGCTCACCGTCGAGCGCGGCAAGATCGTGCTCGCCGAGTTCCTGTACGGCGGCAAGGTCGCGCCGACCTTCCCCGCATGGCTGATCGACGGCAAGCGCCCGTCGCGGCTCGCATGGCTGCTCAAGGAGCGCGTGCTGCCGCCGCTCTACTGGAAGGCGATGCTCAAGGGCCGCGAGTGGCTCGCGAAGCCCGCGATCGCACGCTGACCGGAGCGCGATGACGTCATGCTGATTTCCCTCGTGCTCGGCGGTTTCGTCGGCGCCGTGCTCGGCCTGACCGGCGCCGGCGGCGGCATTCTCGCGGTGCCCGCGCTCGTCGTCGGAATGAGCTGGCCGATGCAGCAGGCCACGCCCGTCGCGCTCGTCGCGGTGGCCGGCAGCGCCGCGCTCGGCGCGCTCGAAGGCTTTCGCCGTGGGCTCGTGCGCTATCGCGCCGCGCTGCTGATGGCCGTGGCCGGCGTGCCGCTGACCACGCTCGGCGTGCGGCTCGCGCACGTGCTGCCGCAGCGCCTGCTGCTCACGCTGTTCGCGCTGACGATGCTGGTCGTCGCCGGCCGCCTGTTGCGACAGGCGCTGCGGCGGCAGGCGGCCGATGCGGACGCGTCGCCGCTGTGCGTCGGCCGCGTGAATCCCGATACGGGCCGGCTCGTGTGGTCGTGGCCCGTGGGCATCGCGCTGGCGTCGACCGGCGCGGTCACGGGCTTGATGACGGGATTGCTCGGTGTCGGCGGCGGCTTCGTGATCGTGCCGATGCTGCGCAAGTTCACGAACGTGTCGATGCATGGGGTGGTCGCGACGTCGCTGATGGTGATCGCGCTGGTCGGCACCGGCGGCGTGTTGGCCACGCTCGTGTCGGGCACGCGCGCGCCGCTCGACGTGACGCTGTGGTTCACCGTCGCGACCGCGCTCGGCATGGCCGCCGGCCGCGGCGCGTCGCGCCACCTCGCCGCGCGGCACGTGCAGGCCGGGTTCGCGGCCGTGCTCGTGTGCGTCGCGTTGGGGTTGCTGGCGAAGGCGGCGTTCGGCGCATAGACGCCGGCGACGGGCCGGCGATCGTGACGCGCCGCCAAACAAAACGCCCGGCCCGACTCGTCGTCGGCACCGGGCGTTTTCATCACGGCCGCAACCGGCGCGTCAGGCCGCGAACCCCGCCATCCACTTGCGTTCCTGACGCAGCATCACGAAGTTCGCGATCACGACGCCGGCCGTCACCGCGATGATGAACAGCGTCGCGAGCGCGTTCATCTCCGGGTTCAGGCCGAGGCGCACACGCGAGAACACGACGAGCGGCAGCGTCGTCGAGCCGGGGCCCGACAGGAACGCCGACAGCACGAGGTCGTCGATCGACAGCGTGAACGACAGCAGCCAGCCGGCGATCAGCGCCTGCGAGATCAGCGGCAGCGTGATCGTGAAGAACACCTTCAACGGCGTCGCGCCGAGATCGAGCGCGGCTTCTTCCAGCGACGGATTCAGCTCGCGCACGCGCGACTGCACGATGATCGCGACGTAGGAAATGCACAGCATCACGTGGCCGAGCCAGATCGTGAACACGCCGCGCTCGGCCGGCCAGCCGATCCACTTCGCGAGCTCGATGAACAGCAGCAGCAGCGAGATCCCCTGGATCACCTCGGGGATCACGAGCGGCGCGTTGATCATCCCGCTGAACAGCGCGAAGCCGCGAAAGCGCCCCATCCGCGCGAGCACGAAGCCGGCCCACGTGCCGATGAACACCGACGCGAACGCGGTCAGCACGCCGATCTTCAGCGACAGCCACGCAGCCGTCAGCAACTCGTCGTCCTCGACGAGCGCCGCGTACCAGCGGAACGAAAAACCCGACCATACGGTGACGAGCTTCGACTCGTTGAACGAATAGACGATCAGGCTGAGGATCGGGATGTACAGGAACGCGAAGCCGACGAACAGCGCCGCGAACTGCAGGTAGCGATTCGGCTTCATCGACGGCCTCCCTGTTCCTTCGCCTGGAAGTGCTGGAACATCGCCATCGGCACGAGCAGCAGCAGCACCATCGCGCAGGTCACGGCCGACGCCATCGGCCAGTCCGCGTTGTTGAAGAACTCGTTCCACATCACGCGGCCGATCATCAGCGTATTCGCGCCGCCGAGCAGCTCCGGAATCACGTATTCGCCGACCGCCGGAATGAACACCAGCAGACAGCCCGCGATGATCCCGTTCTTCGACAGCGGCAGCGTGATCTGCACGAACGCCTTCCACGGCTTCGCGCCGAGGTCGTACGCGGCTTCGAGCAGGCGCAGGTCCATCTTCACGAGGTGCGCGTAGAGCGGCATCACGAGAAACGGCAGATACGAATACACCATCCCGATGTACACCGCGTAGTTCGTGCGGTACAGCTCGATCGGCGCATGGGTGAGCCCGATCCACATCAGGAAGTTGTTCAGCAGCCCGTTGTTCTTCAGGATGCCGATCCACGCGTACACGCGGATCAGGAACGACGTCCAGAACGGCAGCATCACGCCCATCATCAGCAGGTTGCGGGTGGCCGGGTTCGAGCGCGCGATGTAATACGCCATCGGATAGCCGAGCAGCAGGCACAGCAGCGTCGTGATCGCGGCCACCACCACCGAATTCACGTAGGTCGCGAAATACAGGCTGTCGGTCAACAGGAACGCGTAGTGCGACAGGTTCAGCGCGATGTGCACGACGCCGTCCGCGTACGACGTGAGTTCCGTATACGGCGGGATGCCGAGCTGCAGCTCCGCGAAGCTGATCTTCACGACCAGCACGAACGGCACGAGGAAGAACAGCACGAGCCACGTGAACGGGCCGGCCACGACCGCCGTGGCGCCCGTCAGGTTGAAGCGCCGCACCGGCCACTCGAGCAGGGACTTGAACGCGTTCATGACGTCAGCACCACGCCGGCGGTCGCGCTCCAGCGCACGTAGATCTCGTCGGCGAGCGCCGGCGTGTCGAGTTCGGAAATCGCGAGGCTCGACACGTTCGCGATCACCGTCTTGCCCCCGTCGAGCTTCACGTGATACAGCGAATAGCCGCCCATGTACGCGACGTTGCTGATCCGGCCGCGCGCCCAGTTGAACGCGCCTTCGGGCGGCTTGCGCGTGAGCGCGATCCGCTCGGGGCGCACCGACACCGTGACCGGCATCCCGAGCGGGCCCGAGATCCCGTGGCTCACGTACAGCCGGCTCGGCAGCTCCGGCGATTCGATGTACACGTGATCGGGCTCGTCCTCGACCGTCACGCCGTCGAACAGGTTCGTCGAGCCGATGAATTCGGCCGAGAAGCGGCTGTTCGGGTATTCGTACACTTCGTTCGGCGAGCCGATCTGCACGATCTGGCCTTCGCTCATCACCGCGAGCCGGTTCGCCATCGTCATCGCCTCTTCCTGGTCGTGCGTGACCATGATGCACGTGACGCCGACCTTGTTCAGGATGTTGACGAGCTCGATCTGCGTGCGCTGGCGGATCTGCTTGTCGAGCGCCGACATCGGCTCGTCGAGCAGCAGCAGCTTCGGGCGCTTGACCAGCGAGCGGGCCAACGCGACACGCTGCTGCTGGCCGCCGGACAACTGGTGCGGCTTGCGCTTCGCATACTTGCCCATCTGCACGAGTTCGAGCGCGGACGCGACACGCGCCTTCAGTTCGGCCTTCGGCGTGCCTTCCTGCTTGAGCCCGAACGCGACGTTCGACTCGACCGACATGTGCGGGAACAGCGCATACGACTGGAACATCATGTTCACGGGCCGCTTGTACGGCGGCATCTGCGCGAGGTCCTCGCCGTCGATCAGGATCTTGCCCGACGTGACCGTCTCGAGGCCCGCGAGCATCCGCAGCAACGTCGACTTGCCGCAGCCCGAGCTGCCGAGCAGCGCGAACAGCTCGCCCTGGCGCACGGTCAGGTTGACGCTGCGCACGGCTTCGGTGTCGCCGAATTTCTTGACGACGTCGACGATCTGGATGAAGTTCTCGGCGCGCGCATCGGCGCCGGAGGAGGAAACGGAGAACGGCGCGCCCACAACCGGCGCGCCCGACTGGCTATTCATGATGTGCTGCTTCTCTCCTGCGTTAGACGAACAAAGCCCCCGGGGGCACCAGGGGCTTCATGACCGCGGGTTCACTTCGGCTCGCGTCAGCGGCCCGACTTCAACTCGGTCCACAGACGCGTCTGCAGACGCTGGATTTCAGGCGGCAGCGGCTTGAGCAGGAACAGCGTCTTCACGACGTCGGCCGGCGGGTAGACGGCCGGGTCGTTCGCGACGTCGGGCCGCACGTACTTGCGTGCCTCGGTATTGGCGCTCGGGTAGTACACCGCGTTGGTGATCGCCGCGTGCACCTTCGGATCCTCGATGTAGTTGATCCACTGCAGCGCGGCTTCCTTGTTCTTCGCGTCCTTCGGGATCGCCATCACGTCGAACCACACCGGCGCGCCGCCCTTCGGAATGTAGTACTCGACCTTGTACGGCTTCTTCGCCTCGATCGCGCGATGCTTCGCGATCACGACGTCGCCCGACCAGCCGAACGCGAAGCAGATGTCGCCGCCGACCAGGTCGTTGATGTAGCCCGACGAGTTGAATTGGGTGATGTACGGGCGGATCTTCTTCAGCACGTCCATCGCGGCCTTGTAGTCGGCCGGGTTCGTGCTCATCGGATCCTTGCCGATGTAGTGCAGCGTCGCCGCGAACATCTGGTCGGGCGCGTCGAGCACCGACACGCCGCAGGTCTTCAGCTTCGCGATGTTTTCCGGCTTGAACAGGATGTCCCAGTTGTCGAGCGGCACCTTGCCGAGCGCCTGCTGCGCCTTCGTCAGGTTGTACGCGAGACCGGTCGTGCCGTACGCCCAGGGCACCGAGTACTTGTTGCCCGGATCCGCGCCGGCGACGAGCGCCATCAGTTGCGGATCGAGGTACTTGAGGTTCGGCAGCTTCGACTTGTCGAGCGGCGCGAAGATGCCGGCGGCGATCTGCTTGCCCGCGTAGTTGCTGGTCGGCACGACGATGTCGTAGCCCGAGCTGCCCGTCAGCAGCTTCGCCTGCAGCGTGTCGTCGCTGTCGTAGTTGTCGTAGCGGACCTTGACGCCCGTCTGCTTCTCGAAGTTCGGGATCGTGTCCTTCGCAATGTAGTCCGACCAGTTATAGACATTGAGCTGCGTATCCTTCGCCGCTGCCGCCGATGCGCCCACGCACAGCGCGAGCGCCGCGAACCGGCCCACTACCTTTGCTTTCATCCCGTTCTCCCTTCGGCCGGACGCATTGCCCGGCTGCCGTCTGCCTCGTCATGGCGGCGCATTCCGGCGCGCCGCCCCTCGAAAACCCCGAAAACTACCATCATTCGCGCCCCGTCACAAAAAAATCATGCCGGTGTCGCGCAAACGGAACAGATTCCCGCCGCCGGTCGGTCGAGCCGCCCGTGCGGCGGGGCGTTCCGGGGGAATTCTATCGGGTAATCGGCGGTTGTCCACCGGCAAAAACGGACGACGGCGAATCCGCGTTTGCATGGCGCACGGCCCGTTCGACGGCCGCGCGCAACGCCGGGCCGTACTGTCGCGCTCCCGCGCCGGGACGGCATGCGGGCGGCAACGTCCGGCCGGGCCGCCGCGATGCATTAAAATGGCGGCTGACGATTCAACTGCGCGAACCCTGCCGATGGCCTCCAATCTTCACGACCTCCCCGACAGCCCCTGCATCGGCGTGTGCTCGACGCTTTTCGACGAAGTCTGCAAGGGGTGCGGCCGCACGGCCGCCGAAGTCTCGAACTGGGTGTTCCTGAGCGACGACGAAAAGCGGGCGGTGTGGGAACGCATCACGCGCGAAGGCACCGCGATGCGCTTCCAGTACGACAAGCTGTAAATCCGCGCGCACAAAAAAAGAGCGGCATGCCGACCGCCATGCCGCCAACCCCAACTCTGTTCTTTTACGGTCGCGTCTAGAACTTCATCCCGACGCCCACGCCGACGATCAGCGGATCGATGTGCAGCGTGCCGATGCCCTTGTCGCCCAACGTCGCATCGGTGCTCATCCAGATCTTCTTCACGTCGACGTTCATGAACACCTTCTTCGTCAACTGCACGTCCACGCCGAACTGCAGCGCGGGGCCGAAGCTGCTCTTGTTGATCGACACGCCCTCCCCGCCGACGTTGAGCCCGTTGTTGTAGAAGTACGTGTAGTTCAACCCGGCGCCGACGTACGGACGCACCTTGCCCGCATGGTTGAAGTGATACTGCAGCAAGAGCGTCGGCGGCAGCACGCCCACGCCGCCGAGATTGCCGAGGCTCGACGTCATCTGGTGCCGCGACGTGCCGAGAATCAGTTCCACGCCCAGGTAATCGCGGATCATGTACGTGAAGTCGAGCTCGGGCACGATCGCGTTGTTCACGCCCGTGTTGATCGCGCCGAGCGTGTCGCTCGCGCGTTCGTTCGGCTGGATGCTGATCGCGCGAAGCCGAACCAGTACGTCACCCTGGTTGATGCCGTCCCCCGGCGATGCCGCGTACGACAGCGACGACATCGCGAGGACGCTTGCCGCGACGACGGCGGTGGTGACACAAGTTCGAATCGTTTTATGCATGGTACGGACCCCCAAAGAATGGTTTCCATTCTCCCTGTAGGGTCTTTTCGTCATCTTGATATTGGTCAAGCCAGCGTAAACGTGGGACGGTTTGCCGCAGGCTCGGTCGCACTGCCCGTCAGCAGCAGGTCGAGCAGATCGCGCACGCTGCGGATCGCGCGGCCGAACGGCAACGCTTCCCGGCCGCGGAAGAACAGCCCGTTCGCGATGTCGCCGCGCAGCGCGGCCGCGAGCCGCGTGTCGATGCAGAAGTGGCCGAATTTCTCGATGCCGTCGCGCAGCCCGCACACGCTCAGGCATTCGAGCGCGGTCGGGCAACGCTGCCTGAACGCGCCGAGCTTGTTGCGAATGCGCGTCTCGTTGCGCAGGTAACGATCGAGCCACGGCGTCTTCACCGCGCGTGCCGGCAGCCCCGTCACGCTGACGAATTCGACGATGTCGTCGGGCGTCGCATCGGCAAGCACGCGCTTGAAACGCGGATGCGCATCGCCCTCTTCGGTCACCGCGAACGGCGTCCCGACCTGCACGCCGTTCGCGCCGGCCGCGAACGCCGCGCGCACCGTGTCGTGGCTGTTGATCCCGCCGGCCACGATCAGCGGGATCGTGTCGCGGGCGACACCGAGCGACGCCATCACCTGCGCGGTCTCGTCGAGCACGCGCGCGAAATCGAAGCGGCTGTCGTGCATGTCGTCGAGCTGCGTGACGCCGAGGTGGCCGCCCGCGTGCGCCGGATGCTCGATCACGATCGCATCGGGCAAACGGCCCTTCTTCATCCACTTCTTCAGCACCAGCGCGATCCCGCGGCTGTCCGACAGGATCGGGATCAGCGCGATGTCGCGCCCTTGCGTGAGGTCGGGCAGATCGAGCGGCAGGCCCGCGCCCATCACGATCGCGTCCGCGCCCTCGTCGCACGCGACCCGCACGTAGTCCGCATGCGCGCTCACCGCCTTCATCACGTTGACCGCGATCATCCCGCGCCCTTCGCTGTACGTTTTCGCGAGACGGATCTCGCGCGCGAGCGCGTCGAGGTTCGCCGCCTCGAGCGTCGCGCGATCGGGTTGCGCGCGGCAACGCGCGAGCAGATCCGCATGATGGTGGCGCAGGTCGATGCTCGCGATCGTGCCGACCGCGCCTTCGCGCGCGACGCTGCCCGCCAGCCGGTGCGCGGAGATGCCGACGCCCATGCCGCCCTGCACGACGGGCAGCAAGGTGCGGCCGCGGATCGTCAGCGGCGGAAAGGAAGTGCGTACGGTCATCTGAAACCTCGTCGGAACATCGGAACCGCGATGATCGACGATCCACCGCCGCGCACCTTGACGGCCGTCAAGAAAAAAACGGCACGCGAGCGTGCCGTTTCCGATTCGGGCCGCGAGCGGCGTTCAGGCCGGCTTCGCCGGCTTCAACTGTATCGACTTGTACTCGAGATACTCTTCGAGCCCGTACACGCCGTTCTCGCGGCCGTACCCCGACTGCTTGAAGCCGCCGAACGGCGCGGCGGCGTTCCACGTGCCGCCGTTGATGTCGACCTGCCCCGTGCGGATGCGGCGCGCGACGCGCATCGCGCGCTCGTCGCTGCCTGCCCACACCGCACCGCCGAGCCCGTACGGCGAATCGTTCGCGATCCGCACGGCCTCGTCTTCATCGCGATACGTGATGATCGACAGCACCGGCCCGAAGATCTCTTCCTGCGCGATCGTCGATTTCGGATCGACGCGCCCGAACACGGTCGGCTTCACGAAGAAACCCTTTTCGAGCCCTGCCGGCAATCCGGTGCCGCCCGTCACGAGTTCCGCGCCTTCGTCGATGCCGCGCTGGATGTACGCCTGCACGCGCTGCTGCTGCGCGGCCGACGCCAGCGCGCCGAGGCGCGTCGCCTCGTGCCGCGGGTCGCCCGCGACGTACGACTCGGCCGCCGCCTTCGCGAGTTCGCGCGCCTCTTCGTAGCGCGCTTGCGGCACCAGCATCCGCGTATGCGCGGAGCAGGTCTGGCCCGCGTTCAGGTAGCACGCGTTGACCGTGCCCTTCACGGCCGTCGCGAAATCGGCATCGTCGAGAATCACCGACGCCGACTTGCCGCCCAGCTCAAGCGCGACGCGCTTGACGCCCGCGGCCGCCAGCTCTGCCACGCGCTTGCCCGCGCGCGTCGAGCCGGTAAACGACACCATGTCGACGTCCGGATCGCTGGCCAGCACCTCGCCGACGACCGGGCCATACCCGCACACCAGGTTGAACACGCCGGCCGGCAGCCCGGCCTCGTGGATCGCTTCGGCGAGCATGAACGCGTTCAGCGGCGCGACTTCCGACGGCTTCAGCACCACCGTGCAGCCGGCCGCGAGCGCCGGCGCGACCTTCAGCGTGACCTGGTTGAGCGGGTAGTTCCACGGCGTGATCGCCGCGACGACGCCGACCGGCTCGCGCACCACCAGCGAATTGCCGACCCGCGCGTCGAATTCGAACGATTCGGCGAGCTTCGCGTACGCCTTCCAGTTGTAGATCGGGCCGCCGACCTGGATCGCCCGCGACAGCTTGATCGGCATGCCGACTTCGCCGGTGATCGACTGCGCGAGTTCCTCGCTGCGCGCCTGCAGATGCTCGACGATCTTGCGCAGGTAACCCGCGCGCGTCGCGGCCGGCGTGGCCGCCCACGCGTCGAAGGCCGCGCGCGCCGCGCGGATCGCGGCCTGCGCGTCGGACGCGACGCCCTCGGGAATCCGGCCGATCACGGCTTCGGTGCCCGAATCGATCACGTCGATCGTGCCCGTGCCGGCCGGTTTGCGCCATGCGCCGTCGATGTAGAACTGGTCGTAGATTTTCATCGTGTTCCGCCTCCAGGGAAGCCGCCATTCTAGCGAGCGTTTCGGTGGCTGGTGTGACGAATGACAGCCATCCGAAAGGACCGGCGAGGCCCCGCGCCGGTGCTCCGCCGCCCGCGCGCATGGCCGGCGGCGCCTTCGTCCGGCCGGCGCCACGTCAGCGTCCACCCGGGTGCGCGGCCGGGCCCGCATCGTGCTATGTTTTTACTATCGGCATCGGCCCGTTGCGGCCGGCGCCGCCCGGAATCGACGCACTTCGTGAGCGCTGCCATGTCCGACGCATCCCATACCCTCGGCTCGCAAGACCGCCTGGAGCTGCTTTGCTGGCTCACCTGCGGCAACCTCGGCGCGTTTTACCTCAACGAATCCTGGCCGGACGCCGCGTTCCAGGTCCAGGCCGCGCACCGCTGGCTCGACCGCCATCACCGCCAGGCCGACTGGCTCGCGGTCGCCAGGCTCGCGGCGCTCGCGCAGGACATCGCGAAGCGGCATGCGGGCTTCGTCGACGCGTCGTGGGCGCGCGACGCGGTCGAGGAAATCGTCGATACCGACGATCTCGACTATCGGGCCAAACTCGTGCAGTGGGTGTACGAGGACTGCTGCAAGGCGCTCGCCGACAAGCGGCTGGCCGATTGAGCCGCGCAAAGGCGGCGTGAAACGTCAGGCAGCGTGATATCGCGGCGGTTTGACGACGCTCGACTGAGCGATTCCGCGCGGCATCGCGCGGTCGGCAAGCGCACGACCGCCATTCCGTGTCGCCGCCCCGCGCGAAGCGTCATAGAATCGTCGTCGCCGGCAGCTCGGCCGCTGCGGCCCGACATCCCTCTCGAACATGAAGAACACGCGCGTGACGCTCGCCCATCGACTTCTGCTGATCGCCGGCGCCTCGATCGCGCCGATGGCCGGTGCGGCACCCGCGGCCTCGCCGGCCGCGGCCTGCGCCTCGCCTGCGTTCGACCGTTATCCGGCGCCGGCCGCCATCCGCGCGCCGCGCAAGCCGGCTGCCGCGCCTCGGCTCGCCGGCAGCGAAGCGCGCCTGTATCGCACCGTCATTCGTGACGCATTCGCGCAACCGGCCAATTTTGCCGGTCACTACCGCGTCGCGATCTGGGGTTGCGGAACGGATTGCCGAAACTTCGCGATCCTCGACAGGAACACGGGCGCGACGTACACGATGCCCGGCGTGACGGCCATCTCGGGCGTGATGGGCAACGACGACGAGCGCGTCGACTTCCGTGCCGGCAGCAGGCTGCTGATCGTCGCCGGCTGCTTCAACGACGATTGCGGCGACGGCCACGCGAAAGCGGCCCGCTTCTTCTACGAATGGACCGGCTCCCGGCTGCGTCCGGTCGGCACCTGCCCGCTGGCCATCGAGCCGGTTCAGTGAGCGACCCTGGCAATCATGACGTCCATTCACCTCAGTTTCGACGACGGCCCCGGCCCGTCGACGCCCGCGCTGCTCGACGTGCTGCGCGACGCCGCGTGCGCGGCGACGTTCTTCGTGCTCGGCCAGCACTTGCCAGGCGCGCTCGACGTCGCGACGAGAATCGCGCGCGAAGGCCACCGGCTCGGCAATCACACCTATTCGCATGCGAGGCCGGGCACGCTCACCGACGCCGCACTGATCGACGAGATCGATGCAACCGATGCGCTGATCCGCGACGTCTACCGCCGCGCCGGCCTTGCCGCGCCCGGCACGATCCCGCTGCGCCTTCCGTACGGGTTGATGCCGCACGACGATCGCGCGGCCGTGCTCGCGCGCCTGCGGCGCGAACACACCGGCTGGACCGCGATACTGAACGACTGGCAGCGGCCGCCCCCGTCACCCCAGGCACTGTTCGACGCGATGTGCGCGCATGTCGACGCCTGCACGGCGCGGCAGCGCGACGTGCTGTTGTGCCTGCATGACGGGTCGCGGCATGGCGAAGCGCGGCCCAACACGGTCGAAGCCGTGCGCCTGTTCCTGAACCGGCGGCGCGCCGACGCGACGCACCGCTAACCGGCGGGCACCGCCCCGTCCAGCAACTGGCGCCAGCCGCCAAGGAAACCGATCCCGGGCCCCGGCATCCACAGCCCGCGCTGCGCGGCCTCGAGATGGATCAGCGTCTGATCCGCGCAGAACAGCGTCATCAGCGCGTCGTGGTTGTCGCGCAGCCACGCCGGCGCCGCATCCGGCCGCGTCGCCGCATAAGCCTCCAGGCCGGCCGTCCATCGCCCGCGGTCGAACACGAAGCCATCGTCCCGGCCCGCATCGCGCGACAGCGCGAACGACGCAAAGGCCGCCTCGAGCCATTGCGCGCCCTGCCCCACGTCGTCGAAATCCAGCACGCCGTTCACCGCGTTGCCGACATACAGCAGGTTGCCCGCGTGATAGTCGCCGTGCAGCCAATGCACCGGCCCCGTCAACCACGATGCCGCCGCGTCGAGATGCGTGCCGATCCGCCGGATCACCGTGCCGTAGTCGTCGCTCAAGCCGGCCGGCAGCGACGGCATCGCGCGCGCCGCGACGCGCGCATGACGGGCCGACAGCCACGCCAGCGGCGCCGCTTCGCCGGCGGGTATCGCGGCCAGCGCCGCATGCAGATGCGCGAGCGTGCGCATCGCGTCGATCGCCCCCGCATGCAGGTCGTCCGGCAGGCCGGGACGGCCGTCGATATGCTCGAACAGATGCAACCAGCTCCCGTCGGGCGTCTGCACGCCGGGTTGCGCGTCGACGGTCGGCCGCAGCCGCGGCAGCGCGGGCAGCGTCGACACCGTGCGCGCCTCACCGAGACGCGCGAGTATCGACGCCTCGCGCCGCATCTGCGCGACCGGCTTGCCGGACCACGACACGCGCAGCACCGTGCGCCCCGCATCGCCCTCGACGAGATACGTTTTGTTAGTATGGCCCGACGCCAGCGCCCGCAGGCGCGCCGGCCCGGTGTTCCAGTACCGGTGAAGCCACGATTCCAGCGTTTTCACGTCACTCCTATTCGTTGCATCGACCATGTCAGAGCGTCCTTCGGCCCGCATGCGGGACATCAACATCGAATGGCTGACGCGCGCCGCCGAATTCGGCCATCTGTTCCAGACCCGCTGGCTCGGCGAGCGCTTCTTCCATCTGCCCGGCGACATGCTCGCGCTGCAGGAACTGATCTGGCGCGAGCGTCCCGACTGCATCGTGCAGACCGGCATCGCGGCGGGCGGCGGCGTGGTGTTCACCGCGTCGATGCTGGAGCTGGCGGGCACCGATGGCCGCGTCGTCGCGATCGAGCCGCGCCTGCGCGACGAGGTCCGCCAGCGCCTGCACGCGCACCGGCTCGCCCACCGCATGGTGCTGATCGAGGGCGAATCGTGCGCGGCCGACACGCTCGCGTCGGTGCGCGCGCAGATCGGAGACGGCGCGCGCGTGATGGCGATTCTCGATCTCACGCATACGCACACGCACGTGCTGCGCGAACTCGAATGCTATGCGCCGTTCGTGACGCCCGGCAGCTACGCGATCGTGATGGACACGATCATGGAGTACCTGCCCGAGTCGATGTTCGACGGCAAGCCGTACGGCCGAGGCAACAACCCGGCCACGGCCGCGCGCGAATTTCTTGGCCGCGACGACCGGTTCGAAGTCGACCACGACATCGAGGACCGCGTGCTCATGACGCTGTCGCCAGGCGGCTTCCTGAAGCGAGTGCGCTGATCAGGCGGGCGGCTCGCGCCGAGCCGTCGCACGCGGCATAGCTGTCGCGGATCCGCGCCGCCTGCTCGCGCAACGATCCGGCACGCAACAGGCGTTCGAGCGCGTCGGTAATGGCCGCGACGCCGGCCTGCCGCAGATCGAGCACGCATCCCGCGCCGGCCCGCTCGACGAAATGCGCCGAATGGAACTGGTCGTTGCAGAACGGCGACAGCAGCATCGGCACGCCGCACGCGAGCGACTCCATCACCGAATTCGCGCCGCCGTGGCTGACGAACGCATGCGTGCGCCGCAGCAGCGCCAGTTGCGGCGCGTAACGTACCGCGATCACGCGTTCGTCGCCGGCAGGCAGCAGATCCGAATCGACCAGTTCGCCCACCGACAGCACCAGTTGCGCGGCCGTCGCACGCGTCGCGTCGATTACCTTCGCGAACACGTCCGGATGGTAGTAAAGCTGGCTGCCGAGCGACATGTAGACGAGCGGGCGATCCGCGTCGAGGCGTTCCCATGGAAATACCGTCTCGTCGCCGCGCGGGCCCGACGGCATCGCGGGGCCGACCAGCTCGACGCCGGGCGGCGGCGCGCCGACCAGCGCGTCGGTCGTGAACGCGAGCGTCAGGTGCGGCGACAGCACGTCGCACCCGCGAAAGCGCGCGTCGAGGCCGTAGCGCGCGAACAGGCGCGTGCGTTCCGGTTCGAGCCATCGCACCGTGCGCAGCAATTCCGAATCGAGATCGTCCGGCAGCACCGGATTCAGCGAATTGGACATCGACACCCACGGCAGCCCTTCCAGCTCGGCGGCAATCGCCGCCGCATAGAGCAGCGGATCGATCACGACCACGTCGGGCTGCCATTCGCGCAGCACCGCGCGAATGCCGTCCACCTGCGCGGGCGCGAGGTCGATCAGCAGCGTGCGGATCCAGTGCCGCAGCCAGTCGGCGTCGCGAATGTTCGCGGCGAAGCTCGCGCCGCGCGACAGGTCGTGGCGCTCGGGCGTCTCGCGCGGCCCGACGAACGCGAAGCCGCCCGCGCCGTCGAGCTGCGCGCTGATGTCGGCCGGCGCATAGAACGCGACGTCGCAGCCGGCGGCGCGCAGATGCTGGGCCGGGCCGATGCACGGATTGACGTGGCCCTTCTCGGGCACCACGCAGAACAGGATGCGTTTCATGAGCGGCTCAGGTTGGGCGATGCGCGGCATCGCGGTGAAGGCGATCGAGATGATCGAGAAGCAGTGTCAGCGTCGTCCACAGCACGCGTTCGGTATCCGCCTGCAACGTGGGCGCGGCAAGGCCGAGCGTATCGGCCAGTGCCTGCGTGCGGCCGCGATCGAGCAGCGTCGCGAGATTCATCGCCGGCGCGAGCCGCCCGCGCTTGGGGCCGTGCACGAGACGGTCCGGCAGGTTCAGGCGCGCACCGAGATCGCGCAGACACTGCTTGTTCGGGTCGGGCGCGATGCTCGTCAGATGCGCGACGACGGCGGCATCGACGAACGGCGGATGCAGGTCGACCGAGGCCTCGTCGAACAGCGCATGGCACAGCGGCAGATAGTTGGCCGAGCGGTCGCGGCGCAAGACCTGATCCGCGCCGTCGCCGGTAATCGCCACCTCGACGCCGTCCGCCGCCATCGCGTCGGCCAGCAGCAGCTTCGCGACCGGATGCAGGTTGAACATCGGTTCCTCGACCGCATGGGTCGTTCTCGGCAGCGCCGCGACGAAATCGGCCTCGTTCGCGCGCACGATCTTCACGTTCGCCTGCATCTGCGCGGCCAGTTCGAGCGCCGCGTCGCGTTCGCAGTAATCGGGCATGTCGGTCGCAAGGATGTAGGCCGTCACGTGCCGCAACGCGCCGAGTTCGCGCAGCAACGCGAGCAGCAGCGCCGAATCGAGCCCGCCGCTCAGCGCCAGCGCGACCCGCTTGCCGCTGTCGAGCGCGCGCTGCAGCGACGCGCGCAGCACGGTGTCGAGATCGGCTGGCCGTGGCCGCTCGGGCGCCGGCTGCACCGTCAGCCCCTGCGGCGACCGGGTCAATGCATGACCGGGCGGCACCGCGAGCACGTCGCGCAGCACGGTACGGCCGACGAGACGCTCGCCGCTCAGGTAGCCCGCGATGGCGGCCGCGTCCGGCGCGCCGGCCGGTTGCCCCGACGCCCGCAATACGGCGCGGATGCCGGATGCCGATACGCCGCTGCGCGGATGGTAGTGCAGACGATCGAAACCGAACGGGTCGCGCGTGCCGACGATCATGGATAACGAGCCTTCAAGGTGTCCACTTCAATGCGTTTCAGGATGCGATGCGGCGCGACCGGCGCGCTGCCGCCCCGACAATGCAGGCATGCTTCGAGCGGCGTCTCGCGTTGCAGATACGCGAGCATCGCGTCGAGCATGCCGGCGTCGTCGCGCAGCGGCAGGCCGTCGGCCTGAAAGTCCTTCGCGCCCTTGTACAACGTATGGAAATGCGCGGGGCGCGTGCACGTGTAGAACATGCCGTCGCGAATCATATGGCAGCGCTCCCGGATCCAGCAATCGTGATAAAGGCGTCGGGCTTCGTCGCGATCCGTGCCCGGCTGTGCGCGGTTCATCGTCGTGAACACGTCCTGCACTTTCCAGTTCAGACGCACGTCGAAGCGTGCGGCCTGGCGCTCGACATGCGCGACCAGATCGGTGGAAAGCGCCGGCTTCGGATAGCGCGAGATCGTCAGCGCATCCACCGCTTGCCAGAACGCGTCGGGCATCTCGCCGAGTTTCAGGCCGTTCGTCGTGACCGAGATCACGGGCGCGATGCCGGTGCCGCGCGCGCGCTCGACGATTTCGACGAGTGCCGGATGCAGCAGCGGCTCACCGCCAACCAGCTTGAACATGCGCGGGCGCAACACCTTCGCGGCCTTGCGCAAATCGGCTTCGATCGATGCGGGGCTCGCATGCCACTCGGGCAGGAGCGGCGACAGCGAGCAGCATTCCGCGCAAGTGAGGTTGCAGTGATCGACGATATGCGCTTCCAGCGAGCGCGTCTGGACGCGTCCGTCCTCGACGCGGTAATCGCGATCGAGCGGCGGCGGAAACACGTGCTGCCGCTCGCCGGCGCGCGGCCGATTCGGGATCTCGTTCGGGCTCGTACTCACATCAGCTTCCTGCTTCCACGCAACGGGAAAAGAAATCGATCAGATGGCCACGCGCGTCCACCATCGCGGACGCCATCGTCGCCGCGCCGTTCAGATGCGACGCGAAGCGCGACGGATCGTCGAGCCAGCCTTGCACGATCCACAGCTTCAGCGCGTGCTGCAAGCATGCGGCATCGACCGCCCATGCGATGTTTGCCGGGTTCACCGGCCGCACTCGCCGGTACGCACGCACGAACGCTTCCGCGCGGTCCGGCGCCTCCAGCGGCAAATGATTCAGGCCTCGCACCAGTTCGTATTCGCGCGGCGCACCGATCGATGCTTCCCAGTCGAGGATCAGCGGCGGCAGCGTGCCCGTGAACAGATAGTTGAACTGGTTGTAGTCGTTGTGAATGGGATGCTGCGGGTCGTCGGCCGGAAACGCTTCGATGCTGCCGGGATAGTAGCGGTCGAGCATGCGCAGCGCGAGATCGACGTAGCGGCGCAGATTCGGGGCGGCGGCAGCGTTCGCATCGGCTCGATCGAGTGCATCCAGCAGGCTGCCGCGTACCGCATCCGCGTCGATGGAGATCAGCCGCGCATGGATCGTGTCGAGCGACGGCAGATGCAGTTGTTCGAGGCTCACGTGCAATGCGGCCAGACTCGCGCCGAGCGCATCCCATTCGGCTGGCGAGAACGTATCGTAGGTTTTGAATTGCCCGACTTCCCAGCGGGTCAGCATCGCATGGGAATTTTGTCCTGACCAAAGCGATTCGCCGGACCTTGTACGCTTCAGCGTCTGCACATGGAAGCGAGTATCGCGGTGCGTTTCCAGATGCGCGAGGACGGCGGTTTCCTTCACCGCACGCGCATGGTGTTCGCCGGCATAGCGCTTGACTGCCACGCCTGCGCCGCTGTCGGTCGGTAGATGCCACACCCGTTCGCTGACCTGCGCGGGCGGCCCGCCGCGACCGAGCCCGTAGGCATCGCGAATCTCGTCGAAGGTGGCGGCGAGCGTATCCATTCAGATGTGCTCGGCCGGCCCGTGCCGATACGGATGGCCGGTCAGGAACGTGTTGTGTCCGACGTAGCGCAGCTTGTACATCGCCGGCCGGAACAACACCGACGGGTCGTTGTTCGCGATGCCGAGCAGCGGGTACAGGTCGCGCCGCACGAAGAACGCGTTGTTGCCCATGTCGTCGCAGCACACGAGCTCATAGCCCTTCTGCCTGCCAAGATGCACGAGCGATTCGAGGCTCGCGCCGTAATAGGTCGAGCCGTCCCATTCGTGGTCCGGATTGAAGCACATGACCCAGCGCTCGGGCGGCGTGTAGTACGGGTTGTATTCGATCACGACGATGCGCGGCTGGAACGCTTGCAGGCCGCGCCACACCCAGTAATCGTTGCCGTCGATGTCGATCGACAGCAGGTCGAAGTCGGCCGGCACGTTCGCCTCGACGAGCAACTGATCGACCGTGTCGGGCTGGACGCGATCGTGATGCAGGCGGACGCGCTCCGCACCGGTGTAGTGCGCGGCAAGCTTGCCGAACCGGTATGCGCTGCCTTCCACCAGTACGCCGGCCCAATCCTGTTCGCGCAGCAGCCGCGCGGTATTGCTGTTGCGCAGGCCGTCGCTCGCGCCGATATCGACGCAGAAGCGGTGGGTCGGCGCGATCCGCTCCATCAGGCGCGACAGGATGCCCTCCTCGGTGCCCTGCGCGTACAGGCTGGGCGCAAGGCCGGACAGGTCGAGCGGGAGAGGATGGTCCTGCATCGAGGGCGGCTCCGGGGGTGAAATGGGGACGGTATTCGGAGCGTAATTTTGCCTCAAGTCGTTTCATGGGGAGTGAACCGTTACACGACCGATGCTGTCGATTTCGTCGCAAACGTCGGCGCGCGCATCTGCCCGCAAACGTTAAACGAATAAAGATACGGATATACGGCGAAAACAAATCCCCAAACTCCGAAAATCATGTGGCGCAGTCTGAAATTTGCGGATACACTAGGAACGGTCGATAAGGAGAAGTCTCATGAGTGACGTGCGCAAGAAGAGTCCACGGGCTCCAACACTGGCTCTGCCAGATGCCCTTGATCGCGTGGAAAAGATATACGCGCAAGAGGGCCGCCACGCGACACCTGCGGAAATCGTTGCTCAAGCACTCGGGTACAAAAGCGCCACGAATGGGTCTGCCGCGCAAGCGATCGCATCGCTGCGCTATTACGGCTTACTCGAACGCCCAAAAGATGGTGTTTTGGCAGTAGCCAAAGATTACGAAAATTACAAATATAGCCCGGATGAATCACAGCAGCGGGCATATTTGGTTGGGTGGTTGCGAACTCCAGCCGTCTTCTCAGCGCTACTGGACAAATATGACAGCCGCCTTCCATCGGACGCAAACATCAGGTTCGACCTCATCAGCATGGGATTCATCCCAGGCGGCGCCGACGCATATGTAAGCGCATTCCGCCGGTCCGTCGAATTCTCTCGCTTCTACGACAAGCCCCCCGCATCATGGGATGGCGGCGGCACTCTCGAAATCACAGGCTTCACGGAGCCGCCCCCTGAACAGCCGGAACTGGCTCCAGCCCCTGCTCAGCAAACGTCGCAGCCCCAGGCAACCTGGGGGCAACTGCCCCACGGAAACACGGCGCAGGTGGTCACCAATATCCCACATGCCACCACAACGAATAGCCCAGACGTAATTCGCGTTCCGGTACGCCTGCCGAAAGGTCGATGTGCGTGGCTTGAATTACCTATCCCCTTCTACGAAGCCGATAAGGACCGATTGAAGGCGTATATCGATATGCAACTCGCAGACGATACAGATGCAGAATAAACATCTGCCGCAAAGAAAAAGCCCCACACAGTTGGCGCTGTGTGGGGCTCTTGATCTCCCTGTGACAATGGTTCCGTCCGGAAGGGAGGCCGGGAACAATCCCCGACTTGGAAGCTCATTATTGGGTGGTGGATTGCCGGTGTCAAGTGGAGCCCTTGGCATGGAGTTCCATATATGGAAACCACCAACCGCCCCGCCCCGCCGGGTTATCGCTGGGTCTGCTGCAAGTGCTTCAAGCACTGGCGCACTGGCAAGCTTGTGTACCCAAAAAATGCGGACTGCTTCATGTTTTTAGTTCGCGCACGCTAATCGAGCGGCGCACTAACGACGTAACCGCCTGATAACATCCCCAGCAGCTCGGAGGAACTGCTGGGGATGTACTGTATTACACCCTTCTTTTGGTGAAGAGCTTCGCAAGCCGCCCAGCTTTGCACGCCCTCCGCCCATATCGCCCGCCCGCTTCGCGGTACGCCCAAAAAGCCCACTGAGTAGAACTCAGGGGCCGCTTTGGCACCTCAGACGCTACACTTACTCCTGCCCCTGACTCGTCAGGAACTCCTCATAATTCCCGCCGAAGTCGAACAGCGTGCCGTCCGTGCGCACTTCGATGATCCGGTTCGCCAGCCCGCTCACGAATTCGCGGTCGTGCGACACGAAAATCAGCGTGCCTTCGAACTGCTCGAGCGCGATCTGCAGCGACTCGATCGACTCCATGTCCATGTGGTTGGTCGGCTCGTCCATCAGCAGCACGTTGTGGCGGCCGAGCATCAGCTTGCCCCAGATCATGCGACCCTTCTCGCCGCCCGACAGCACCTTCACCGACTTCTTGATGTCGTCCGACGAGAACAGCAGGCGGCCCAGCGTGCCGCGCACCATCGTTTCGTCGTCGCCGTCCTTGCGGTACTGGTCGATCCAGTCCATCAGCGTGATGTCGTCCGGGAATTCCTCGTACGTGTCCTGCGGCATGTAGCCGACATTCGCGTTCTCGGCCCACTTCACCGTGCCGTGATCGAGCGGCAGGTTGCCGAGCAGCGAGCGCAGCAGCGTCGTCTTGCCCGCGCCGTTCTCGCCGATGATCGCGATGCGCTCGCCCGGCTGCACCGACAGGTTGAAGTTCTGGAAGATCGTGCGCTCGTACTTCTTCGTGATCTCTTCGGCGACCACCGCGACGTTGTGCAGCTTCTTCTCGAACTCGAAGCGGATGAACGGGTTCTGGCGCGACGACGGCTTGAATTCCTCGATCTTGATCTTGTCGATCTGCTTCGCGCGGCTGGTGGCCTGGCGCGCCTTCGACTTGTTCGCCGAGAAGCGGCGCACGAAGTCCTGCAGTTCGGCCACGCGCTCCTTCGCGCGGGCGTTCGCCGCGGCCTGGCGCTCGCGCGCCTGCGCCGATGCGAGCATGTAGTCGTCGTAGTTGCCCGGCCAGACCTTCAGCGTGCCGAAGTCCATGTCGGCCATGTGCGTGCACACCGAGTTCAGGAAGTGACGATCGTGCGAGATGATGATCATCGTCGAGTTGTACTCGTTGAGCGTGTGCTCGAGCCAACGGATCGAGTTGATGTCGAGGTTGTTGGTCGGTTCGTCGAGCAGCAGCACGTCCGGCTTCGAGAACAGCGCCTGCGCGAGCAGCACGCGCAGCTTCCAGCCCGGCGCGACGTCGGCCATCGTGCCGTTGTGGAACTTTTCCTCGATGCCGATGCCCAGCAGCAGCGCGCCCGCGCGCGCTTCGGCGTCGTAGCCGCCGTATTCGGCGAACTTGCCTTCGAGCTCGGCCGCGTGCATGTAGTCGTCGTCGGTCGCTTCCGGGTTCGCGTAGATCGCGTCACGCTCGGTCATCGCGGCCCACATCTCGGTGTGGCCCATCATCACGACGTCGAGCACGCGCACGTCTTCGTACGCGAACTGGTCCTGGCGCAGCTTGCCCAGGCGCACGTTCGGCTCCAGCGCGACGTTGCCGGCGCTCGGCTCGAGGTCGCCGCCGAGGATCTTCATGAAGGTCGACTTGCCACAGCCGTTCGCGCCGATCAGACCGTAGCGGTTGCCCTCGCCGAATTTGACCGAGATATTCTCGAACAAGGGCTTCGGCCCGAATTGCATCGTGATGTTGGCAGTAGAAAGCACGGCAGGTCCCGTAAGAGAGAAATCGACGGAAAACCGTGTATTTTAGCAGGTGTCGGAGAAACTGCCGACCGCCCCGCCCCGGCAGCGCATTCCGGCCACGCCGGCCCGCCGCCCGGCGGCCCGTCAACACGACGGCACGCGCGTCACCGCCGTCCTACCGGAATCCCGCATGCTCGCCAGCCAGCTTCGCGAACGACTCGTCGGCGCGTGGCGCCTCGTGTCCTACGAAATCCGCCCGCGTGACGGCGGGACCATCACCTATCCGCTCGGCCGCGACGCGCGGGGCTGGATCCTCTATACGCCCGACGGCTACATGTCCGCGCAGCTGATGGCGGCCGGCCGCCCGCCTTACGCGGACGGCGACCTGCAGGGCGGCAGCGTCGAGGAGCGCGCGGCCGCGGCGCACGGCTACATTGCGTATTCCGGCCCCTTCAACGTCGACGACGACGGCACGTTGACTCATGAAATGGACGTCAGCCTGTATCCGAACTGGATCGGCAACGTCCAGCAGCGTGTCGTCAGCCTGGACGGCGACCGGCTGCAACTCGGCACCGCCGGCCCGATCCGGATCGGCGGCCGGGAGGTCGAACCGGTGCTCGTCTGGGCCCGCGCGCGCCGCTGAACGCCCGCGGCGGCGTCGCACAGCGGGCGCTCGAGCGCCGCAACCACCCCGGGCGCACCGGAGCAAGCCGCTCCGGCGGCTGAGCATTACTTGCCGGCCTTCTTGGCCGCCTTCTGCGCGGCCTGCGCCTTCATCTGCCCGAACAACTCGGAGCACGGCACGTCGCGGTTGTTGCTCGGCGCGATCAGCGGGATCAGCGCCGCGAACGGATTGATCAGCCCGAGCCCGACCATCGCGCCGGCGCGCAGCGCGAGCGCGCCCGCATCGACGCCGACCTTCGGGTTCTTGAACGTGCCCTTCGCATACAACGGCGAGCGCAGCGAGAAGATCCGGAAGCCCTTCGTGTGCGGATGGATCTTCAGGTCGAGCGATTCGTCGCGCAGGTTGATCGGGCCGTCGACGTTGATCAGCGCATCGTCGGTATCGAGCGCGAAGACCTTCGGCTCGAGCATGCCGTCGTTCGCGACGAAATCGATCGCCGCGCAATTGATGTTGACGTCGCGCGTGCCGAACAGCTTCTCGTAGACGACGTTCGCGACGTTCAGGCCCGCGGCCTCCATCAGCAGGAGGCTGATGCGGCCGTTCGTGATGAGCGCCTTCACTTCGCCGGTCGACGTCCCGGCGAGCGCGGCCGGCGAATTGCCGGTCGCCGACAGCGACGCGTCGCCGTTGATCTCGCCGAGCGCGGTCTGCATCACCTTCTGAGTCGGGAACAACTGCTTGAGCTTCAGGTGGCGTGCGCTCAGCGTGAAGTGCCCCTTGAGCGGCGTGCGGCTACCGTCGAGATGCGCATTCGTCGCGAGCGTGCCGCCCGCGACGCCGAACTGCAGCGGCTCGAGCGTCAGCACGGCGTCCTGCAGCAGGATGTGCGTGTACAGGTTCGTAATCGGCAACTGCGGGCTCTTGATCAGCTTGCGGCCGGTGAACTTCACGTCTGCATCGATCGCGCTCCAGCGTTCGGTACGGAACGTCGCCACCGGCAGCACGCGGTCCGGCGGCTGGCGCGTCGTGTCGCCGCGCTTCTTCTTGCTCGCGGCCGAGTCGGCGCCGATCACCGGCGCGAGGTCAGAGAACTGCAGCAGGTTCGACACGAGTTCGCCCGACAGCTTCGGCCGCGGCTCGCGCTGCGCCCAGGTGAGCGTGCCGCCGAGATCGCTGCCGCCGACGCGGCCGTTGAAGTTCTCGTAGCGGAACGTGCTCGCGTTCGGCTTGAAGTTGCCGATCAAGCGCCCTTCGGTCGCGTAAGGCGGCGTATCGGGCAGCGTGATGCCGGTGAGCTGGTAAAGGTGCGACATCGACGTGCCCTGCAGCCACAGCCGCAGGTCGAGCGCCGCGAGATGCCTCGGGTCGGTCAGCGTGCCGACGATCGCGAGCCGCGTATCGCCGGCCTTCACGTCGGCCTGCAGCGGGAACGGCCGCGTCGCGTTCTCGATCGCCAGCACGCCACCCACCTTGCCGGTGCCGCTGACCGGCACGTTCTTGTAGCGGCCGTCGAACTTCAGGCCGAATGCATAGGTCGGGCCGGCGGGCTTCGCGGGCGCCGCGGCCCCGCTCGCGCCGGACGCGGCAGCCGCTGACGCGGAAGGCGCGGACGAAGCGGATGCCCCCGACGAACCGGCAGCAGCCGGAGCAACGACACTCGCCGCCGACGCGCCCGAGGCCGCAGCCGCACTCGCAGCCGCACTCGCCACCGACGCGCCCGACGCGGCTTGCGCATCGGCCTTCGCGCCCAGTTGCGCGGCGCCGTGCTTACCGACGCGCTGCGCCGACGCCGCACGCGACTTCTGCTCCTGCTCCTTCAACACGTCGCCGAGCGGGATCGGCTGGCCGAGCGTATCGATCGCGACGGTCAGATCGGCCTTCGTGATCGCGTCGCGATACGTGACCGTGCCCTTCGCGAAACCGAAACTGTCGAGCCGCACCTTCCAGCGCGACGGCTGCGACGATTGCTTGAACTGGAACGTCCACGTATTGCTGCCGTCCGCGCGCCGCTCGAGATCGACGGCGGGATTCACGACGTCGATCGACGGGATCACGATCTCATGCGCGAGCAGCGGCAGGATCGCGAGGTCGAAGTGCGCGGCGTCGAGCGTGACGAACTTGGGCGCCTGCGCCCAGTCGGGATTGCCGATCTCGAGCTGCGTGGCGGAGAAACTCGGCCACGGCACCCATGCGCGCCAGCCGGTCTCGCCATCGGGACGACGCCAGCCGACCTTGAGATCGCCGTTGATCGCGAACGGACGGCCAAGTGCCGTACTCACCTGTTCGTTGACCCACGGTTTCGCGCGGTTCCAGTCGAACGTGAAGAGAAAGATGCCGGCCGCCGCGATGAGCACCGCGACGATACCGACGATCCATGCAGCCGATTTGCCGATGGTTCGGGCTAGCGTCATGGCGGTTCCGTTGTTGTTCTGAAGTGTTGCCGCACCATGCCGGGCCGCTTGCGTGGACGAACGGCGCACGACAACTGCGGCTTTTCAATCGGTATTATGGCGCACGAGATGGCGGCCTTTCGGCGCCATTAACGCTTTTTTTCATTTTTGACATGACCTCCCCCACCGGCCTCATCGACGCGCGGCACATCACGCGGCGCGACGCCAGCAGCGGCAAGACGCTGCTCGCCCCGACCGATTTCAGCCTCGCCGCGGGATCGCGAATTGCTATCACCGGACCATCCGGGTCGGGCAAGAGCGTGCTGCTGCGCGCGCTCGCGCTGCTCGATCCGCTCGACGGCGGTCACCTCCTGTGGCGCGGCCGCCGGATTCGGCGCAGTGCGATCCCGCGCTACCGGCGCAGCATCGCCTATGTCCGCCAGCGCCCCGCGCAGATGGACGGCACCGTCGAATCGCAATTGCGCTACCCCTACTCGCTCGCGATCTATCGCGACGTCGCGTTCGACCGCGCACGCGCCGAAGCGCTCGCCGCGCAGGCCGGCCGCGGCGCCGACTTTCTCGACAAGCGCGCGAGCGACCTGTCCGGCGGCGAAGTGCAGATTACCGCGCTGCTGCGCGTGCTGCAACTCGACCCCGACGTCCTGCTGCTGGACGAGCCGACCTCCGCGCTCGATCCCGAATCGGCGCGCGCGATCGAGGCGCTCGTCGGCGCGTGGTTCGACGCGGCGCCCGACGCACGGGCCTACATGTGGATCTCGCACGATCCGGCCCAGGCCGCGCGGATCGGCACGATGCGGCTCGTGATGCAGGCTGGCGTCCTGCACGCGGCCAACCCGACGGAGGCCGCGCAATGAGCCCGGCACTGCAGGACCTGAGCCTCGTCGACGTCGGCATCGCCGCCGCGCTCGTCGCCGTCAACGGCGCGATCTCGGCGGCGCTGTCGCTCGGCCTCGGCCGCAAGCTCGCGCTCGCGGCGGTGCGCACCGTCGTGCAGTTGCTGGCGATCGGCTACGTGCTCGGCTGGGTGTTCGGCCATCCGCACTGGTACGTCGTGCTGCCGCTCACCGCGCTGATGACGCTGATCGCCGGCTTCGCCGGCGCGGGGCGCGGCAAGCGCACGTACCGCGGCCAGCGCGTCGACAGCATCGCGTCGATCTGGTTCAGCAGCTGGTTCGTCGCGGCGGTCGGCCTGTTCGTCGTGATCCGCATCCATCCGTGGTACGCGCCGCAGTATGCGATCCCGATCCTCGGGATGATTCTCGGCAATACGCTGACGGGCGTCTCGCTCGGCGTCGAGCGGATGATGGAAGAACTCACGGCGCGCCGCGATCGCGTCGAAACTGCGCTCGCGCTGGGTGCGACGCGCTGGGAAGCCGCGCAGGACGCCGCACGCCAGGCCGTGCGCGCGGGCATGCTGCCGACGCTGAACCAGATGGCGGTGGTCGGCGTCGTGAGCCTGCCGGGGATGATGACGGGCCAGGTGCTCGCCGGCCAGTCGCCGCTGCAGGCCGTGCGCTACCAGATCGTGATCATGTTCCTGATCGCCGCGGCGTCCGCGCTCGGCACCGTCGGCGCGGTGCTGATGACCTATCGCCGGCTGTTCTCGGCCGATCACCGCTTTCTCGCGTCGCGGCTCGAAGAGCGCACGCAGTGACGCGCGGCGGCGACGGCGCGAGCCGTACCGCGAAGCGGGCAGCGGAGCGCATTGCAACGGCGACACGGCGCGACTTGCTCGCGCGCCGCCCTGCTCGTCACGCCAATCGAACCGGTTGCGCGCGCACCGAAGAAGCCCCGGCTCGCGCGCACCGCTCAATGCTTGATCGACACCGTCACCTTGGTGCCGTCGCTCATCGTCACGGACTTCGACCCGCCGTTGGTCGGAATCGACACCCACTTCACCTGGCTCACCGACACGACGTCCGGACACTGCAGCGACTTGCCGCCGGCCGTCACGCTGCGCGTGCCTTTCGGTGCGGCCGCCTGGAAACTCAACTGCACGTTGGCGACGCCCTTCGCGTCGACCGACGGCGCGAGCCGCACCTGGGTCTGCCGCACCATCGCGCCGTTCGCGTCGCGCGGCAGGTTGTCGGCGTTCGGGCAGCCATCCTGCATCGCGACCGCGCCGCTCGGCGGCACCGATTTCCAGTTGAAATCGTCCGTCTCGCCCGAGCGAATCTTGCGGGTCTCCTGCGTGTTGCCGAAGGTCTTCGAGTCGACCTTGACGGTGTATTCGAGCTGTCCGGTACCGCCGCCCTTCAGGCTGCCCTTGACCGGCGGCGCCGCGAATACGCTCGCGCTGGCGCACGCCGCCGCGAACACGACCGACCACGATGCGGCGACCGACAAGCTGCGTTGGCTCATGCTGACCTCCTTGTCATGCGGCGGCACGCGCGTGCCGCGCGGTTTTAGATGCATGATGCGCTGCCAGTCTACCGCCAAGCGCGACGCAATGCGCCGCAAACGCATCGGGTGTTACCCCGCTTGCGTTCGCGGCGCCGCGACCTTAATCGCGCGTACCCGGCTCAGAACCCGCTCAGCACGAGCTTGCCGATCGCGCGCCCGCCCTCGAGCATCCGATGCGCGCGCCGCACGTTCTCGGCGTTGATCGTGCCGAGCTGTTCGCCGAGCGTCGTGCGCAGCGTGCCGCCGTCGACGAGCCGCGCGACTTCGCCGAGGATCCGGTGCTGCTCGATCATGTCCGGCGTCTCGAACATCGCGCGCGTGAACATGAATTCCCAATGAAACGCGGCGCTCTTCGCCTTCAGCAATTCGACCGGCACCGGCTTGGCGTTCTCGACGATCGTGCAAATGCCGCCCTGCGGCCGGATGACTTCCGCCGCGGCCGGGAAATGATGGTCGGTATCGTTGAAGATCAGCACGTAGTCGACCGTCGGATGCCCGAGCTCGCGCAACTGCGCCGGCAGGTCGCCGAAATGGTCGACCACCGCATCCGCGCCCAGCGCGCGCACCCAGTCGGCCGACGCCGGCCGCGACGCGGTCGCGATCACGTGCAGCTTGCCGAGCGTCTTCGCGAGCTGGATCGCGATCGAGCCCACGCCGCCCGCGCCGCCGATGATCAGCACCGACTTGCCGGCGTCCGCGCCCTGCGGCGACACGCGCAACCGGTCGAACAGCGCTTCCCACGCGGTCAGCGCGGTGAGCGGCAGCGCGGCCGCCGCCGCGAAGTCGAGCGTGCGCGGCTTCAGCGCGGCGATCCGCTCGTCGACCGCGTGGAATTCGCTGTTCGCGCCGGGCCGCGTGATGCTGCCCGCGTAGAACACTTCGTCGCCGGGCCGGAACAGCGTGACGTCGGCGCCGACCGCGACGACCGTGCCGGCCGCATCCCAGCCGAGCACGCGCGGCGCCTCCTCGACCTGCGGCTTCGGCGCGCGCACCTTGGTGTCGACCGGGTTCACGGAAATCGCCTCGACCTTCACGAGCAGATCGCGCGGGCCCGGCACGGGCTGCGGCAGTTCGACGTCGAGCAACGCTTGCGGGTCGTCGATCGGCAGATAACGGGTCAATCCAACGGCTTTCATCTCGATACTCCTTTCAACGGAATTCGGACAGGCTGCGGCGCAACCTCCATGCGTGCCATCGTAGACACCGCGATCATTCGAGAAAACCGCTATATTTCCTGAAACATTTTCAGGAATTTCAGAATAATGACGTCCGATCCGATGCCTGCGCCCGACAAGCCGCTCGACCTGCTCGACGTCGCGCTGTTCGTGCGTGCGGCGCTGCTCGCGAACGTCAGCGCGGCCGGGCGAGAATTCGGCGTGTCGGCCGCGGTCGCCAGCGCGCGCATCGCGCAACTCGAACGCCAGCTCGGCGCGCGGCTGCTGCATCGCACCACGCGCCGCATCAGCCTTACGCAGGACGGCGAAATCTTCATGGCGCGCGCCGACGCGCTGCTGGCGGCCGCCGATGCGGCGCGCGCGTCGGTGGGCCGCGGCCGCAGCGAGCCGTACGGGCGGCTGAAGGTGTCGATGTCGTCGTCGTTCGGCCGCCAGCACGTCGCGCCCGTAATTCCGGCGTTTCTGCGCCGCTACCCGTCCGTATCGCTCGATCTGCGGCTATCCGACGAGATCGTCGATCTGGTCGACGACGGCTACGACGTCGCGATCCGCCTCGGCGCGCTGAAGGATTCGACGCTCGTCGCCCGCAAGCTCGCCGTCAACCGCCGCGTGCTGTGCTGCTCGCCCGCCTACCTCGCCGAACGCGGCACGCCGCGCCATCCGGCCGACCTGACCCAGCACGAGTGCGTGATCCTCGGCGACCAGCGCGACTGGTCGTTCGCGACGCCGCAGGGCCCGCTCACGGTGCGGGTCGGCGGCCGGCTCGTTGCAAGCAACGGCGAGGCGATCCGCGAAGCGCTCGTCGACGGCTTCGGGATCGCGATCAAGTCGACCTGGGACGTCGGCCCGCTGCTCGCGAGCGGCGCGCTCGTCACCGTGCTCGACGATTACCCGTTCGCGGAAGACGTCGCGATCTGGGCCGTCTATCCGAGCCGCGCGCACGTGCCGCTGAAAACGCTCGCGTTCATCGCGTTCCTGGCCGAGCATTTCGGCGATCCGCCGTACTGGGATCGCGCAAACGGGTGAGCGCCACCGCTGCGCGCACGGGTTTCGCTCCGGCGCCGGCCGCCCTGCGCGGCCAACCGGCTACAATGGCGCGTTCGCGACGCAACGGCCCGCAGCCGCACGGGGCCCGCGTTCGCAGGCGGCCGCCCGCGGGCCGCGCACGTCATTCATTCGCCTCCCAACCACTCGTCATGACCCACAATCTCGTCATCCAGAGTCTTGCGCCGCTGTCGGACGCCCATCACAAACCGCTGCTCGCGCTGTCGCGCGGCACCCGCGTCGTGCAGACCGACGATCACGCGCTGCGCATCGAAGACGCGAACCCCGCGCAACGCCTCGACATCGACGCGTACTGCGGCACGCATGCGCTCGACTTCGGCTTCGTCGAGGCCGGCCGCACGCTCGGCGATTTCGGGCTCGCGGTGATGGACATGGATTCGACGCTGATCACGATCGAGTGCATCGACGAGATCGCCGATTTCTGCGGGCTGAAAACGCAGGTCGCGGAGATCACCGAAGCGGCGATGCGCGGCGAGATCCGCGACTTCAACGAAAGCCTCACGCGCCGTGTCGCGCTGCTGGCCGGGCTCGACGCGCACGCGCTCGAGCGCGTGTACGAGGAACGGCTGCAACTGTCACCGGGCGCCGAGACGATGCTGGCCGGCGTGAAGGCCGCCGGCCTGAAGACGCTGCTCGTGTCGGGCGGCTTCACGTTCTTCACCGAGCGGCTGAAAGCCCGCCTCGGCCTCGACTACGCGCATGCGAACACGCTCGAGATCGTCGACGGCAAGCTCACCGGCAAGGTGCTCGGCGAAATCGTCAACGCGGACGTGAAGGCGCGTCTGCTGCGCGAGACGTGCGCATCGCTCGGCCTCGAGCCGAGCCGCGCGATCGCGATGGGCGACGGCTCGAACGACCTGAAGATGATGGCCGAAGCCGGGCTGTCGGTCGCGTTCCACGCGAAGCCCGTCGTGCGCGATGCCGCCACCGTCGCATTCGACCATGTCGGCCTCGACGGGCTGCTGCGACTGTTCTGATCCCGCGGCACCGTCAATGAAAAACGCCGCCGCGATATCGCATCGCGCCGGCGTTTTGTTTTTGTGCCGGACGTTGCCGGCGTGCGATCAGCCGAGTGCGGCCTGCATCGCGCGCTCGATGTCCGCGCGCAGGTCCGCTTCGTCTTCCAGACCGACGTAGAAACGCACCAGCGTGCCGCGATGCGGCCAGTCCGGACGCATCGACGCGACGTCGTAAGGCATCGCGAGGCTGCACGCGCCGCCCCAGCTCCAGCCGATTGCGAACAGCTCGAGCGACTCGACGAAACGGTCGACCTGCTCCGCGCTGTAGCGCGCGTCGAACACCACCGAGAACAGCCCGCCCGCGCCCGTGAAATCACGCATGAACGACGCGTGCCCCGGACAATCGGCGATCTGCGGATGCAGCACCGCCGCAATCTCCGGTCGCGTCTTCAGCCATTGCGCGAGGGCGAGCGCGCTCTTGCCGTGCGCGTCGAAGCGCACCTGCATGCTCGGCAGGCTGCGCAGCACGAGCGAGCAATCGTCGACCGACACGCCGATCCCGCAGCGCATCCGCGCGAGCTTCAGCTTCGCGTGCAGTTCCGCGTTCGCGGTGATCGTCGCGCCCATCAGCACGTCGCTGCCGCCCGACTGGTACTTGGTCAGCGCCTGCACCGAAATGTCGACGCCGTGCTCGAACGGCTTGAACGCGAGCCCCGCCGAAAAGGTGTTGTCGATCGCGGTGACCACACCGCGCGCTTTCGCGGCCGCCGTGATCGCCTGCACGTCGGGCACTTCCATCGTCACCGAGCCGGGCGCCTCGAGCCAGATCAGTCGCGTGTTCGGCTGGATCAGCCCGGCAATGCCGGCGCCGATCAGCGGATCGTAGAAGCGCACGGTCAGGCCGAAATCCTTCGCGAGCCAGTTGCCGAAATCGGCGTTCGGGCCGTACACGTTGTGCGGAATCAGCACGTCGTCGCCCGCTTTCACGATCCCGAAGTAGACGTTCATGATCGCCGCGAGGCCCGACGGCTGCAGCAGCGCGTGCGTGCCGCCTTCGATCTCGGCGAGCCGCTGCGCGAGCGCGAGCGACGTCGGCGTCGCGTGCAGCCCGTAGCGCCACTGGTTGTCGTCGTGCCAGACCAGCGCGCGCATCGTCGCGAGATCGGGGAACACGACCGTCGACGCGCGCGCGACCGGCGGCACGAACGAACGGAAGCCTTCCGGAATGACGTCGTCGGGTTGAACGATACGGGTTTGCAGTGCGCGCTTGGGAGTGGATGCAGTCATGACGGGGAGCCGGGCACGAGGCCGTTCGGTTGCGGAATATGTCGCTAGATTAGCCAAAATCGATACGCTTGGCCCGGTACAATGCGCGCCGCGCACACCGAGCCAGCACGCGCTCAGTCGTCGGTACGCAGGTTGACGATGCCGCCCACCGTCTCGATTTCGTTCACACGGCCGTCGCGCACCTGCAGCGCCGCGCGCTTGCCCGGCGCCAGACGCAGCACGACCGGCTGCGGATCCGATTCGTCCGAATTCATCCGGTCGGCCTTCAGGTCGCCCGTGGCGTCGAAGCGGCCAATCCACACGCCGGTGATGTTCGTGCCGTCGTTCGACTCCTCGATCTCGAGCGTATCGCCGTCGCGATCGCCCGCCAGCAGCACGACCTTGCCCGTGTCGGCGAACTGGTATTCGCCGTGCACGCCTTCCTCGTCCGTCTTCGGGCCGAGATGCACGACGATGGGCCGATCGCCGAGCGTGCCTTCGTAGCGCGGCAGGCGGGCGAACTCGGGATTCGGCTTCAGCGGCCGCGCCGGCGCCGGTTCATCCTGCTGCACGCCCGGTACGACGGCCTGCGCCGCGACCACCGTCGGCATCGCGACGCCTGCTGCCAGCGCACCCGCGACGACGAGCGCCCGTTGCCATTCCGAATATCGACCCACGTTGTGTTGCTCCTTGCTTCAGATTCGCCCGACAACCGCGGACCGTGCCGGGTCGAGACCCGGTTCCTGCGTGGCCGCGCGAACCGGCGCGGCCAATGCGCCGGCTTGCGCGTTTCGCGTCAGCCCTGCATCAGGCGTTCCACCGCATCGCGGTGCGGAATCGGCGCGACCGCGCCGTAACCGGTCGTCGACAGCGCCGCCGCCGCGTTGGCATAGCGCGCGGCCGCGAACGGATCGTCGCCCGCGACGATCCGCGCGACGAACGCGCCGCCGAAGCAGTCGCCCGCGCCGGTCGCGTCGACGGCCTCGACCGCGAAGCCCGGCACGACGCGCCGCTCGTTCGGCGTCGCGACATACGCGCCTTCCTTGCCGAGCTTCAGCGCGACGACCCGCGGCCCGTGTTCGAGCATCGCGTCGACGATCGCGTCGCGATCGTTCGCGCCCGTGAGCGCCGTGACGTCGTCCCAGCTCGGCAGGCAGATGTCCGTCTGCCGCAGCGCCTCGCGCATCACCGCGCGGGCACGCGGCAGCGGCCACAGCTTCAGCCGCAGGTTCGTGTCGAAGCTGACCTGCGCGCCGTTGCTGCGCGCATGATCGATCGCCGCGAATGCCGCGTCGCACGCGGCCGTGCTGATCGCAAGACTGATGCCCGACAAATGCACGGCCTTCGCGGCCGCGAGCGCGTCGAGCGGCAGATCGCCCGTCGCGTAGCGACTCGCCGCCGACCCCGCGCGCAGATAGTCGAACTGATGGCCGTCGGCGCCGTGCGTGACGAAATACACGCCGGTCGGCGCCGAACGGTCGATCCGCACGTACGTCGTGTCGACGCGTTCCGACGCCCACATGTCGGCCAGCAGGCGGCCGAACGGATCGTCGCCGATCGCCGACACGAAGCCCGTCGACGCGCCCTGGCGCGCCGCCGCGATGCAGAAGTTCGACGTATCGCCGCCGAAGCCCTGCAGGAATTCAGGACGCCCCGGCTGCGACTGGTTGAATTCGATCATCGCCTCGCCGAGCGCGAGAATCTCCGGGAATGCGGCGGCCATCACTTACACCTCGCCCCACAGATCGTGCCCGTCGGCGCCCGTGATCTTCACGGACACGAAATCGCCGACCTTGTAGCGCTTCGATGCCTTCGCCGCCGGCTCGACGTAGACGACGCCGTCGATTTCCGGCGCGTCGGCTGCCGTGCGGCCGATGCCGCCTTCTGCGCTCACCTCATCGATCAGCACCTTGAGCGTCTTGCCGACCTTGCGCTGCATGCGGTTCGCCGATACTTCCTCGGCGACTTCCATGAAGCGCGCGCGGCGTTCCTCGCGGACTTCGTCCGGCAGCGCGCCATCGAGGTCGTTCGCGGTCGCGCCTTCGACCGGCGAATACGCGAAACAGCCGACGCGATCGAGTTCCGCTTCGCGGATGAAGTCGAGCAGCGTTTCGAACTGCGCTTCCGTCTCGCCGGGGAAGCCCGCGATGAACGTGCTGCGGATCGTCAGGTCCGGGCAGATCTCGCGCCACTTCTGCACGCGCTCGAGCACCTTCTCCGCGTTCGCCGGACGCTTCATGCGCTTAAGCACGTCCGGGTGCGCGTGCTGGAACGGCACGTCGAGATACGGCAGCACGTGGCCCTTGAACGGGCCTTCGGCCATCAGCGGAATCACTTCGTCGACGCTCGGATACGGGTACACGTAGTGCAGGCGCACCCACGCGCCGTACTGCGCGGCGAGTTCGCCGAGCGCGGCGACCAGGTCGGTCATGCGCGTCTTGATCGGCTTGCCGTTCCAGAAGCCCGTGCGGTACTTCACGTCGACGCCGTATGCGCTCGTGTCCTGCGAGATCACGAGCAGTTCCTTCACGCCCGACTTGAACAGGTTCTCGGCTTCGAGCATCACTTCGGCGACCGGGCGCGAGACGAGGTCGCCGCGCATCGACGGGATGATGCAGAACGTGCAGCGGTGGTTGCAGCCTTCGGAGATCTTCAGGTATGCGTAGTGACGCGGCGTGAGCTTGATGCCGGCCGCGGGCACGAGGTCGACGAACGGGTCGTGCGGCTTCGGCAGGTGCGAATGCACGGCCTGCATCACTTCGCCCACCGCGTGCGGGCCGGTGACGGCGAGCACCTTCGGGTGGACTTCCTCGATCAGGTTCGAGCCGCTTGCGCTCGACTTCGCGCCGAGGCAGCCGGTGACGATCACCTTGCCGTTTTCGGTCAGCGCTTCGCCGATCGCGTCGAGGCTTTCCTGCACGGCTTCGTCGATGAAGCCGCAGGTGTTCACGACGACGAGGTCGGCGCCGTCGTAGCTGCCGGAGATTTCATAACCTTCGGCGCGCAGTTGCGTGATGATCTGTTCGGAATCGACGAGCGCTTTCGGGCAGCCGAGGGATACCATACCTATACGTGGTGCCGGGGAGTGAGCCGGTGATTTCTGTTGAGACATCTGGAGTGTGGGGCGTGGCAGCAAAAGCGAGAGTTTACAGCTATTTACGGTTCAGCGACCCAAAACAAGCAGCCGGCGGCAGCGTCGATCGGCAGCTCGAGTACGCTGCGCGCTGGGCGGCCGACAACGAGATGGAGCTTGATGCGTCCCTATCACTCCGGGACGAAGGGCTATCGGCGTACCACCAGCGCCATGTGCGGCAAGGCGCTCTGGGGGTATTCCTGCGGGCGGTCGAGGATGGTCAGGTGCCGGCCGGCTCGGTACTGATCGTTGAGGGACTGGATCGCTTGAGCCGCGCCGAGCCACTGCAGGCGCAGGCGCAACTTGCGCAAATCGTGAACGCCGGCATCACGGTCGTGACGGCCAGCGATGGCCGGCGAATACAACCGCGAGCGCCTGAAGGCGCAGCCGATGGATCTCGTTTACAGCCTGCTGGTGATGATCCGCGCGCACGAGGAATCGGACACGAAGAGCAAGCGCGTGAAGGCGGCGATTCGCCGGCAGTGCCAAGGCTGGATCGCGGGTACATGGCGGGCGCCGATCCGCGTCGGAAAGGATCCACATTGGGTCCGGGAAACCGAAACCAGTGGGTTCGAACTGGCCGACGATCGGGTGGCCGCAGTGCGCCTCGTCATCGAAATGTTCAAGCAGGGTCACGGCGCGGTCAGGATCGTGCGCGAGCTCGCCGACCGCGGGCTCAAGATAACGGACAGTGGCCGCTCGGCGTCGAGCCATATCTACAGGCTGCTGGCGAACCGGATGCTGATCGGCGAGAAATCCGTCGAAGTGGATGGGGAAACGTTCCGGCTTGAGGGCTACTACCCGGCCCTGCTGACACCGGCCGAATTTGCCGACCTGCGATACCTGGCCGAGCAGCGCGGCCGCCGCAAGGGTAAGGGTGAAATCCCCGGGGTCGTGACGGGCCTGGGCATTACCTACTGCGGCTACTGCGGTGCGGCGATCGTCGCGCAGAACATCATGGGGCGCCGGCGTGCTGCCGACGGGCGCCCCTATCCCGGCCACCGCCGGCTGCACTGTGTCACATACAGCCAGAGCGCCGGATGCAAGGTCAGCGGGAGTTGCAGCGTCGTGCCGGTCGAACGAGCCCTGATGCTTTATTGCTCAGATCAAATAAATCTGACACGCCTCATGGAGGGTGACTCTGGCACGGCATCGCTCGCCGCACAGTTGGCCGACGCGCGGCAACGCGTCGCCGAACTAGAGGCACAGGTCCAGCGCGTTACTGACGCACTACTGCTCGACGACGGGGAACCACCCATTGCCGTGTTGCGCCGCGTTCGCGAGCTCGAGAGCCGGATCGCGATCGAGCGACGGGACGTCGACTCGTTGGAGCATCAGCTCACGGCATCGGCGTCGAACGTTGCTCCAGCCGTAGCGGAAGCTTGGCAGGAGCTCGTGCACGGCGTCGAACAACTCGACTACGACGCTCGAATGCTGGCCCGCCAGCTTGTGGCGGATACGTTCTCGCGGATCGTGATCTATCAGTCGGGATTCCAGCCCGACGCCAACGACGGAACGATCGGCGTGGTGCTCCTGGCGAAGCACGGCACCGCTCGCATGCTGTACGTGGACAAGAAGAGCGGGGAATGGCGAGCAGCCGATGATGTTGACGTTCCGCCCTCTGGAACGCTACCGTTACCGGGAAACTCGACTGGCTCATTGAATCGATAACGAGATATATCAACCACGGGGAACATCATGCTCAAAATATTTTGCAGTTACGCTAAAGAAGATCGCGATGCAGTTCTGCCCTTCTACGAAAAATTCAAAGCATACGGATTTTCACCATGGATTGATTGCAATGATATTCGACCAGGACAAAATTGGGATGGCGCAATCGATCGCGCCCTCAAGGAGGCGAACGTCATCATCTTATTCATAAGTCCTCGAAGCGCCACCAAGCGAGGCTTCGTTCAGCGCGAGTTTAACGAGGCAATCAATCTACTTCAATACAAACTCGATGACGATATTTTTATTATCCCCATTGTCTTGGAGAAATGCGAAATCCCGGAAAAGATTGGAGAAAAACTCCAATATATCGAAGCAGCACACCCCGAATCAGACAAGAGAATTCGAGAATCCCTTGACATCGCCGCCCGTCAACAAAGAATCATCATCAATAAGGGCGAAAGCGTTGGACAATTTCAGCTTTTCACCGAAACATTATCTGAATCCGCTGAAGGAAAGCCAGGTTATGACGTTCGGATTGTCTACCCTCACTTTACTTCTGAAAAATTTCCCCGTTCTGCGGAGCACCTTAACGCCATCTTTCTTGGTCGGGCCACAGAAGCCTTAGCTCGGGAACGACTCGGACCATGGGCCGAAAGCATTGACTGGCCGTACGAGAACGCGATTTCAAATGGACGGTGGGATGCGCTCGCCGTTGTTTCAACTTCAAATTATATTATATCGGTCTGTTACGACGTAGGTTGGTACGGAGCCGGCGCCGCGCACTCCAATAATCATTTTGAAACTTACAACTTCATAATTTCTGACGATGACCGAGTATTCAAAATCGATCCAAAAGATATTTTTACGGCATTTATCGACGCCAAGCCAAAAATTATAGAACTATGTGAAACATCCATACTAGAGCAACTCTGGAAAGCAGGCAACGAAGCTGACGACGGTCAAAAAAATTGGATTAAACAAGGGCTGGAAGATCATAGCTTTGATCAATGCATCATTGCTCCAACCGGACTATATTATTATTTCGCACCGTATGAGGTTGCGGCCTATGCGTACGGGAACTTCACCGTTCATATTCCGTATTTCCACATTCGAGAATATTTCAACAAAAACGGGATCTACAAGTTGGTTAACGAATAATCGGGAAGCACAATATCGAGGATCTCAAATTCGATTCCCCGATCACGCACGTTGAATGCGGATACGACATTTTCGAATCGTTCAGCGACGCGAAGATGGACCTGACGGCGCGCGGCTTCTACCTCGAGCCTCTCAATTAGCCCCCGACCGAGGGCTTGAGCGCCTTCACTTCGGCGCCGTCAGCGCGTTGTAGTCGCGCTTGCACAAGCGGACCGTGTCACCCGTCGCGGCCTGTGCCGCGGTCACCGAAACGTGACCGCGGCATCGATCCGGTCGCAGCCACACTGGTAGACTGCGCCCATTCCTTCGACCAATAGAGCACCATGAGACTGAAGCACCTGGACGGCTTGCGCGGCGTGCTGGCGCTAGCCGTTGCTGCGAGCCACACCTTCGGGTTCTTCACCGGATGGGCGGCTGACCGCCCGCTGGTCGGCGCGCGCATGGCCGTGATGCTGTTCTTCGTGCTGTCCGGATTCGTGCTGTCGGGTTATCTGGAACGCACGCACGAGCGGCCGGCCCGCTTCGTCGTGACGCGGTTCCTGAGGCTGTGGCCGCTACATGCTGTCTGCCTGGTAGGCGCATGCATCGGCTTCGTAGTCCTGCGCGCACACGGCGAGTACGCGCCGGACATCGACATGGCCGATCCGATCACTCTGCTGTTCAACTTCGCGTTCCTCGCGCGGCTCGGCATTCACAACGTCGAACTGATCAACGATCCTTCGTGGACAATCGGGATCGAGTTCTGGGTATCCGCGCTGGTGCTGCCCCTGCTCTACCGCGCGCCGCGCGGCGTGGTCGTCGCCGTTATCGTGGCGTGCGCCGCGGCGCTGGCGACTGCCGGCCACGTGTTCTACGGCGCATATTTGGCGCCGCACGTGAGCGCGGGCCTGATCTCGGCAATCGAGGCCATGGCGATCGGCACGCTGATCTATCGCAACACGCGTGCGAATGGCGCGTTCACTGCGGCGGGTAGCGCGCTCCTGCGGCCCGCTATCTTCTACGCGGGCGCCGTGCTGATGCTGGTTTCGCTGTACGTGCCGCCGAACTACCTGCGCGAGTTGGCCGGGCTCGTCGGATTCCTGCCGTTCCTGCTCGTCAGGGCATTCGAGACGAACGGCGGTGTGCTGCGCGCGGCCTTGAATTCGCGCGTCGCGCAGTGGCTCGGCGCGATCAGTTTCCCGCTGTACCTGTCGCACATGCCCGTGCAGATTGTCATGTTACCGGCCGTGCGCGCGCTGACAACGTCGCCGGCTGCATCGATCGCTATCCTGGTCGGCGGCTCGCTCGCCGCGGCGTGGTTGCTTCAGGTGGGATTCGAGCGCCCCGTCGAGGCGCTCGCGAAGAAGCGCCGCGCGGCATGGACAGACCAGACCGCACGCGCGTGATAATCAGCGGCAGCGGATCGCTGTGAGCTAGCCGTTTGCCATCGCCGTGCTGCTGCTCACTTCTCTTCGTGAGAAAGGGTCAGCGCGTCGTAGTCGCGCTCGCACTGCTGGCCGGCGATGCGGGCACGGTCAGCATACTCTGCCAAGTCGCCCGCGCGCTGGTCAGACCGGCCGAGCACGTCGGCAAGCAGATCGAGGGCGTCGCCGGCTGCCGGGCTTCCGGCGGCAGCGGCGGGATGGCGGGCGGCGGCGACGAGCTGGTCGACGCGCTGCTGCAGGCTGCCAGCGGCAGCGCGAGCAGCAAAAGCATCCGCGAGCGCGGCGGTTCGTTGTTGGTTCGCATCATTTGCAATCTCCGATTGGGCCGCGGTGCGGCGTTGTTCCTCGGCGCGCGCGGCGTCCACTGCCTTCGCCTGAGCCGTCGCGGCGCTGGCCTTCATGTCGGCGATCTCGCGCGCGCTGATCAGGTGCTCGCCGTAGACGCCGGCGGCAAAGCCGAGCAGCACGGCGAGCACGTACGGCCAAACCAGCTTTAGAAGTGTCATTTCCGTTCCTTCGCGTGCAGCTGCTTGAGCTCGTCCGGCGAGTAGACGAAGCCAGGCAGCAGGAACGCCTGCACGCTCCATACCGGGTCGCTTTCCGCGTGCCGGCCGTGATCCTTGCCCCGGTGATGGAGCGCGCACAGCAGCAATTGGTTGTAGGTCGAGTCGACGAACGCCTCCGGCCGGCCCGGGTCGAACGCCTCCCAATCGAACCCCTGCGTCAGCTTGATCACGTCCCAGATCGGGTGCTGGCGCGGGATCGGCACGATGCGCTGCAGCTTGTGGCTGAACATCGTGTCGACCTGGTTCAGCGCGACGCCGCGGATCCACTTCCAGTCGATCGCGTGCGAGAACGCCCACTCGAAGAACCGGTGATGCGACTCGACGGCCTGGTCGTCGCCGCATACCGCGCAGACGTAGCCGCCGGCTGCCTTCATCGTGCGCTTGCTCGCGCGGAACGTCGGCGACTCGATTCGCGGCTCGTGATCGGGATAGAACACGTCCTCGGCGAGCGTGCGCCGCGTTTCATGGATTTTCGTGGTCGTCATAGATCGCGCTCGCACAGGGTCCGCTCCTCCGCGCGCCGTTTCACCAGACCGGGCAGCACGCGGCCGCCGGCGGTCACCCACTGCGCCCGGCCGTTGTCCGCCTCGTTCATCGCGCGGCAGGCGCCCTTCCAGTCGCCGGCGTTGAACCGCTTCGCCGTCGTGCTGGCGCAGTACGCGCCCGTGCCGACGTTGTAGGCGAAGCTCACCGCGGCCGCGAGCTGGTACGTGTGCCCCTTCAGCACCGGCGTGCATTTCAGAACCGGCTCGGCGTGCTCGATCAGCCGCTGTTCGAGCCGCGCGCGGCACTCGTCGCGCGTGAAGCGCTGGCCGGCGCGCGCGTCCTTCGTGTCGCCGTAGCACGCGGTGATGATCCCGATCGGGTCCGGCCGCGCAACGAGCTCGAGCCCCTCGAACTTCGGGACCATGGAAAAAAGAAGGGCTGCCGCAGCAGCCCCCACAACACCGGCGAGTGTCTTCTTCGGTACGTTAGCCATCGAGCAATGCCCTCTTCCCTTTGTTCTTGACCAGGTAGTACGCCTGCAGCCCGATGTACGCGATCGTCGCGACGGCTACCCACCAGTTGATGTCGTGGCCGGTCAGCCACAGCCAGAAGTTGCTTCCCACCGCCGGCGCTGCCTTCGCGGCGCTTGTTGCGAGGTCGTTCTTCATTCATGCCCCGGAAATGAAAAAACCGCGCGATGGCGGTCGTGAGTTTTTCAACAGTGACCAATCACGGACGATCGCTTCCGCGAGTTGTGGTCTAATATCGTCTCGATTTTTATGCCTACTCCTATAAAATGCCAATTCCTTCGCGGCAATCGAGATACCACGCACTAGACGGCCTACGCGGCCTCTTCGCCGTTATGGTGGTGGCATTGCATTTTTTCGGATCAGCGTACGGATGGAAGAATTTCCCATTCGCAAACGGCTACCTTGCGGTTGACTTCTTTTTCATGCTCTCCGGTTTCGTGCTGTGCCATGTCTACGAGAGTGGACTGCGAAGCCAGACGATCCTGACCGTGCGCTTCATCAGCCATCGTCTTGTGCGTATGTACCCTCTGCATATCGCCACAATGATCGTGGCTGGTTGCATCGACTACCTGTACTGGAACAAACTTCCCTACGCTGACGGAGCATCGTGGTCAGCGATAGTGAACGTTCTGCTGTTACAGACTACCGGCCTCACTACTAGCTGGAGCTGGAACGCAGCTAGTTGGTCTATTTCGGGAGAGTTCTGGGTAGGAGTTCTGATCTTGCCATTCGTATTTCAGCGAGTCAGAACGGAATTTGTTGTTCTTGCCGCGATGGCAGGTTACTACTTCTTATTTCAATCAATCCCAACGCTTCACGAGCATCCATATCGCGTTCTTTCTGGCAATCTCAGTGTCGGTATTATTCGGTCTTTCAGCGGAATAATGATGGGCGTCGCAATATACCGCATTTCCTGCACATTGAAATCGACTTCGGCAGACCCTTCGCGGTTCAGTGCCATTGCGGGATTTTTCGAAGTGATCTCGCTGGGCTCGATCATCTACATCATGCACTCCAACTTGCGCGGACACGTCGAGTTTGCGACACTGTTCGCGATGCCATTTCTCATCTACAGCGTGGCAAACTCACATAGTGTGGTGGCGCGACTTCTTTCTTCCGCGCCGATGCGATGGCTTGGTAGTGTGAGCTATTCTATCTACCTCATCCATTTTCCGATGATCACGCTAGGCGTCTATATCGGGATGATGAAAATCGAAAACCCCTACATTCGATTTTCAATCTTTGCACCGGTTGTTCTCGTCACTGCGACCTTGGTATACCGCCTCTTTGAGAGGCCGATCTATATGAAATTCAGGGATATGTTACTTCCCTCACCTCGTTACTCCCGCGTCGATTCTTCGTCGAAGGCTTCGATATAGTTCGCCGCGTATCAAGCAATCGGCGCTTCGAATTCCCCCTCCCGGTAGGTCCACATGTAACCGGGCATGGGGGTGGTCGAAGAAATATCGACGAGCGTGTCGATGAATTCCGGTGTGAAGCGTTCAGCTACAGGAATTTCATTTCCATTTTGATCCGTGGCCGGGGTAATAATCTCGACGACAACTCCACCATAAACTCGCGCATATGTGTGCATCATTTTCCTCACGCATATTCATAGACAACGATCAGCCCACCGCCGCCTCGGCCGCCAGCAACCGCGCTTTGGCTCGGCCCCAGCATCGTGCCGCCGCCGCCAGCGCCCTGAGACGGAGACGGTAGACCATTGATGTTGATCGTGCCCGGTCCGCCGCCGGGACCGAAAACAGATGCCCCGCCCGCGGCGCCATAACCAGCGGTAGTCGACAATGCGACGGAGATACCCCCGGACGAACCCGGAGTGCCAATCATCGAGTATCCGCTCGGGGCTGAGCTGGTGTTCACGCCGGTGAAGTATGGGGCGCTCGTCGGGCCGGCAGACGTGCCACCGAGGCCACCCGGCAACGTCATGAATGAGCCAAAGGACGACGAGCCCCCCGGATTGCTAGCAAATCCACTCGCGGGCGCGCCGCCAGCGCCGATAGTCACTGCCGTCCCAGCGAATCCGGACGTAATCCGCGTCTTGCCATATGCTCCGGCGCCGCCCCCTGAACCAACCGATATCTGGCTCGCGCCAGTAGCTGCGCAACCTCCGCCAGATCCACCGCCGCCAACGCCTTCGACGATGATCGAAGCGGTGCCGGGCGTCGGCGTGTACGTTGTGGTCCCAACCGTCGAAAACACCTGCACGTTGAGCAGCCGACCGACTGCCTGTCCCAACTGCATCGCGTGTTGCGATTGCGTGGCGGGAGCGATCTGTTGGGCGCCACCGACGCACTCGAACAGCACCCAGCACAGGGCGCCACCGTTGAGCAGCGGACCGACATAGGAAACCAGTGTCGCGATACCGTTCGCGACCATTTCGCCACCCTGCAGCGCAACGCCGCCAAGGCCGAAAATCGGCCGAGACGCGAGACCGTCCGGCGAATATGTCGACGCACCGGTATTCGTCACCTTGACCGCGATAGTCTGCACAACACCGCTCACCGTCGGCAGCGCCGTCATCGGAACTGCGTTCGCAGCGGCAAGCGCGTTCACCGACCCCGTGTCCGTCAAGATGACGCGCTGCTTCGATGCCGCGTTGACGGCCTTCGTGAAGTTGGCGAGCAACGTCGGCGTGGTCCCGTCGTCGACCGCGGCTTGTCCGGTCTGCGCGACGATGAACTGCGCGATCACGGCAGACATAATGCTCGACTGACGCCACACCTTGTTCAACTGCACGGATTGCGCCGTGCCAGACAAGAAGCCCGTCGTGAGCGCCGTGAGTGCAGCGTAAGTAGCCTGATCGACAACGTTCGCACCCGGGCCGGTCGCGAACGGCAGGAAGTCGTTCTGAATCGTGGGCATTGATGCTCCAGAAATGAAAAAAGCCGCCCGAAAGGCGGCTTGCTATGCAGGTGATACGGTCGGTTACAGCGCGGTACCCCAGACGCCGGTGTCGAATCCGGCGACCAGATCGTTGTTCATGTCGAAACCGAAAAGGGGTGCCCCGTCCACTGACGTGACGACCGTGTACGCGACGCGCACACCCTCGGGCTTCAGCGGGATATAACCGCCAGCGAGCAGTGCGAGAAACACGGCCGACGGCACCTTGCCCGCGATCCCGATCGTCATCGACATGTCCTGGTGGTCCTCGATGAACACGTGCGTGTCCGAGTCGAAGATGCTGTTCAGGATCGCGGCGCTCGACTCGAGCGTGCCGTCCCAGTGGTTCGCGCCGATCTTCGCGCGGATGACGAGCCGGTACGTGTCGTCGTCGAGCACCGTGAGGCCGGTGTCCGGGTCGAACGGCCCTTTCCAGATGCCCTGATCGAATCCGAGGCCCGCGACATCGAACGAGAAGTAGATACCGGACAGCGGCGTGCGGATCTTCCGCGACACGCCGACCCACAGGCCGACGTCGTCCAGCTGCACGCCGACTGCGTTGTCGAGGTCGAACTTGCTCGGCATGCTTTCCAGCACGTTCATCTGGTCGACGAGCGGCTGCACGAGCGCGCCAAGCACCGCCGAAAACCGAGGCAGGTCGCGGTGCTCGGACGTGATCAGCGCGGTGTAGTCGGTCAGCTCGGCCATCAGGTCACCACCAGAGTCACGTTCGCCGGCGTGCACGACGCCGCCTCGTTGAACAGCAGTGCGACGTCCGGCGCGCCGGCGCCGCGCGGGCCGGTGAGGGTCAGGCCGGACAGCTTGAAGGTGACGCCTCCGCCGACGCCGTTCGCCGCGGTCAATGCGTCACCCCATTCGACGCTGCCGGACAGGCCGCCGCCGATCTGCACGCCGTTGATGTAGTCCGACACAGCCTGCTGAATTTGTTGGCCCGTCTGGCTGGTGTAGCCAGTCAGCGCCTTGAGGGTGACCGTTGCCGCGGTCGGCGCCCCCACCGGCCGGAAAAACTTGATCGTGATCGGACGGCCGTAGATGTCCAAGACGATGATGGCGGTCGTGCCATATGTCCCAGAGCCTGGCGTCTTCTTCGCCGCGATCGCATTTGCGATCGCCGTGGCGTCGCCGCCCTCGACGACCAGCGAAATCGAATGCGACGGGATGCCGTTTGCGTCGGTCGCGCTGGTGTCGTTTTCGTAGGCGACATATCGGGTGACGCCCGGGACGTTCGCCACTGCGCCAATGATGCCGTCGAGCACCGTGAGCGACGGCAGCGCCGTCGACACCGTCTGCCGCTGCCGCAGTGCGGCGTCTTTCTCGACTGGCGCGCCCTCGGCGGCGTCCGCCGGGTTCGTCACCGATTGCCAGCCGAGTGCGGGCGTAGCGATCTGGTTGATCGTGCCCGCGCGCGCGGACACGTCGCCAATCGACGCGCACGTAGCCGTGACGGTGATCGTACCGCTCGGCGGAATCGTCACTGTGGCCGGCAGCATCCACTGCACACCGTTGGCGTCCTTCGCCGAGCCGTTCGTAATCGTCTTGCCGGCCTGCCCGACCAGCACGAGGTCGGCGCTCGAGAACGACGCGACCTTGCGCGCGATGCCGTTGATCTTGACGTTGCTCGACAGCGCGTCGCCCTGAGCTGTGGCCGGACTGAACGACCGGTAGATCGAGATCGCGACCGAATTGACGTCGCTGATCGCCTTCGCGAACACGCCGAGCAGCTGGCCGTCTTTGCTATCCGGCTCCAGGTACGTGTCGGCGCCATAGATCGAGCGGTACTTGTCCTGCAGAAACGCGAACACTTCGGCGTACGTCGGCGCGGTGATGCCGTTCGCGTCGATGGTGGGTGCGAGAGTCGTGAGGGTCACAATGTCGCCTGTACCGTGGTGGTGCCGTAGATGGTGTTGATCGTCGCGGTGACGGTCAGCACGCGCGTCTCGGGATCAGCTGTGCTCGAGTAGCTGATCAGCTCGGTCACGCCCTGCGTGCCGAGGATGCATTGCCGGATCGCCGCGTCGTACTTGCCGCTCGTGTACTTCCCGAGCACGTCGGTCGCCCAAGGCATGCCGGCCGTCGTGTCGAGGAACCATTCGCCGCGCAGGAGGCGCAGGCGCGTCAACACGGCCTGTGCGACCGTCTCGGGTGTGTTCACGAGGAAGTCAGCGTCGCCCCCGCCGAAGACGTAGTCGCCGTCAGCGTCCTGTTTTCGGTATCGCATGGGAATCTCAGTTGACCGGGCCGGTGTTGCCGCCCTGCGCATCGGGGTGCGTGTGCGTATCGTCGACGCGCTTGCCGTTCGCCGTGATCTGGCCTAGGACGTTCAAGATGCCGTTGAATACAGCTGCGGCGCCGCTGGCCGCGCTGCCGACCATGCCACCGACGAACGTCAGCAGGCCCGTGATCGTCACGGCCGCGGAGAACGTAGACAGCGGAGCGACCACGTCGAAGCCGCCCGGCGCCACAATCTTCACCTTCTGCAGGGCCGGGTTCAGGTCGATGTACGTCGCGCCGTCATCGCTGCGCAGCTGCGTCGAGGTGTCGCTGACGCCGACGAGCGCGCGCGGCCGTGATCGAAAGCCGAGCAGCGCGAACCCGTCCGACAGGTCGTGCATGCGCAGCTCGGCCTGCTCCTGCACGCCGCCCGACTGCCACCATGCATCAATGCAGCGCGAGGCGAAGACGACGAGGCACTCGTCGCCCTTCTTGACCGGAAACGTCAACGTACAATTTCCGCCAGCAGGGAACTGGACCGGGCAGTCGACTAGCAGCGGCAGCGCAACGCTCTGGATAGTGCCGTCGATGCCGCGCACCAGCGCCTTGATGGCCGGCTGGACGCTGCACGTCGGCGGTCGGTCGGCCGCGCTTTCGAACGACTGGATAATGCCGGGCATCGCCGTCCAGATGCCCGCGCGCACGCCGTCGAACGCTTCACGCAGGGCGACCTCCGGGTCGCCTACCCTTTCACGTCTATCCATGGACTTCGATATGAAACTGTTTGTTGCAGCCGTGCTGGCAATAACTGCCTGCTACGTTCAAGCCGCTGACGTTGAGGATTTGATCGCGAAGAATCGAGCGTTCGCGGCCGAACAGAACGAGGTGCCGAAATGGAAAATCGCTCAGGAGCAGGAAGACGCAGCTATCCGCGCGAGGTCATTTGATCGCTCAACCATTGGACAGTCGGCCTACGTATTCGCGAAAACCGTCGAAGACACGATCCCTCGCTCGGCAATGAGCTCGATCCTCTACAGAAACATGCCGTGTCGCCTACCTATCATCGATGCGCCCAACATGCGGGCGGCCGAATCGTTATATGGTCGAGCCCTCGTCGCTGCGTGCTGGGGAAAAGTGCTCAGCCCGGTCAATGATTCCGTTCTAATCGTCACGAAGTTCGGAAACAGTCACCAAGATTCACTGATCAACTACGCAGAGGTGAAAATTCTCAACGACGGCTCAGGAAGGTTCGTGAAACGCGCGATCACTCCGGACGAATTCGGCAAAAGCATCTCGCAGTATCAGAAGGAACTGCGTTAGCCGAACCGCTTGATCACGTCGGCTGACGGCACCGCAGCCTTGTCCCTGAAAGAATCAGGCAGCACCGTCACGTCGGCCGCCAGGCAGGTCACACTCGTGTACCACTCTTCACCGCGCGTATCGCCGCTCACCTCCGCGAGCATCACGTAGTAGAAACCGTCGTCCTGCAGCTTCGCCTGCATCTCGATCCGCTCGTTCTCGGCCTGCTGGCCGACGTTCAAGCTGTACTCGTACTGCTGGATGCTCGCGTTGTCCAAACAGATCAGCCGACCGATCTTCACGCTGGGGTTCAGCAACATCTTCACCTCGATGCCGTTCGCGGTCTGCTGCGGCAGCCCGACCATGCCGGTTGCTGAAGTGATCACCGGGATCTCGCCTGGCATATACGCCGTCTCCGGCACCAACACGACCTTCCCGTCCTGGATGCTCCAGACCGTCTGCGTGGTTCGCGCGGTCCATCGCATGAAATCCCGTGCCATGCCGAACATAACCTTGCCTCGAGGCAGCGGGTTCGACGGTAGTTCGGGCAGATAGCCTTGCTGTACGCCATACGGGCCCATGGCCGTGCATGCTGCCGCGACGTGGTCGGCCGGCGTTGAGCCGGCCGCCAGCGTTGTGTTCACCACGGCGAAGTTGTACGCGGAGTCGCCGTCCGCCGCGGTGATGTCGAGGAACGTGTCGGTCTGGCTCTCGCGGCCGCGTCGCACCTGCTTGATCTGGCCGTCGAAGATGATCCCGTAATTGCCCTCGTATCCGGCCTGCAGCACGACGCGGGTGAACTCCTTCTGCGCGCGTCGCGCCGTCGTCACAGACACGTTGTAGACGCGGATCCGCGCCGAGTTCGGCGTCTGCAGGTCGCCCCGCTGCACGCGGAACACGATCCGCAGCTCGGACAGGTCGAGTGCCTCGCCGCTGTCGAACCCGATGATCAGCGATACCTTCCGGCCGAACTGCTCAACGCTCATTGGTCAGTCACCCAGAAAACATGCGATCCGATGCCCAGATCCTCGTACGTCGGAACGTCGTCAGGATCAGCGGCGCCCTGCACCCACAACCGCCCTTGAAAACCCAGGTGCTTGTACTGGCCGAGCAGGTCGATGCCCGTCACCAGCGGGATGCCGGACACCAGCGGGCTATCCGAGGCGTCCGCGATGTCGAGCACCCAGCCCGCGCCGACGGCCTTGCGGTATTGGACGGTCAGGCGATAGTCGGTCCCGCTCAGTGTCACGGTGAAGCGCTCCGGGCGCGGCGAAAACGGAATCTCGAAATAGCTCGGCATCACATATTCCCCGGTGGCACCGTGCCGCCCGGCGCCGGCGTCGCAGGCACGGCGGCCTTCGCGCCGCCGTTGCCGGTCTCGGCCGTCGACGCCGGGTCGGCCTGGTTCTCGCGCGGCGGCAGCTTCGTCACCTCCGTCGACACGATGCGGATCTGCTTGAGGGTCGCCGTCAGGATCAGCGCGCTCGACGTCTTCGCATCAACCGTGAGCCGCAACCCCTGCAGAAGCATGTTCTGGTAGGTGCGGCGGCTCGTCGTGACGTCGAAAGGCGTGCGTGCCTGCTGCAGCGCCAGCAACTGCGAGTAGATCGCGTTGACGTACTGCGCCGACGGCAGACCGCCGCCGTCGAACGTCGCCTCCGCCGCGCCGAGCAGCGCTTCGTAGTCGGCGTTGCTCCACCCGCAGCGCATCACGAGATCCGGCTGACGCTTGAACGCGTGATCGGTGATCTGTGCGCCTTGCTCGACCGGATGCTCGGTGATCGTCAGCTCGTCGTTGTAGACCTCTTCGATCGCGACCTGAACCGTGATGCTGCCGATCTTCTTCGGCGAGATCATGATCATGTCGAGGATCACGCGATCACCCCCTGTAGATTGCGCACCATGTCGCCGTTCACCGCGCGCTGCTCGCGCTCGACCGCGCGACCGGCCGCCGAAGGATCACCCGCGCCGGTCACGTGGATCTGCGTGGACTGGTGCAGCTCGACCTTCGCGGGGCCGCCGCGCGCCGCCGACTGCGCGGCCAGCGCGCCGGCCGGCTGGTAGGTCGCGCGCGTGTTGCGCAACGCGGATTCCATCTCGGCCGCCGTGATGCTCGCGCGGTTGTTGCCCTTGCCGGCGTAGTAGCTGCGGCCCGTGTCCGGATCCGCGACGCTGGCCCACTCGCGCGACGCCGCGCGCAGCGCGCCGCGTAGATCGTCGCTGCGCCCTTCGACGTAGTCGGCGATCGCGCGGCGCTTGTTGCGCACGAGGTACTGCTCGAAGATCCGGTCCTGCAACTTCCTATCGAACATCTCGTTGCCGTTCAGCTTCAACCCGCGCGCCGCCTCCGCCAGCGTGCTGCCGATGATCTGGTAGCGGCCGGCAGCGTTGAACTGCCCGGCGTGCTGCGCCGCCATGACCTGCGCGAGCGTCATGCCCTCGAGGTTCTCGGTGCCGGAGCGATAGCCGCCGCGCGCGCCGCGGTTGACGCTGTTGTAGTCGCCCTCGCCGCGCGCGATCAGCCTGCCGAACGCCGTATCAGCAAGGCGCGACATCGCGCCGGCAAGGTCGGCCGGCGCGACGGGCGCAGGTCCCGGTGCCGGTCCAGGTGCAGACGCACGCGTCGGCGTCGGCACAGGAGCAGCGCCGCGCGGCGGCGTCAGCTTCGCGCCGCCGCCGTCCTTCATGCTGTCGATCTCGGTCTGCGTGTAGCCGCCGGTCGCGTCGAGCCCGCGCCGATCCTTCCCGGTCAGCACATCCCAGATCGAGCGGAACCGGCCGCCGGACGCCTTCGAAATCCAACCGTCGACGGAGTCGCGCAACGCATCGCCAATCTTCCAGCCCGCGAATGCGGCACCGACTGCGGCCGCCGCTGTCACGAGACTTCCGAGCACCGTCAGCAGGCCGCCGCCGGCGGCAGTAGCCGTACTCGTGGCTGCGCCCGCGGCGCGCAGTGCGCCGGCCATCTTCAGAATGCCGCCAGCGATCTTGAATACGCCCAGCGCCTTCAGCGCCACCCCGAGCAGCAGGATCTTCGTCGACCAGCCGTCGGTGTCACGATCGAGCTCGACGAACTTGTCGGCAAGCCAGGCCAGCGGCGGCCCCATCGCTGCGGCCGCCTTCACGACCGCGTTCGCGATGTCGGTGATCCGGTTGGCGATCTCGTCGCCGTGCGCGTCCATCCAACGTTGAAACCGATCGAGACTGGGCCCGACCTTCTGCAGCATCGCACCCTCGACGCGAATGCCGAGGTTCTCGAACGACGTGCCAAGCCCGCGCAACTGCGTCATGAAGCGGTGCGAGTCGTCAGCCGCCTTGTCCAGGCCGGTCGTCTTCGACATCTCGCGGTACTGCGCCAGGAGCTTCTCGAAGTCCCCGTTGCGCATCGCGAGCATCAGGTTCTCGTCGATGCCGAGAATGTTGCCGTACTGGCTCGCCAGCCACGTCGGCTTGCTCGCCAGCGACTTCCCGAGGTCGGACATGATGTCGACCGTGTCGCGCAGCTCGCCGTTCGCGTTGCGCGTCTGCACGCCGAGCGTCGCGAGATACCCTTCGCCCGCCGGGTTGTTGCGCAGGAAGCGCGCGAGGTTCTCGATCGTGCCGGTGGCCGCTTCGGCGGAGACGCCCATGTTCCGCGCCGCGAATTCGAAGCCGCGCAGGCTGGTAGCCGACGCGCCGGTGCGCTGCGACACGAAATACAGCCGCTCGAGCTTCGACGCGAATGCGGCGACGCCGGCGCTCACCGTGAGCGCGGCGCCGGACACAGTGGCGATCAGCTGCTTGACGCCCTTCGTCGTGCCTTCGACGCCTTCCTTGAAGTTCTTCAGGCCCTTCTCGTCGACCTTGAAGCCGAGCGCAACCAGGAACTCGCGGATGACGACCGAATCAGCCATTTTCTCTTTCCATCTTGCGGCGGTACGCCGCTTCGTTATCTGCCTGGACTGCGATCGCGTCGTTCATCAGCGCGACGTCGTCGAGCCCAAGCGTGCCGTCCAGCAGCGACTCGTACTTGCACCAGCCGCGCGATACAGGCGCGAGCAGCCAGTCCTCGCCGCCGGGCAGCGTGCGGATCCAGCCTACGTCGCCGCCGGGCTGCTCGCTTGGCTGGTAAGCAGCCCGCTGATAAAAGGGCCGAGGTTCGCCACCACGACGCGCACGACCAACGGCAGCATCACGTCGATGCCGATGTCGTCGAACATCGACGTTTTGTGAGCGAGGTTCCAGACCTTTGCCCAGCTGCCGCCCTGCCAGCGCTCGACAACGGACAGGCATGTGCCGAAAACGTATTCAGCGTCCTCGTCCTTCAGGCCAGCCAGCGCGTCGGCGAACGGTTGCAGCACCGGTGCGATCGCATCGACCATCGACAGCAGGTCGCGCGATCGCTCGCCGGCGGCAGCAGGCACAGCGGCGGCCGGCGCTTCCGAGCCCGCCTCGCCCTCCGCACCTTCGACACCTGCGGCCAGCGCCGCGAGCGCGGCGTTCGCGCGCGCCTGCTCGCGCGCGACGTCGGCCTGCTCGAGCTCGGCGTAGAACTTCATCAGCACCGGGATCATCGGAGGGATGATCGGCGCGATGCGACGCGACACGTGGAACTGCTGCATCGCGTTCAGCTTGCCGATCGCGTACCGCACGCCGTTCAGTTTGAGTTCCGTCGTCATGCTCAGTACGTCCCGAGGATGTTGTCGATCTTGATCGCGTCGAAGACCCATTCGACGGTGTCGCCGTCCTTCGCGTACTTCAGGTCCGGCGCCTTCTTGAAAGCGCAGCTGCGCGCGGTCATCACGTCGCCGGCGGCCGTCTGCCGAACCTCGATCAGGTTCTTGCCCCACAGGCGGCTGTCGAGCGACTGCGCGTCGTAGAGCGCCATCAACTTTGCGTTGATCGGCGCGGTCTTCAGGTAGCGCAGCGTGACCTGCCCGGACTTGTCGGCATGCAGACTGTGCATGCCCTCACCGTCCGAGCCGACCGTCATCGTGTTCTTGTCGCCCGCGCGCACGATCGTGATGCCTTCTTCCGCGGTCGCTTCTCCGTAGCCGAGCGAGAACGCACCGCCCGGGCCTACGATCGTCGCCGCGACGTCCTGAAAGCTGTAAGTCGCCATGTTGATATGCCTCTGTTAGCGGTTGACGTTGACGAGGATGTCCACGCTGTGGATCGCGCCTGCTTCCTTCGCTGCGACCTGGAACGTGACGGACTTGCGCGCCTCGCGATCGGCCTGCGACTGCGTCGCGATCGCCGGCTGATACACGTAGTAGCCCTTCGCGAGCGTGTCACCCTGGTTCAGCGCGCCGAAGCCGGCCGAGTTCCATACGCCCGGCGCGAGATACCCGTTGTTCACCCCCGCCTCGCAGGCCGCGGAGATCGTCGCAGCGATCTGGGCGTTGCCGCCGTCGGTCTGCGGGATCTTCGTGGGGCTCTGGTACAGCAGGTTGTAGACGTCCGTCTCGATGCGGTTGCGGAACCAGATCGCGTTGTAGACCGAGTCGACATAGATGCCGCTCGGCGTCACGCCGTACTGGATGATCGAAGTGTCGTTGCTGTAGTTCACGAACACGTTGCAGTTCTTGGCCTGCAGCGTGTTCGCCTGCGTGCTGGTGAGCTGTTCCGCGGCGACGCTCGGCTCCTGCTTGAACATCAGCGTGATCGTCGTGTTGTTGCCGTCGAAGTTCACGGTCAGCAGGCGGCCGAGCAGCGACGACACCGCGTACGGCGTCGAGCTCGAATACTGCAGGATCGTGTACTTCAGGTTCAGCGCCTTCAGCTTGCTCGCGATGTCGGTCGTCACCGTCGAGTCGAGCACCTGCGGGTTCTGCGTCGTGATTCCGTAAATATGCCGCTGGTCGGCCTCGATGAGATTCGCGACCGCGATGTGCTGGTCGTCGGTGATCGCCGCGTCCGCGAAGTCGAGGCCGAGGAACTGGTTCGCGAAGCGATCGAGGAACAGCGCGGCGGCGTCGACAGGTTGCTCGGGCGCGATGCCATCCGCCGGCACGCCGGCGAGGCTGCTCGTCAGGCCGAGCATCGCCGAAATGTCCGTGCCGCTGCCCGGCGCCGTCGCATAGCCGACTTTCGAGTTCGTACCGGTCGTGTTCGACGTCACGACGAACTGCGAACCGGTCCAGGCGATGGTCGCGCCCGTCAGCTTCGCGTTGATCACGGTGGCGACGCCGTTCAGGTTCGTCTGTGCCGAAAAGTCGAGGCCCGTGACCGACTTCGCCACGCCGTCGACCGTAATGCTGAACGCGCCGGTCGTGACCGCCTCCCACACCGCGATGTCCTGCTGCGCGGCCGACAGCACGCCACCGCGCAGCGAGCCGGACGTCGCCGTCTTCGCCCAACGACCAATCAACAGCGACTTCGGCTGCGGCACCTGGTTGAAGTACAGCGCAGCGGCGTAGTACTCCGGCGTGTTCGTGCCGAAATCAGGCGTCACCTCATCGATGCCGCCGTACGAGCGCGCGCGCTCGTTGGTGTCGATGATGGCCGACGGGCCGAGAATCAGCCCGGTGTTCATGTTCGCGCCCTGCGCCGCCACCGCGGCGAGGTTGATCGTCACGTTGATCAGACGCGATACCGGCAATCCCTTGGACATGCTGGTCCCCTACGAGTGGATGTTCGAAACGCCGGCCACCGGCGTCGACGAGTCGGTCGTCGTCGCAACGGTGGCCGATTTGAGGTTGAGGACCGCGTAGGTCCGGGTGATCTTGCGGCGCATCGTCACGGTCATGTCGTAGCGCCGCACCCACTGCTGGTTGACCAGATCGGGTGCCGCGCGAATCACGCCGACGCCGACGAACGCCATGTCCTGCTGTTGGAGCTGTTCACGGTTCTGCGGGATCGCCAACCCGTCGGCGAGCCGCTGCGCGTAACCCTTCGCGCGCGGGCCGTAGAACGTGCACAGGACGTCGATGTCCTGGTGCCGGATGTACGTGTCGTGCCCGTCGCCTGTGCCGTCGTGCTGGATCGCGGGGCCCGCGTCCGGCTCCTGCTCCTGGACGCCGAACGCGCACCAGTCGACGGACGGCTCCGGCTGCTTCGGTACGGTCGGCTGCCAGCGCGGCCGCACAAGGTCCGGCGCGAGCGCCGTGACGCCCGCGATGAGGTCGTGGACCAGATCATCGAGCGCGTCGTCCTCGGCCGGCGGCGCATCGACGGCTGGCGCCAGGTAGCCGCCAGTCGAGCTGTCGTTCATGAGGTCCCCGAGAGAGGCTTGATGTCGCACGTCGCGCAAACGAAGCCGCGGCCGAAGTGCGAGTAGTCGTTCACATTCACGACCGTGTAGGTGCGGCCCGCCCACACGACTTCGTCGGCGTCGTGGCCGGCGCTGCCGTCCATCAGCCGGAACATCGTGTGCAGCGTGATGGAACCGATGATTCGGCTGCCGTCCGCATTGCGATGCAGGATGTCGCCCTTGTCGCTGGTCACGACGGCCGAGAACGGCGTCGGCGCCGCTGTGTTCTGCGCGCGACCGTGATCGTCGACTGTCTGCGTCATGCGGTTGCAGAGCAGACCGGTGTCCATGAAATCCGGGTCGAGCAGTACGTCGGTAACGTCGAGGAAGGCCATTGCGCGGGCACCAACGAAAAAGGGCCGCACGCGGCGGCCCATGGATCGGGGAGACTGGAAACTACTTCTTGCGGACCACGTACGTGATCGCGTTTCGATACTGAGCGGTGTCTACCAGCGTGTTCTCGCGCGTGACGCCGCGGCGCCGGCGCGCGGCCAGCGTCGAGTCAGCGAGTTTGGGAGCGATGTTGCTGTTGATCTTCGCGCGCACGCCGTTTTGCCCGGCAAGACCTGCCAGCTTGAGCCTGCGCTCGACCTGTTCGAGATCGCCGTCGAGTGCCGCTTCGACACCCTTCTGGAGCTGCGGCTCGAACTTCGGCCGCGCGTCCTGCACGCCGGGCACCAGGTGCGGGCGCGCCGGTATGTTGTTGGCCGGCGAGCCGTTTTCCATGATGTAGCCGATCTCGGCGTTGCTGAGCGGCTCGCCCTCGTCCTTGCGGCCGGCTGTGCTGTCGGGCACGCCAACGAGCACTTCCTTCTGCACGAGCCCGCTGATCGACTTCAGCACCTCTTCGAGGCGGTCGATTTTCATGCCGTCCATGGGATTCTCCCGATGGGCGGCGTCAGCGTTACAGCTGAATGCCGCCCGTGCCCATCATCTGCGCCAGGCTGAGATAGCGGACGCCGTACATCGTGGCGTTCCAGAAACCGCCGTCCTTGATGGCGACAGCAGCGGTGTCGTAGCTCGCGCTCACCTTGTCGACGGCCTTCGACGACTGCGGGCCGGTCACCTGCCCGGGCACGCCGCCGACTGCGGCCGTCTTCTGGTCCTTCAACGCGAGCGCGAGGTGGTGCGCGGTGACGAGCGCGATACCCAGATCGGTCAGTTCGCCCCACCGGTCAGCGTTGACGAGCGACACCGCGACGGTCATCCAGAACTGGACGAGCGAGTCGGGGTACGTCGTCGTATCGTCGAACTCGGGGAACGACTGTCGGAACTGGGCGATATCCACGTGTCACCTTGCCAAAATGCGGATGCCCGGCGCGCGCCTGGGTGGCGCGGCGCCGGGAGGCCATTATGCCTTCTTCCCGCTGCCGGACTTCTGGGTCGCGCCGTCGGTTGCGCTATCCTTCGCGGCCGCCGTGGCATCCTTCTGGGCCGCCTCGAAGGCGGCGACCCGCGCGACGAGATCCTGCTCGCTCGCCGCAACAGCAGCTTCGCGCGCATCGAGCGCCGCCGCGCGTTCGTCCAGACCTTTGCTGAACGTGTCGAGCTCGACCCGCAGCTTGTCGAGGCGGTCCGACTCGGACTGCAGATCGGCCTTCGCTGCCGCCAGCGCGGCATCCTGATCCGCCTCGCCGTCTTGCGAGCCGCTCGAATCGCTGGATTTCTCCGGCAGTGGGCCCGTATGCGCCTTCGCGTACCAGTGGTCGGCGATGAAGTCCTCGACCTCCTGCACGCCGGCCTCGACGCGCCGGATGACTTCCTCGCCCTCGTGGGCCAACCGGATCGTGAACGCCGTCAGAACGTTGATCTTCGCCATGTCAGATCCCGTCCCGGTAAGCAGCCGTCGTGCCGTAGCGCCACTCGACCTGACCGATCCGCGACCAGTAGGTCGTGATCTGGTAGAGCGAGCGGTACTCGAGCGGCGTACGCTGCAGGTCCGTCATCGGGAACTGGACGTACTTCTTGTCGCTGTTGTACGCGACCATCCGGTCCACGGTGCCGAGCTGCCCCTGCGTGCCGCCCGCGCCGGCGCCGATCAGCCACTTCAGCTCGAGGATCTCCAGCGGCGTGCCCTGCTGCGTGCAGATGTTGTTCTCGAGCAGATAGGTCAGGATCGACTTGCTGCCGGCATTGCTGATGATGCGCGATGCGATACCACCGAGCGTGGCCGGCGGAAGCATCAGGCGATTGGGCTTCACCTTCCAGCCGGTGGCCTGCCACGCCGACGTCAGGATTTCATTGACGTCCTTCAGGATTTCGTCCGGCGTCTTCGTGTTCCACTGCGGCGTGCCGGCCGCACCGTTCGCAACGTTCGAAACGCTTCCGACGGCGCCGATCGAGTTCACCAGGCCGGTGAAGTTCAGTGGCGGATCGCCGTAGTAGACGATCTGGTCGAGGTCCATGTTGCGCTTCATGTTCATGGCTTCGACTTTCTGAGAGTCGATCGGCATGCCGAGCGCCTGGGACTTCACGAGCTCGGGCACCGTGTACTTGACCTCGGCACCCCACAGACGCATCGGCTGCGGCGTCTTGCCGATGTCGACCGACGGGCCAGCGATCGCGTTGCCCTCGTTCGAGATCCAGTTTAGGCCGTTCGGGTTGATGCCGCCGCTCATCCCGAACGCCGAGTTCGTGAACGACGCGACTTCGTCAGCCGCCGACACGTCGCTGCGGATGTAGATGTCGCGCGACCAGGTGTACTCGACGAGCGGCTCGTTGAGCGTCTGGTCGAGGCGTTCGAGCTGGCCGACGAGGAACGCGCCGGTCGAGTCGATCGTCGCGCGATCGTAGGTGTACTGCTGGTCCTGCGTACGTGCGCGGACCAGCCGGCGCGTCGCATCCGCGACGGCCGCCGACATCGGGATCGAGGCCCCGGCCCGGCGCAGGTGCTTCAGTTCGGACATGTCCATGTAATGGCTCCAGAAATGCAAAAGCCCCGCGATTGCGGGGCTTCGGGTGAAGCGCTGTTCAGCGCCGGATCAGATGTTGACGGCGATCTCGACGATGCCGTAAGCGTCGGCCGGACCGGTGAAGTACCAGTTCGAGGGCATCGCGACGGTGTTCGTGCCGTCGGCGGCCGCTTCGAAACCACCGAGCGGCTTGCCGGCGGCGACCGCCGCGACGCGCACGTACACCGTACCGTTCTTCGTGGCCGGTGCGGTGCCGCCGAGCGCGGCGTCGAAGTAGCCGCGCTTCAGGATGTCGGTCGGGCCGCTCGTCGGCGGCGTCGACGTGCCGAGCGGATCCGTGCCGTTGCCCTGAATCGGGTACGCGCGGAGATTCACGCCGTACACGGACACCGCGGTGTCGGCGGCGTTGTTGATCGGCTGGATCTTGCCGTTCACCATCTTCACGGGAACGCCGAACGCCGTCGGCGGTGCCGCCGGGTCGATCAGCTGCGTCTCGATCGTGGCGACTTCGGCGCGCTGGAGGTCACCGGCGAAGCCCGCCGGCATGCGGTACTGATAGGCTTGATACGAGGGCATGTCGGCTCCTTACTTGCGGACCTTCCAGAATTCCGCGTGGATTGCGTTGATGTCTTTCCGCTCGGCTTGAGCGGAATCGTTCGTCCGGCGCTGCGTGACGCCGGAGTTCTTGCTGCGCACGACCTCCGACGCTGCGTTGAAGAACGCCGCGACGGAATCGCAGGTCATGCTGGCCACGTTCGCGCCGCCGACCACAGACTTGACCAGTTCGGCGTTCTCGTTATCCAGCGCGGCGCGCAGCGCGCGGCGGCGCAGCACGCAGAGGGCGTCGACCGTCTTCTTTCGCGCGACCTTCGCGTCGAACGTCGGCAGTCGTACGCCCGGCGCGAGGATCTCGGCGCGCGAGAGCGCGTCCTGAAACTGGTCACGCAGCGCGGTGCTGTCGCCGGTACGCGCGCCGGTCTTGTCGTCGTCGCCCTCGCCGGAGCCGTCGTCCGTCGTACCGGTACCGAGCAGGTCGTCGTCATCGTCGTCCGCGTCGCCGGTCTGGGTGCCGCCGCCTTCGAGCTTCGTCACGCGATCGGCAAGCGCATCGATCTTGCCGTTGGTGGCCTGGATCGCATCGAGCACCTGCTTCAGCGGGTCGCTTTCGCCGCCGCCCGCGCCATCGTCGCCGGTCGGCGAGACGGCCGCCTTCGGGTCAGCGCCGGTGCCGGGCATATGGATGTGGATCTGGGGTTGGCCGTCGCCACCCTCGCCGCCTTCGTCGCCGGTCATCTCGCTCGCGACCTTCTCGAACGCTTCGGAATCGCGCGTCATGAACGCCTTGCGCAATGCGTCGACGAACTTGGAGCCTTTCTTGGTTGCCATGCTTGCATCTCCTGTCGGGAGTAGGTTGGAACTGCTATCCCCGATCGAACACACGGGGCCACAGCGGGCGCTTTTCACGAGGGCGACGTGGTTGCCCACGATCACCACCTGTCGCGCCCGCCCAGGCGCAATCTGTTCGTAGTCGGCGTCGTAGCCGTTGCTGACTTGCGTGAGCGCATCCGCGCCCTTGCTCTGGACGCGGCGGATCGCTTCGGCGTCGGTGATCAGCAGGTCGGCGAGCATCAGCTCGGCCTGGTCGCCTTCGCCTTGCCGCACGTTGCGGACCGTGCCGCGCGCGACCGACATGTAATTCGCCGGCGTCACGAAATCCGGCGGATGGTCGATCGTGATCGGCTTGCCTTCGAAGCTCGCGAGCGTCTCGGGGCTGAACAGCACGTCGGCCGCGTGCTCGGCGACGATGACGCCGTCCTTCGCCTCGATCTCGGGCAGCTCGAAATAGGCGTAGTCCTGCGCGCCGACCCGCGCGATCGGCACGGCCTCGCAGAGCAGGAACCCTTCCGGCGTGATCGACTGCCGCTTGCCGAGCTGCTCGGTCGCGTACACGCCCGATGCGGTGATGCCGTCGCGGGTATGCGCGCGGGCGCGCGGCGCATGCGAGCCGCACGTGCACGCGTGGTCAGTGGTGAAAATGCGCATATCAGTCCTTCGGAAGCACGACTTCGGCCCAGCACCGGCAGTTGTAGATGCAGCCAGGATGGGCGCGCGCGCCCGACCGCTTGTCCGCGATCGGCGGCTTGTCCCACGTGAAAAACTTGCCCTCCAGCTCGCGATGGTCCTCGCGGACGTCCGAGTCACCCGACGTCCGCCAGAAGTAGCCGGGGCTGCCGACGTCGAGCGCACGCGCCTCCGTGAGCGTCGCGGCCGTGCGACTGACCTCGGTTCTCGCGATCGTGTCGGCCCGGCTCTTCGCGACCTGCCCCGACTCCTGAATCGCCTTCGATATCTGCGCGGCACGCGCGCCGTCGACGATTCCTTCGAGCGTCAACCGGTGCACGCGCTCGGCTGCGTCGAGCGGGATGGACTTGATCAGGCACACCTGCTCGGACAGGAGCGCACGCATCGTCTCGCCGGTGGCCGCGCCGCGGATCTCGTCGCGCAGCGCGCGCGACATGTCAGCGGCCTGCTTCATCCACATCTGCTCGTCGCGCCGATTGAGGTCGGCGATCATCCGCGCCGCGGTCGCCTCGGCCCACGGCGCGAGCGCCTCGGCGTACCGCCGCAAGAGCTCCTCGATCGTCGGCGCATACGACGCGTCATCGGCTGGAAAGCCGTTCACGAGCACGCCGACCTGATGGGCGATCTTTCGCAACTGGCTGCCGTACTGCCGCTCGGCACCGCTCAGCCGGACAGGATTCTTGCGCCGGTCGCGCTTTCGATCGAGGGTGAGGATCATCGACGTCGGAAAAGCCTGCGAAGCAGAGAATCGTTCGTGCGCGCGGCCGCGCCCGGCGCCGGGCCGAGCGGAAGCGTCGGATCAATGCCCGGCGGGTCTTCGCCCTCTTCGTCGCGCTCGGCCTGCTCGATCGCTTCGTCGGGGATGTCGCCGAACATGCCGGTGTCGGGCGACGACGCCTTCAGCTCGCGCATGCCCTGGCTGCGCGGAATTAGGTCGGCGTCGACCGCCTTCGTCACCGAGTCGACCGTCTTGTTGCCGATCTCCGCCTTCTCGGCGGCCGACATCTCCTGCAGCGGGTTGAACTCGTACGAGAAGTCCTCGGGCAACGGCTGCCCGATCTCCGACCGGCACATCACGTCGAGCAGGCTGTGCAGCGGATTCCGCAGCCGGCGCTCCTGCCGCGTGTGCACCTTCTCGTGATACAGCAGGCGCGACCCTTCGCCGGTGTCGCTCAGGCCGGCCGGCTGCTGGCCGAACAGGCGATCGAGCGGGATGCCCGTCGCGCCGCTGAGCTGCATCGCAAACTGCAGCATGACGTCCGACAGACCACTGAACGTGTACTGGTGCGTCTCGAACTTGTCGGTCGCGTCGATGAGGGTGATGCCCTCGTTCGACTGCCCGAGCCGGATCATTTCGACCTGCTTCAGCAGGCCGTTGAGCGCCGGGCCACCGGCCGCGATGATGTCGCGCAGCTTCTCGACGCTCAGCGTGCGCAGATGCGCCTTGTAGACGAGCTGACCCGCGCCGACCGTCGCGCTGTCGAACGCGATCAGCCGGTCCCACATCGGCTCGAGAATCGACAGGCCCCAACCGTTCTCGCTGATGCGCTGGTAGAACGGCAGTGCTTCGCCGTCCATTCGCAGCACGCGCGAGTGGTGGATGCGCCCCTGCGGCAAGCCGATCGCGGTCGGCAGCACGTCGTAGAACTTCGGCATGCCGAGATCGGGGCCGAACTCGGTCACGACTTCGCCGACCGGCGGCGCAACCATCCAGCGGTCGAGCACCAGCAGGCCCTTGAACTGGCCTTTCCCGATGGTCTCGCGTCGAAGCGGCTGCGACATGTCCTGGCCATCGATCAGCATCACTGCGATCGCGCCGCCGTACAGCTGCGCCCACTTGCCGGTGTCGCAGAGCTGGTCCCAGATCGCCTTGCGGGTCAGTGCCGTCTCCATCTTCGACACGTCGGTCGGATCGAGCCCGGACATCTCGATGCCCTTGCGGGTCATGTCCTCCGGGATCGCGTCCACCGCGGCGCGCACGATCCAAGAACCGCGATACGCCGCTTCCAGCCAGACGCGGTTACGGCTCTGGTACGTCAGCGTGTACTGCGCTGCCGACGCCTGGTTGTCGGCGCCCCAGCCGAGCCGCGCTTCGAAGTTGGCGAACGAGTCGACCGTGCGATGGGCGTGCGTTGCCGCCGGCGCGCGCGGCGGCCGCGTCTGTTGCTTCCGTTTCGACATTCCGGGAAATCCTGTCGTGCTCAACCGGCAAGCCGCTCCCAGACCGACAGGTCCTTCGCGCCTCCCAGCATGTCGTTGATTGCGTCGACCATCGGATCGATCTGGTCATCGTGCATGTGCGTGTCGTCAGCCGTGAACGAGTCGCACTCGGTCAAGAAGTCGCTGACCCATGGGGCATCCAGCGGCACACCGACGTTGCCGGCGTCGATGTGGCTGACGACGTCCATGACGCGCGTCAGCTTGTCCTTCACGCGTTCGATGCCCTCGATCGGGATCCCGCCCTCGGCCTGAATGTCCTGAATCAGCCCGGTACCGCTGGACTTGTCCTCGACCTTCATCTGCCGCAGCACCGGCGCGGCCGGGTCGTCGGCGCCGATGGCCGCGTGCTTGTTCCAGAAATCGATCGCGCGGCGCTTCAGCTCGGGCGCCTTCCACTTCCCGCGCACCAGGTCGATCAGGTACAGACGGTTGTCGTACCCGAGGCCCCAGCACTCGAACACGCTGTAGTCGTTCCGCTCGGCGGTCTTCTGCGCCGTGTCGGCGAAGATCTTCCGGTACTGCAACTGCGGCAGCGCGCCGTAGCGCAGGAACTTGCCGCTCTGGATGATCCCGCCGCCCAGCGGCGACGGCCGCTGCATGTACTGGCCGTTGAACACGTACGCGTCGGCCTTCTCGGACGCGAGCAGCTCCTGCAGCGGTTCCTTGTACGGCCAGTAGCTGTACCGGCCGTCCTCGTCTCGCTCGTCGCGCTCCACGCGGTCGCGGATGTGCGCCGGCAGCTTCGCGACGTACTCGTCGGTGATCAGCGCCGGGATCTCGATGAACTCCCAGTCGCCCGGCAGCTTGCGTGCCTTGATAAAGCCCGTCGAGTCTTCCTCGGCGAGCCGCTGCATGATCACGATGATCGGCGTGTCCGGACTCGCCTTTCGGCTCTTCACGGTCGACTGCAGCTTGCGGTTCGCTTTGTCCCGGTTCGTCTTGCTGTACGCGTCCTCGACCTTCAGCGGGTCGTCGATGATGATCGCGCCCTGCCAGCCCTCGGCCATGTGCCCGGCCCGGAAGCCGGTGATCTGACCGCCGAGCGAAACTGCGTACACGCCGCCGGCTTTCTTCCCGTCGACGAGCACGTTCCAGCGCTTCTTCGACTTCGCGTCGTCAGCCACCTTGAGCGGCCAGAGCGCCTGGTACTCGTCCGATGCGACGATGTCGCGCGCCGTCTCGCTGTTCAGGAGCGCGAGGTCGTCCGAGTAGCTGATGTGCAGGAACCGCGCACGCGGGTTCAGCGCGAGACCGCGCGCGATCAGGTTGATCGCGACCAGCTCGGTCTTCGACGAGCCCGGCGGCACGTTGATGACGACGTTCTTCAGCGTGCCGTCGATCACGCGCTGCACCGTGTCGGCGATCAGCACGTGGTGCCAGTTGACGCGGAACTTGATCGCCTGCCGGTGCTTGAAGAAGTACCGGCTGAAAAACAGGTGATCCCGCTCGCACTTCGCCTTCAGGACGGCCCGCTCGATGGCGGGGTCAATACTCGTCTTCGAGTTTGGCGACGGCGGCTGCGACCTGGCTTTCATCGACGACGACCGTCCTGTTCTCGATCGGGCCGCCGTTCTCCCCAGTGTGTTCGAGGCGGCGCCGGTTCGTGTAGGCGTCGCCGGATTCCTTCGCAGCCTGTTCGAGCAGCTGCGCCATCAGCGGCAGGTTGTTGCGTCGCTCCGCTTCCGCGACGGCTCGGTCGAGCGCACGCAGGCGCACCGCGCGGTGCGATACACCGATGCGCGACGTGTCGTTCAGGAACTCCTCGCGCGTGCGCTCGAAGATCTCGCGGTACTTCTTGCTGAGCGTCTCGCCCGCCCGCTTCGTCGGGTCGTAGCGCTCGCACTGCTGGGGCGACACCTCGACGCCGAACTCGTCGCGCACGGCCTTCGCGGTGCGCGAGATCGTGTCGAAGCACGCCAGCGACTGCACGATGAACACCTTGATCGCGTCGGGAAGTGCTGCCATAGCGGGAAAACGGTCGGGTTACGCGGCCCGCAGGATGCAGGTGCCGCAGGCGCGCGCGATGTCGACGTGGCCGACCTCGGGCGCGCGCTTGGCCGCGGCGACGAGCTCTGCCGTGTCGCCCGCGCCGCCGGCCGCGCCGTAGCGCCGGACGATGCCGACGAATTCCTCGACGTCGTGCCCGCGGATGCCGAGCTTCGGCATTCCGTCCTTCGCGAAAGCCGGCGCGCCGAACTCGTCGGTGCGCTGGCCGATGTGATACAGCTCGTGCTCGACGAGCGCGCACCACTGCAGATCGTTGCACTCGCGCGCGTAGTGCGCGTCGAGCGTGATCAGGAACGCCGGCACGCGACCGAACCATTCGAGGTACTGCTGTTCCTGCCGGGCCCGCTGCCAACCACCCGCGCGGATCGCCACCTCTTCGCACTGGCCGACGACGCGGCGCATATGGCGCACGTTCTCGACGGCTGCCCATAGGTAGGCGACGTCGGCGCCGATCAGGTGCTCGTGGTCAATGTTGTGGAGCGGCGCGCCGTCGCGCAAGAGCGTCTCGTTCACCCACTCGGCGACGCCGTCGGCCGGGATGATCGAGCGGAGCCAGGACGAGTCACCGAACAGGGCATCAGGCGGGGACGGGCGAGATATTGGTAACACATTCGCTATCGCAGCAGATCTGCTCATCTTGTGACATCTGCAGTTTGATTCGAATAATGAAACGCTCAAGTCAATTCCGCCAATTTTATCCAAATAGCGAAATTATTAAGATAATTCAACGGCGTTGACTTAAATCACTCGATTAACGCAATATCCTCATGGCCGCGTGCTGAGAACGCGGTCGCGGAAAATCGTCTAATAAGCGCAAACAGGAGAGCATTAATGACTACCGCACGAGCAACCGAACAGGCCGTCGAACTCGTCAAAACAGCACTCGCATCCGGTTTGGTCGCACCAGCCACCGGTGACCGGTGGTTCACAGACCCTGCCAAAAATGGAGAGCAACTCGGACAATTTATCGGCGCAACCGTGGCCAAGATCGCCAAGGAAATAGACGCGCTGTAGGAATCGGGGCTATTAAAAGTCGGTTTAGATCCAGCCGACCCAGTAAAAAGCCCGCTGACTTTCGCTCAGCGGGCTCGAAATGCCTGGTGCCAGCAGGGCGGCGGAAACCCGTCTGCACCTTTCGGCGCGCTGGCTGATCACCTCGCTGCGTCTTTCCCGCCGGCGTAGTTGAGGTCCAAGCGAGAATAGCACTGACCTCGCGTCAATGCGCTGTGACTCCGGCGGCGCTGTGCGTTGCTGCGCCATACCTACGTCAAAAGCAAAAGTGATGGCGACCTATATAATTTCATGGCCGGGCGCTCGCCCGGGCAAATCACCTATACGAGGGACCAATGAGCAACGAACAACAACTTCTTGCCAACGATGTACATCAAGCCGCGACGCGGACCGCCGACGGTGCAATCTTGGCAGCGCTGATTTCAATTCAGATCAAGGACGCGAAGGATAAGGACGAGGCAGCACAGCGCATGCGCCTCTGGATCCACAGTGCGTTTGACACCCTGCACGCGGATCCCGTCATCCCTCATGACGTCAAGAACGCCATTCGCAATCGAATCGACAGCGTATTCGACAACGTGTCGAAGCTGCGGGCCGACTAATCTGCGATAGCGGAATCGTGATGGGCTGCTCACGCAAGAGCAGCCACGGCAATAAAAAAGCCCGCTTTCGCGGGCTTCTTTGCTTCGGACGCACGTATGACGTGTATCGAATATGCCGGATTATTGTGTGCCAAACACACATTGTCAAGCGGTTGATCGTTCCTGAAGCAATCCGAGCTCGCTGAACCGTCGTTCGATCACCGACCAAGCGAGCCCCTCGACGCCCGCCTCACCGGCCTTCTTGTCGCCCTCGATCCACTTCCGCACCGCGGAGTTATGCTTGCTGACGGTGTTCACGTGCGCCTCGCAGTCGTTCGCGATGTCGACAAGGTCGCACTTCACACCGAACAGCCGCTCGATAATCGCGCGCCGCACCCGGTAGTGCGAAAAGCCCGAGCAGTAGGCGGCGGAAGCCCGGATCAGCCAGCCGATCGCCGCCTGCCACTCGAGGTTAGGCGTCCGGCCGCTGCAGCACGCCGCTCCGCACGAGCACGGCAGGTCGTGCGGAGCGGCGCGCGCGACGAGCACGGACAGGTGCAGATCGGGCAGTTCCCACAGGTGCCGGCGAATCTCTCCGGCCTGTCCGGCGCCATCGAGCCCGACTAGGCCCATACCGGTGCCGATCGACTCGCCGCGCAGCCGCTTCGCCATCATCGTCTCGCCGTACTGCTGCGACGAGTAGCAGAGCGCGAAGCGCACCGCGTCGAACGCCGACTTGAACTCGACGACATCGCTCATCGTGCACCCCGCGTCATCATCGCCAGCGCTTGGCGCGTGTTGAGCTCGGCCATGTAGCCCGACAGGTTGCTCGTGAAGTCGGGCCGGATGCGCGTGTCGACGTGCGAACCGGGCGAGCGGCTCGTGCCCGCCAGCGAGTACATCCGGCCGCGGCTCGCCGAATGGCAGTCGAGCCGCGCGAGCGCCACGTCGAGCGACAGCAGCTGGCGCACCGACGAAACGGGGTGCTTCGTGCGGCGTGCGAGGTCGTGCGCCGAATACCGGACGCCGGGCTTCATCGCGCCGATCATCCCGTTGATGGTGAGTTTGCTTTTTGCTTTCAAGGCCCCGCTCCTATGCTGACTTCAAATTCAACTCGATCGCCTCGATCCGCACGCCCGGCGTGCGCGCGTAGCGCTTCGACACCCAGAGGTCGACGACCTGGCCGTCGTCGACGTACACCACGCCGTTCATGCCGTCCTTCAACGCCTTGACAACGTTGTCGGCGTCCGGCTTCTTCGTCGCTCCGATGGCGCCGGCGGCCGCTTCGCCCTGGCGCTTCATGGACCAACTCGCCGGAATTGGCAGGCCGATGTGCACGATCAGACGGATCGGGCCGACGTACGGCGCGGCGCTGCGCATCGCCTCGCGCGCGGCCATCTTCACGAGGTTCTCGTAACGCTCCGTCTTCTCGGGCGTGTAGGTCGTGACATGCGCGCCGCGGCGTGCGAACTTCGGGCGCCCCTTCGCGACCGGCGCGCCGGGAACGACGAACTCGACGCGCCGCATGATCGGCGAGGTCGTGATGAGAGATTGCTGCGTCATGCCCGCCACCCTTGCCAATGCCCGGGACGAACTGAAGCCTGCGAAGCCTGCCGGCGGAGATCGGCGGCCGCGCGCGGGCTCATGACGATCGTGCGGCCTTCGACGATGTACGACACGTCGGAAGTGCCGAAGAACTCGCGCATCCACCGGTTCAAGTCGCTCACGAACTCGGCGGGCATCAGCTCGGCGAATCGCGGCGAAACGGTCATGCGCGGCACGTCAGCGCACAGCGGCGACTCGATCACATCCATTCCCAACACCCTCATGCCGTCACCTCGTCTTCGATGTCGTCGGTCACCGGCACACCGCTGATCGGCCGCAGGTTGGCATCGCGGACTTGCGCGCGACCGTGCGCAATCAGCCCTTCCCTCGTTTCAACCGCACCCCGGAAAGAAACCACCCACCACGGAGCGCCGCGCGGGCTCAGGCCCACCACCTGCACGACCATTCCGTTCTGCTCATGCAACGGCGAGCCAACCGTGAAAGCCAAATCACCAGGTTTGCAGTTCATCGCCCTTCCCCCATCAAAGCGCCGGCCGCGACCGGGCCGGCAGTGTTGCGAAATGCACGGTTGTGGTCGTCCCACCACGGGCCGTCGCCCGCGGCGTCGAACACGCGCAGCTTGAAATCGAACGGTGGTTCGTCGCGGCCTTGCTCGATGCCGAGTGTGCCGCCGTGATCGACGATGCCGGTCCACGAGCGCCACCAGTCGCCGCCGGTGCGCGTCCCTGTCGCAGGCTTCGCGGCGCGCGCGGCGAGCAGATCGCCGAGGATCAGCTCGAGCAGGCCGAGGTTCAGCGGCTGCTCGGAGCGCTCACGCTCACGGCGCTTGCGCCCCGTGGCAATGGCCGCGCGCAGGTCGTCGGCCGTCACACCGCGCGCGGACCAGCCGGCCAGCCGCGCGTCATCGGCGGCGAAGCCGACGCCCGCCGAGCGAAGGATTTCGACGAAAGCGGCGGCGGCGATCGGCGGTTCTTCCCCGTCTCCCTGTGCTGTGCCGCCGCCGCTTGCTGTGTTTACATCTCCCTCTCCCTCTCGCTTGCGATCGGGGGGCGAATCGGGGGGCGATTGCGTTGGCGATCGGGGGGCGATCGGATCGGGATCGCGCCGCGAATCGGATACGATCTCCCGGACCTGCTTTTTCCGCAGCCATTCGGATTGCGGGGCGATCGCTTTCAGGAGGTTCGCGGCCTCGACGATCTGCGCGCGCACGGCCACGGTGTCGACCTCGATGCCCCAGCGCTTCGCGTTGCCGGTGGTGCCGGACAAGCTGCTGGTCAGCTTCGATACCCACGCTTCGAGCACCTTCTCGGCGACGACAGGGTGATAAAGGCGGCCGTCGGCACACTTCACCCAGCCGCGCAGCGCGTGTTCCTTCACGCGCTTCCAGTTCTTCGACTGAGACAGATGGCCGAGCATACGGTCGTCGGCCGGCAGGCTCGCAGCTGGGATCTGATGCCAGCTCTCAAGCCACAACGTGATCGCGGCCGCGCGCTCGTCGCCGGTGCCGAGGATCCACGTTTCGGACGTCAGCAGGCGCTTCACCTCGAGCGGCATGAACGGGAAATCGCGGAGGTTGCAGTCCGCTGGGGTGAGAGGATTCGGGAGGTCGTTCATTCGCTGAGACCGTACGCTGTAGTGCTGGCAGTTGCCTCAATGGCATCCGCAAACAGGTCTTGTTGGCACGCGAGCGCGGCACATTCGGCCGCGGCCGCGTCGACACGCGCCAGTTCATATTCGACGCGCGCTCGCGCGATCTCGACGTGCGCCGGCTGATCGTCGATGCCGACGAAGCCGAAGCCTTCTCGCGCGCACGCCTTCCCGGTCGATCCGGAACCCATGAAAGGGTCGAGCACGACGCCACCGGGCGGCGTGACGAGGCGGCACAGGTAGGCCATCAGCTCGGTCGGTTTGACCGTCGGGTGATGGTTGCCCTTGCGCTCGGCCCCAAGGTTTTCCGCGTCGCGTAGCGTCGAACCGTGCTTGAACTGCGAGCCCGGGTCGTCGAGCCCTTCGTTCCGATCCGTGCGCGACGCCTTGGCGCAGTAGAAGAAGCGCGCCGCAGAGCCGGAATCGCCGTAGCTGATCATCGCGGTTCCCGCCGGGCGGCTCTCGGCCCCGAAGGCTGCTCCAGCGTTTCCTTGTCCGTCCGCGCTACTCGCGCGCTTAACGGCGCCAGTGCCGCTCGTTTTCTCGCCGAACCGCGCGAATGCCTCGAGCACGTCCGGAGAGCCGTCGTGGATCACGTTCGCGGGCCAGCGGCCGGCCTTCATTTCAGCGGTATATTCGACGTTCTGCTTCCAGTTGCCGTCGGCGTTCACCGATGCACCGGGTGCGAAGCGCTTCACGATGTATTGGCCGCCGAGCGCGTCGGCGCCATGCACACGACACGCATCGATGTTGAGCGCGCCGGTGCGGTGCTCGAGCACGTTCGCCGCGACCGTGCCGACGAGCGGCTTGCGCGCGACGCAGATCGGCTCATGCGCCGGCTTCAGCGCGGTACCCCAGCCACTCCAGTCGCCGTCGAGGTTCTTCGACTTCGGGAACCCGCTGCCGTAAATCCACATGATCTGGTCGCGCAGCTCGAAACCGGCGTCTTCAATCGCGCATGCCATGCGGTGATAGGTGCGCGCAGCACTGAACGCGAGAAGGTGACCACCTGGCTTCAACACGCGCAGGCACTCAGCCCACATTGCCACGTCGTAGGCAATGCCGGTCCGGTCCCACGCGCGCCCCATGAAGCCGAGTTCGTACGGCGGGTCGGTAACGACCGCGTCGATCGACGCGTCCGTGATGGTCTTCAGCACTTCGCGGCAGTCGCCGAGGTGCAGTATTGCAGCACCTATCGAAACGGAAGTCATGTGACCTCCCGCGCAATATGCGGCAGCGGTTCGGCAGCCGATTCGATCGCAGCCTGAATGCGCTCAAGCTGCTGACGGAGCCGCTTGACCTCGGAATCGATGCCAACGCGCCGCGCGGCTTGCTTGCAGGCACTGGCGATCTGCCACGCTCCTGCACTAGCCGGCAGTCCAAGCGCGTGCGCGAGCTCGATGCGCGCGCCATCGATCTGCGCCGCATCGCGCTCCGCATGCTGCTTCGCCCGATCGAGGATCAGCCGCCGTTCGTTTTCCGCCTCTTCGGCCAGATTCTCAAGGCGCTCGGTGGCCGCCTTCAGTCGGCGCTCCGCGTTCAGTCGATCCCGGACAGCATCCGCGACGACGTCGCCGAGGCGCGCGCGAAGCTTTTTTTCGAGCGTCCATTCGTTGCAGAGACCCGCGCGCAGCTGCTCGTAGCTTTGGTCCGCGAGCCGCGCCATGCCGTCGATGATGAGCTTGATCCACGCGTCGCGCGGCAGGTTCTCCATGTTCTTCAGCGTCGGGCCCTTCAGCGATCGCCAGCCGTCCGGCCCACGCACGATCAGCCCGCAGCCCGCTGGGATGTCCTCTTTCTTCAACAACCCGGCCGGCGCAGCGAAGATCACGCCAGCGGCGAAGCGCAAATACGACGTCCACTTCCCCGCCGTCACGTCGCGGCGGAAGTCGGCGACGCTGATCTTGCATTCGTAGGCGACCGGCTGGAACCGCGCGAAGGAGCACGGCACGGTGTAGACGTCCGGCCGCGGCGAGCCGGCCGGCCCGAGCTGCATGTCGGTCCATACGAGGCGATCGGATGCGCCGCGAAGATGCGCGGCGAGATCCTTGGCGAGGTCATCGTGCGCCCACGTCATGCGACCTCCAGCTGCAGTTCGAGCTGAGCGGCGCCGAAGCGCGCTGCCAACCATGCGTCGTAGGAACCGAGGCGCGTCACGTCGCGGCGGTCGGCACCCGTCTCGGCCACGAATTCCCGAACCCGCGTGCTGTTCCAGCAGATGAATCCGGCCATGCGGCCACCGGGAAACGCGACACGGTCGGCCTCGCACACTTGCTCGGGCGTCATTCCGCGCGATTGCGCGTATGCGAGAAATCGAGGATTCCAACTGGTCGGCGCGCTCATGCGGCGTCCCGATACGGTTCAGCTGACGTCGAGCAGATGCCCTGCTCCCAGTCGTAGACGTTGTACGCCCGCGGGCAGTCATTCGCCGCCGCCCAGCCGCACCCCCACTGCCGCACGAAGCGCGCGAGCGGGCCGCGCAGCGGGTTCTCGTGAAACGGGATGCCTGCGCGCGCGGCGCGCCAGCCTGCGCGGAACGCCGCGCGCTCGAACAGTTTAGTCAGCACGAGCCGCCCTCCTTCGCGTTGTCGATCGGCGCCGCCTCGGGCCGCACGCGCTCGAGCATCCAGAGCTGGTCCGGACGGAACGCGAGATAGTCCTGCGGGGGATCGCGGAAGATGAAAAGGTGCTTTTCCTCGACGAGGCCGAGGTAGGTCATGGGACGTCCGAGCTTGCGGACGAAGTCCTTGCCGATGTCGCGGCGGCTGATCGTGACCGTCATGCCGCCACCTGCCGCTGGCCGAAAGCCTGCTGGACGAACTCGCCGATCGCCTGCTGGCTGAGCCGGCGGTATTCCTCGATCGCCTTGCGCTCCTGGATGGCGAGCCACTGCCGCGGGTAGTCGCAGCCGGTGAACATGCAGAACAGGTGCAGTTTCGTCGCGGGAAACGGCCGGCGGCCGGCGATCAGGTCGCCGAAGTGCGGATAGTGAATGTCGCAGTTGCGCGCGAGCGTCTTGCGATCGAAGCGCCGCAGGCCGAGCTCGAGCGCGTGCGCGAGGCAGTCCTCGAAGCTCATCGCTTCGATCTCCGCGTCCGGCAGTGTCACTGCCTGTACCCACGGCGCGAACATCCTGAATTCGGTCTGATTCATACAAAAAATCAATCGTTACCCAGTTGATTACCCACTTGCTTACCCAGTTGGCGCGCGGGCGAAATAAAAGCCAGGACAACACCTGGCCAACTGCGAAAGATGCGAACCGCCGCTATGCGAAAATCGAAGCCTCTGACCTCTTCAACCACCACACAACGGGGTTCGCATGACCAAGAAAAAACCCGTCCACATGACCAAGGACGAAATGCAGATCGAGGTTCTCTTCGGGCTGCAGTTCGCTACCGAGGCAATGATGAAAGCTCTGATTCGTACCTGCCCCGACAAAGACGCATTGCTGTATTGCTTCGACATGGAGATCGAAAAAGAGCAAGCACAAACACTCGCGTCCGATCGATCGGATCTTTGTGTCGCGGCACTTACCGACTACTCGACGGCGCTGCGCGACTACATCAAGAAGTGGATGCCGTAACAGGTCACGCATTGCATTCACGTCCTCGGGCTGACGATGTAGTGCTTCAGCGCAGTGGCACATGCCGTCTTCGGAAGTTTCCGATCACGCAACTTCTGCTCAACCGAGTACCGGAGCGTCATCAGTTCGATGCCGAGCGGACCCGTGAAAACCATTGCGGGAGAATCGATCTTCGAAATGGCCTGACGCAGTTCATGCATTCGTCGCCCCGGGCGCACGCGCTCGGAAGGCTTCTGGTCGACGCGCACCGGGCTGAATTTGCGGATCTTCTTCACGCCCCCTCCTTCGCCGGTTCCGCCAGCTCAGGCCATATCAGGTGCCAGTCGTCAGGGCGCAGATCGCGGCGGGTTACGCGGCCGCCCGATTCACGCTCAATGGCGACGCAGAGCTTCTCGCCGGCCTTACGCTGTCCGTAGATGACGTTTCTCAGAAAGGCGGCAGTTGTCCCGCACCGCGCAGCGAAGAGATCGCGATCAGCGCGCGGGATGCCGGCGAAAAAGGATTTGAACTTGTCCATGCGGCCATCATACACCGTATGGTTTATGGGCGGCAACACCTTCTGGTTTATTTCACCGTTTGGTTTACGGTGGTCTAATTTGGCCTATGAAAGATGATCTACTGACCCATAGCGAAGTCACCGAATTGCGCCGTCAGGCGCTCGGGCGCCTGGTCGATCTGCACGGGCAGGCTGAAGTCGCTCGGCGGATGAAGAGAGTTCCGCAGCAGATCAACGATATGGCCAAATCGAAGTCCTTCGGCGAGAAGGTCGCACTCGAATTTGAGCGTGCTTGGCGCGAAAGCACTGACGGCGAAGTGATCGACCTGCTCGCGCCGCGCCCAAGAGTTCAGCAGAGGTCGGCGCCGGCCGGCTGGGAGCGCCTCGACGAAATCGGCCGCGCCAAGGTTGAGGCGTTCATCAGTGGGCTGTTAGCCCAGTCAACTCCGCGCCCCGCGCCTGTTCAGGACGAAGACCGGCCATTTGGCGACTGATTCGCCGCAGCACATCAGGCAGTGGCTCGAGCGACGCATCCCAGAACGAAAACTCGCGCGTCACGACGGGCCGCTTCGCAAGCCCCGTAAAACCGAACGCCTCATTCTCCAGAAGCACATCCCATCGACCGTCTGAGCGCAGCCGCTGAATCGTCACAATCGTGCCGATCAACGCGGGGTTCCTGCTCGACACCACCCTAGCCAAGTCCCCAGGCCTGCAGCGCAGGCGCGTCTTCGATTCTTCTTTCACTGGCCGCCCTCGTCTTCGGTTTGTCACGATACTGTATGCATGTACAGTAGTTTAGCCCCAGATCCCGCAGACTTTCAACTGCCGTCAGCAGACGCTTAAGAATCGCTGGTCCAGATTCGCTGTTACAAATTTTCGGAGCACCATAAACCAAATGGTGTTGACTCGACATACACCGTCTGGTTTAATTCCCATCAACGCGACACCGACGTCGCGCCACCGCCTAGGCGGATCGCTCTCTAACAATCGAAGGTAAGCCGGGACCGCACACGCGGAGCAACCGGCCGGCGCGATCCGCGTCGTGAGTCAGGACAGGCGCAGCGCGCTAGGCCGAAGTTTGGCTACCGCTTGCAGGCTTGAACGAACCTGATGCAAGACAGCCAGCACCACGTGACCGATGGCGTCGTAATCGGCACAAACCTCGCGCGACCCGGAGCCGGCACGGCCGGGAGTAGTCGGGCGCGCGAGTGATGCAGTCTCATGGAGCCGGAATGCGCAGGCTGATGCGCACCCAGTCGAATGCTGGTGTCCCGAAGCCGGAGATCAGCGCCGGCCCGGCTCCATGAGCCTATATCGAAAATGCGCCCGGGTAGATGGACAGCCAACTCCATCGGTGAGCGCGACTCGCCAGCCCTGCGAGGGATAAAGAAGTGGACCCGTCACCTCAGAAAGCGGGCTTGGCAAGCCGACGGTAGGTCAAGAGGACGGCCGGGATGCTAACCGGCGCCGGATAACGTAACCGGCGCTTCTCACAGCTCTGACCGGTGGCGGTTCTTCTTCTGAGGCGTCACCAGTGAGAGCTGCGCGTGCAGCATCGAAGTTCAAGACCGTAATTTAATTAGTAATCCTACTTTAATTGGAGGGCGCTATGCACACTCCTCGACCTCATCGCCACAATATACGCACCCTGCCCGTGCGGGTCGACCGACACGCCGACCAGCTGCAGGCGGCGGCCGACGACGCCGCGCTGGAGCGCGACGAGCGCAACGAAGCGATCGCCGACGCCGTCACGTTCGACGTGCTGCCGTTTTCGACCGAGCAGATCGCTGTGCTCGATGCCGCGCTGCGTCGCGGCCGAATCGAGGACGTGTACGAGGTCTGGAATGTCTGCAAGGCAGCCCTCGACGCGGAAATCGCGCAGCGCATCGCCGACGCTGATCTCGCCGCCGCCGCGCCGCGTTTCGCCAACGTCTACTGCTCGGGATGTGGCCAGAAGTTCGCCGCGGGCAACGCCGGGTTTTCCCGCTGCACCGACCACATGAGTCGTCGCGCGCTTAACGACTGACCTACCGCGCCCGTTACGGCGAGCAATCTGACCCAAGGCCGAAACCGCCCGCCGCAGAGCATCGCGGCGAGGTCGCAGCGTGTGGCGCTGCCTGACGATGGCCGTCAGTACCGCGAAGAGGATCGAAATGGACAACACGAAGCATGGCGGCCCGGCGTTTCCGGAAGTTCCCGGCGACTGCAACGGCTATGAAGGCAAATCTGGTATGACGCTGCGCGACTACTTCGCCGCACATGCACCCGACGTGCCGGACGATTTCGGCTGGGCAACCGGTGAAACCGACTCGTGGCAGCGGCGCACGCGCTGGAACTACCACTACGCCGACGCCATGCTCCGCGCGAGAGGTGAAGCATGAACGAGGTCAAGCACACGCTCGGTCAAACATGGCTGCTGCGCGCGAAGGAGCTCGTGCAGGAGCGGGCCGATTCGAGCTTCTCCTACGGCGAACTGCCGTCGGATGCCGGCGACGGTGCGTCGGCCGATGCCTATGCGCGCTCGCTCGCGGCCGACCGATCGCTCGACGCGCACCTTCAACCGATGGCGCACCTGATTGACGCGCTGCACCTGGTCGCGTCGAAGACGGTCCTGACGTCCGGCATCCGCGCCGTTGTCGACGACGCGCTGGCGAAGGCCGGCTTCCGCGCGCCCGTGCCGGTGTCCGATCCCGTTCGCCGCATCACCATCGCCGGAGCCGACTGATGAGCACCCTCAAATCCCCTGCCCAATGCGGCGACCTCGCCGAGAAACTGATCGCCGACTACGTGCGCAACTGCGGCGCATACGGAAATCCCGACGCGCTCGCGAACGTGATGGAAATGCTGATCAGCAAGGCCGCGCTCGGGATTGCCATGGTCGGCAGCGAGGCGATCGCGCATCAGATCCTCAACCGGACGAAGCACAACGTCGCAACCTTCGCCGAGCGGAACCTACGGAGGAATCACTGATGCGAGTTTCCCTCAACAGCCTATCGCCTGTATCGCGCAATTACAAACGATCAGCTGTATCGCGTCTGCGCTACGTAATCGAAGGATCGGCGTGGGCGGCGGCATACGGCGTCGTGATCGGCGCGCTCTGGTTCGGCGCTGACCTTGCTGGCCCCTACCTGCGGAGCCTCGGATGAGCAATCAGTTCTATCTCCAAGACAGCCGCACCTACGTAGGAAACGACGTTTTGTGGTGGGCCGAGAAAGGCTGCGGCGGATACACAACCGATCTGCGGAAGGCACGCCTGTTCACGCGCGAAGAAGCCCAAGCGAAGCACAACGCCCGCGAGACTGACATCCCGTGGCCCAAGGAATACATCGATTCCAAGACCCGCCCCGCTGTCGACATGCAGTACATCGATCGCAATGAGGCGCTGTCTGGTACCGGCATCAAGCTGATCGAGCCACCGAAGCCGCGTGCCTTTCGCGTGAATTGCGTCGGCTGTGGCAGGTTTCTGCGAGATGCCGACCGCTATTCACAGGACTGCCCGCACTGCCGAACAGACAACCGACCATGACGCCGTTCGATTACCTGGGCAATCTGCTCGAACGCCTATACGAGTGGAATCCCATAGTTGGCTACCTCGCCGCGCTCGCAATTGCGGCCGCGTGCACTTTGATTCTCGCCGGACTCAACGCCGACGGATCTTCGGCCGCGTCCATTTTTGTGAGGCCCGCATGAGCCGCTTCACCGATCACGCCGACCTCTTCGAGCGCCGGCACCCGCGCGCCGCGCGCGCCCTCGTCGTCGCGATCCTCGTCGCGGTCGCTCTTCTTGCTGTCGCCGTCGACGGCATCGCCAAGCACTTCGGCATTCTGTAACGCCACCGAGCCGCACCGCCTCGCATTCCGCGAGACGCTGTCTCCACCCGCCCCGTTGAATCCAGTGCCACCGCGCCGCGAGTTTGCGCGCTGCCGACGCACGCCCCGATCCCTCTATCAGGAGCAACCGAGATGAAAACCATCGACACCCTGCCCGTCGAATCGTCGCAGATCCACAGCATCGGCTACGACGCTGAGTCCGAAACGCTTGCGGTCCGGTTCAAGGATCGCAAGACGAATGCGCCGACGTCGCTGTACCACTACACCGGTTTCACGCAGGCGAACTTCGATGCGCTCAAGACCGCCGACTCCCTCGGCTCGCACTTCTACAAGCACATCAAGCCGTTCCCGGATCGATTCCCGTACGTGTGTGTCGAGAAGATGCCGGCGGCCGAGCAGGCCGTCGCCGAGGGTGAAGCATGACCACTGCGACAACAGTAGCCCTTTGCCAGTGCGGCTGCGGCCGGCCGACACGCCTTGCGCCCGTCAACGATCGTTCGAAGGGATGGATCAAGGGCCGACCGCTGAAGTACCTCAAGGGCCATGGCATCGGCAAAGCGGCGGCCGCGAAGACGGCAGCGGCGATAGGGAATCGCACGTTCAGCACGCAAGGCTATGTGGTGGTGCGCGTCGCGGCAAACACGCGGCGTTACGAACATGTGCTCGTTGCCGAGGCTGCGCTTGGCCGCCCATTGCGCAGCTTCGGCACTGGCAATCCGAACACCGAAGTCGTGCATCACATCAATGGCGTGAAGAACGACAACCGCCCCGAGAACCTGCTCGTGTGCACCCACGAGTATCACGTCGCCCTGCACCACCGCCTCTCGAATTCTCCGGCATGGCCGGAGTTCGCACCGGTCTCACGCCGGGGCTTTGGAGCTCAACGATGATCACCCCGTCGATCTTTCGTGTCCGTGCGTCTGCATGGGCCTCGCTATTTGAATGTGCATATCGCTTTGAAGCAATCCATATCCTCGGCATGCGCAACGTCGTGGGCCTACGCGCCGCGCTCGGTACCGCGATCCACGCAGGCACGGCGGCCTATGACCAGAGCGTGCTTGACGGCTCCGGCTTGACCGTCGACGACGCAGCCGGTGCGTTCGTCGACAAGCTGCACGACCCATCGAACGAGTACAACCCGGCGAGCGACGATCTCAGTCTGAAGGAAGCGGAGCGCATCGGGATCTCGCTCACGACGAAGTACTGCCTCGAGATCACGCCGCGGTACGACTTCGTCGCGGTCGAGATGGAAACGAAGCCGCTCGACATCGACTGCGGCGGTGGGATCGTGGTCCGCCTCACCGGCACGATGGACCGCGCACGTGTCCGTCGCACGGCGCTCGGCCCGGGCATCGCCGACCTGAAGAGCGGATCGAAGGCCGTCGCGCAGGGCGTCGCTGTCACGAAGGGCCACGGGCCGCAGATCGGGACATACGAGCTGTTGTACGAGCACACGACCGGCGAGCTGATAGCCGATACAGCCGAGATCATCGGGCTCAAAACGAAGGGTACGCCCGAGGTCGCGACCGCCCCGGTCAAGAACGCGAAGCGCGTGATGATCGGAACCGAGGAAACGCCCGGCCTGATCCAGTTCGCGGCCGACATGTTCCGATCTGGCCGCTTCTACCCCAACCCGAAATCGCTGTTGTGCGACAAGAAATACTGCCCGCGCTACGGCACCTGCCAATTCCACGAATAACCGAGGTATCCATGTCCACGCCCACCACTCTCGAATCCGTCCGCTCGCCGTTGCCGCGCGAGGCCACCCTCCCCGCCGTCGCGCCCGGCTTCGGCTCGCTGCAATCGTTCGAGCTGATGCAGCGCGCGGCGAACCTGTTGGCGTCGTCGACGCTTGTGCCTGCCGCGTACCGCAAAACGATCGAGAAAACCAATCGCTACGGCGAGGTCACCGAATCGCGCGAGAACCCGAACGCGATTGCGAATGCCGTCGTCGCGCTGAACATGGCGCAACGCATGGGCGCAGACCCCCTGATGGTGATGCAGAACCTGTACATCGTCGAGGGACGGCCGTCCTGGTCGTCGCAGTGGATCATCGCGGCCGTGAACGGTTGCGGACGCTTCTCCCCGCTGCGTTTCGACATCCGCAAGCTCGGACGCAAGACGGTGCCATACGTGACGTTCGAATGGAGCGGCCCGAGCGGCAACCGCTCGCGCACCGAGAAGCGCCAAGACGTGGAGATCGAGGATATCGAGTGCATCGCCTGGGCGCTCGAGCGCGGAACCGACACGCGCCTCGAATCGCCGCCGGTGTCGATCGAGCTCGCTGTGAAGGAAGGCTGGTACACGAAGAACGGCAGCAAGTGGCAGACGATGCCCGAAGTGATGCTTCGGTACCGCAGCGCGTCGTTCTTCGGGAAGCTGTACGCGCCCGAGCTACTGATGGGCCTGACGAGCGTCGAGGAAGTGGCGGATATCGTCGACGTGCACGAAGACGGCAGTTACTCGGTCAACCGGTCGACGCTCGACGAGCTGCGAGCCGGCCGCGCGCAGCCGGCCGAGGAAGTCTCGCGCGCCACGCCGGCGCAAACCGGTCCCACCCCCGAATCGCGCGAAAACGCCACACCACCGTCGGACGCGCACGCAGACCCAGTCGACGACCAGGGTGAACCGGGCGATGAAGATGACGACGGCCAAGGCGGCTTCGACTTCGATGTCGCCGGACTCGTGCGCGGCATCCGCGAGGACATCGAAAGCGCGAAATCTCCCGAAGACCTCGACCTCGCCCGGAGCGCGATCAGCGGTGTGCCCGATGAAACCGCCAAGGCCGAACTGAACGCCCTCGCCTCGGCGCGCATGCGCGCCATCACGGCAGCAGCCGAACAGGCGGCCGCCGGCAAGGCAACCGCTCAGACAACCGCGCCGGCCGGCCGCCGCCCGCGCAATCCGATCAACGCCGACTAACGAGCGCCTACCGCCGCCAAGGATTTCGACATGACCGACAAGAACGTCCTCCAGATGACCGCCGAATCGATCGGCAAAGACCTGCTCTCCGCGCTCGTCACCGAGATCAAGCTGTTGCCGGACCTGTGGGTCAAGCTGTCCGAGAAAAAGCAGAACGACGTCATCGACCGGCTGCGTGCACGCGTCGAGCACAACGTGAAGATGGCGACGCACCTGATCGCGAGCGATGGCCGCATCGTCGTTCAGGGCGACCTCGACCAGATCACGATCAAGGACGGCGTCAAGGCGGTCGTGAAATTCGGCGGCTCCCAACCGAACCTGCACGAGCTGTACGAGGCAAGCGGAAAAGCCGTCCTGGTCGTCGTCGCAAACCCCGACGAGCACACCGGCGGCATGGACGAGATCCGCGGCGAATCCGATCAGCGTGGGTTGGACCTCGGCCGCGAGTACACCGACCAGGACGGCGACGGCATGGACGGGCAGCGCCCGAACGGCGACGACGTCGTCGACGCCGAATTCCGCGAAGTGCCGAAGCTCGGCGACGGCCCGACGCAAGCGCAACTCGACGAACAGAATCAGGCCGGCCGGCAGGCCGCCGCCGAGGGCAAACCCGAAAGCGAATGCCCCGTGATGGCTGGCGAGCTGTGCATCGCATGGGTGAAGGGCTGGAAGGAGTGGCACGAGGAACAAGCCGCCTCCGGCAACGAGGATCCGCTGTACGCCCAAGTCGAAGCGTTCGTGATCGAGCAACAGAAAGTGACTATTTCGAGCGTGCAGCGCCAGTTCAAGATCGGCTACAACCGCGCCGCGCGGCTGGTCGAGTTGCTCGAAGCCAAGGGCGTCGTCAGTGCGATGGATTCGGACGGCGGCCGCTCGGTGCTGCGGCCGCACGGACCGCAGGGAGAGCAATCGTGAAAATCACCGACATCTATGTGGCGAACGTGCTCGGAATCCGCACGGCAGACATCCGGCTCGCCAAACCCGTCGCCCTCTTCACCGGCCCGAACGGCGCAGGCAAGAGCAGCCTGCAGGAAGCCGTGCGCATGGCGCTCACCGGCGATACCGTGCGCGTCGCGCTGAAGAAGGAATACGGCTCGCTCGTCACCGAGGGGGCCGACGGCGGCCAGATCGTGGTCGCATGCGGCGAGCAGGCGAACAGCGTCATGCTACCGTCCGGCAAGCTCAAGCGCGAACTCGCCGAGGATCCGCGCCTGCCGCTGGTCCTCGACGCGCAGCGGTTCGCACACCTCGGCGCGGCCGAGCGCCGCGCGTTCCTGTACGACCTGATGGGCGTGAAGATCGGCGTCGACGAAATGCGGGCCCGGCTGCTCGATAAGCTTGGGTTCCGCGCCGATGCGGTGCCGGCGCCGGCCGCCGCGCGGCTCGCGGCCATCACGCCGATGTTGCGTGCCGGCTTCGAAGCTGCGCAGAAGGAAGCCGCCGATCGCGCGCGCGGCGCGAAGCAGTCGTGGCGCACCGCGACCGGCGAGACGTACGGCAGCCAGAAGGCCGCCACCTGGCGCCCGGCGGCGGTCGAGTTCGACGAGGCAGCATTGCGGAAGCTCACGGGCGACCGCGCGGCGCTCGACGACCGGATCGGCGAACTGCAGCAGCAGATCGGCGCAGCCGACGCGGCCGACACCTCGGCCCGTGCGCGCGCGTCGAAAATCGCCGACCTGCGCACGCGCGCCGCCGGCTACGCAAAGGCGGTCGAGCTCGCGCAGCTCGCCGACGAGCAGGTCGCTGAATTCCTGCCCAAGGTCGAAGCGCTTCGTGTGCTCGCCGGCGCGGCGCCGGCCGGAACAGAATGTTCGTGCCCGGAATGCGGCGCGCTCCTGCGCTACCTCAACGGCGTGCTGTCGGCGGCGGCCGCATCCGGCGCGCGCGACGCTGACGCGGCCGCAAAGCTGCCCGAGTATGAGCAGGGGTTGAAGACGCTGCAAAACGCCGCCGCGAACCGCAAACGCGACCTCGAAGCGGCCGACGCGGCCGCGACGCAGCTGCGCGCACTCGAAGACGATGCGGAGGAAAGCGGCGCGGCCGCCGCACGCGAGAGCGGCGACGCCGCTCGCTCAGAACTGGCCGACCTCCAGCGCCGCCGAAAGCAGCTCGACACCGACATCGCGACGCTTCGCGAAATCGAGCGGCGCGCCGCCGGCGCTGCCTATCTGGCGAAGCAGGCCGCCGCGCTGCACGAAGACGTCGCGGCGTACGAGGCGATCGCCGACGCGCTCGCGCCGAGCGGCATCCCGGCAGACCTGCTCAGCGAAGCGCTCACGCCGATGAACGAGCGCCTCGTCGCGCTCGCCGAGATGTCCGAATGGGCCGACGTGACGATCACGCCGGAGATGGAGATCTTCGCCGACGGGCGCGCCTACGCCCTGCTATCCGAATCCGAGCGCTGGCGCGTCGACGCGCACATCGCCGCGGCGATCAGCCACTTCTCGGGCCTGAAGCTGCTCGTGCTCGATCGCGCCGACGTCCTGGTCGGCCCGGAGCGCGATCGGCTGCTCTACTGGCTCGACGACCTCGCATACACCAATCAGATCGACACGGCGCTCGTCTTCATGAGCCTGAAAACGCCACCCGGCGGCCTGCCCGAGGCCATCGAAGCATTCTGGGTCGAGGGCGGTCAGGTCGCGCCGGCTGCGCAGCATGCAATCCGGGAGGCAGCGTGAGAGACGAAATCGAGAAGTATCTCGCCGCGACATCGGAAGCCACGGCGAAGGCCGTGGCGACCGGAACCGGGCTACCGCATCTCGACGTGACGAAGGAGTTGAACCGGATGCTCGGCGAGGCGATCGTCGAGCGCGAGAAACGGGCCGGCGGCGGCAACGAGTATGTGTACTGGCTCGCGCGCGCAGCGCAGCCGGCCACGCCAGCCGCGCCGACCAGCGACACGCCACCGGGCGATGCTGCTCCGGCGCTGGTTTCGGTCGACCCGGTCGACGGCTCTGTGGACCCGAATGCCCGCGTCATCGACGCCTCGCAGATCATCGAATGCCTGCGCGCCGAAGTCGAGCGCCTCACCGCCGAGCGCGACGCCGCGCAGCAACGAGCCGACACCTGGCGCGCGAATACCGCGGCACTCGAAGCGCGCATCGACGAGCTGACGCTCGGGCCGGTCGGCGCGAGCGCACCGTTGTTCGTGACGGTCGGCAGGTATTGCAAGCCGAAGCGCCACACGTCGCTCGAGAAAGCCCAGCGGCGCGGCAGCGCACTTGTGCGCAGCGAGAAGGAATCCGAGGTGCTCGTACTCGAGCCAGTCGGCCGGATCGTGCGCGGCACGCAGTGGATGCCCCGATAGCAGCACCGCCGCGCGCCTTCCGTGCCCCGGATTGCGCGGCGCATTCGGGCGGCTCGCACAGCGCCCATTTTTTCGATCTGGTCATGAAAACGACGAAAACACCGTGGAATCTATCACGGCGCGCGACCGCCCGGGTCAAAAACCCTCTGCCGGCTCCGACGAAATGCCCATACGACGGCGGCCCTGTCGAGATCGTGAACAACTCAGCGATCTACGGACGCGAGTATGGCGAGTGGCCGTGGGCGTTCCTGTGTCGTTCCTGCCGGGCGTATGTCGGCCTGCACCCCTTCACCAAGATTCCACTCGGCACGCTGGCCGACGGGCCGACTCGTGACGCACGGAAGCGCGCGAAAGCCGCCTTCAACCCGATCTGGCAGTCCGGCGGCATGACGCGCACCGACGCATATATCTGGCTGGCTCGGCAGCTCGGCATCGCGAACCACGAGGAATGTCACATCGGCTGGTTCGACGTCGCGACATGCGATCGCGTCGTGGCCGTCATTGAACAGGAGTACCCCCGATGACCGATACGCAAGACCCGCTCTGGCGCGCGCTCGCGCGCCTCGAACACGCCGAGCTGAGCGACGACGAACGGAACCTTCTGCGGCCGGCGTTCGCCGCAATGCACGGCAGCCATGCGATGCGCATCCCCGTGGACATCGTGAAGCTGATTCGACGCCTCGACGCGACGCTGCCGAAGACGACGGAGACCCACCATGTTGCTTGACAAGATCGGCGGCGCCGACGCCGCGTTTCGCGGTCAGATCGAAAACCTGTACTGGGGCGGCAAGGTCGACTGCGAGCCGCATCCCGTGCGCCACTACGGTTGCGACGTTCTGCCGAATGGCTGGACCGAGATCTCGTGGGATGAATTCGCAAAGTCATCCTTCTTTCGCTACTCGCCGATCGCGACTGGCTGGTCGCGCACCCTCCTCGGCGACGCGCGAATGTTCTTCATGCACGACCAGATCAGCTACGCGCTGATCGGCGATTACTGGGGCGGCACCGTCAAGGTCTTCCGGTTCGGCTGCATGCACGTGATGGACCGGAAGAACGTCGGTAACTGCATGAACCAGTACACGTGCACGAAGTGCGGGTTCAGCGAAACCATCGATTCATCCGACTGACCTCTCACGTTGCGACTACAGAGCATCCCGCGCGGTTTACCTCGGTCCGCGCGGCGTTCGAGGGGCGCCGAATTCCGGCGCCCTTCTTTTTTCCCGATTTCTCCTGTGGCACCTATGGACAATCAGCGCGTCTACAACAGCTTCGGTTTCTGCTGCGGCCTCGGCGGCGGCGCCAAGGGCTTCACCAAAGCGACCTCCCGCGTCGGAAACATGACCGCGACGTGGCGCTGCATCGGCGGCATCGATAACGACCCGGCGGCCGCACGCGACTTCGAAACGCTGGTCGGCACGCCGTGCACGGTCATGGACCTGATGACGCGCGGGCAGTACACGGCGTATCACGAAACGGAACCGCCGCCCGGGTGGCGCGAGGCGACGCCCACGGATGTGCAGCGTGCTGCCGGCTACGAGCACCCACATTGTGTGTTCATCTCATCGCCGTGCAAGGGCGCGTCGGGTCTGCTCCCGGAGAGCAAAGCCCGGACGCCGAAGTACCAGGCGCTCAACGAACTGACGCTGCGCTGCGTGTGGCTGATGTGCGAAGCGTGGAAGGACGATCCGGTCGAGCTGATCGTCTTCGAGAACGTCCCGCGCCTCGCGACGCGCGGCCGCCACCTACTCGACCAGATCGGCCAGATCCTGCGGCACTACGGCTACGCCGTGAACGAAACGACGCACGACTGCGGCGTGATCGCCGGCCTCGCGCAGAGCCGCAAGCGATTCCTGCTCGTCGCGCGGCACATGGAAAAGGTGCCGGCGTGCTTGTACGAGCCGCCGGTAAAGCGCCTGCAGGGCGTCGGCACCCTGCTCGGACGCATGCCGCTGCCGGGCGACGTCGAGGCCGCGGGCCCGATGCACCGCGTGCCGTCGCTGCAATGGAAAACGTGGGTGCGCCTCGCGTTCGTCGAGGCAGGCAGCGACTGGCGCAGCCTGAACAAGCTCGCGGTCGAGAACGGCCATCTGCGCGACTACCTGATCGTGCCGGACATGCACAACGGCGTGCTCGGCGTGAATCGCTGGGAGGAACCGTGTGGCGTCGTGGCCGGCGCGAGCCGCCCGGGCAATGGGACATTTTCGGTTGCTGACCCGCGCGGGCCGGCCGACGCCGCGCAATACCAGCAATACGGCGTACTCGGCTGGAACGACCACGCCGGCACGATCACCGGACAGAAGTCGCCAGGGCAAGGCACCTTCAGCGTCGCGGACCCGCGCCATCAAGGGCCGGCAAAGCACAACAACGAATTCCGGATCGTCCCTTGGCGCGACCCGGCCGGTGCCGTCACCAGCGCGCACGGCACTGGTCAATGCGTGCAGGATCCGCGGCCGCCGGCCGGTCCCCTCTTCAGCAAGTACAAGGTGACCGAATGGGGCGGCCACGCCGGCACGGTGATCGGCGGCGATGACCAGGGTGCGTATGCGGTCGCCGATCCGCGCGCGAGCACCGGTTTCGAAGGAGCCGGCAAGTACCGCGTGACCGGCTTCGACGAGCCGGCCGGCACGGTCATCGCGCGCAGCGACAGCGGACAAGGTGCGTTCGCCGTGGCCGACCCGCGTCCGGGCATGCGCCGCGAGCGCGGCGACGCGTACCTGACCGGCGGCCACTACGGCGTCGTCGGTTGGGATCAGCACAGCGGCGCAGTGTCGGCGTCCGCCGGCCACGACAACGGGCGCTGGTCCGTCGCCGATCCGCGCATGCCCGCGGCAAACGAGAAGACCGTCGCCGTGATCCGCGCGCTGGATGGCACCTGGCACCGCCCGTTCACCACGCTCGAGCTGGCCGTCCTGCAATCGCTCGTCGAGCCGGAGGAGTATCTCGAGCTCGACGGACTGTCCGACCAGGCGTGGCGCGAGCGCATCGGCAATGCCGTGCCTCCTGACGCCGCGCAGGCGATCGCGGAGGCGATGGGCACCACGCTGCTGCTCGCCGAATCCGGCGAGACGTTCCAGCTTTCGTCGACGCCGGTCTGGGTGCGCCCGATCGCTATCGCGCTGACCGTCGCGCCGCAGACCTTCTAAAACGGAGGCACCTGATGCCTTGCACCCCGTTTCGCCTTCCCCGCGGCATGTCCGGAATCATCTGCACGCGCGGTCGTAAACGCGAGCGCCGCTGCTCGGTTGACGGCTGCGATGCGCCGAGCGACTTCCTGTGCGATTTCCAGACGAAGCCGGGCAAGACATGCGACCGGCATCTGTGCGCGGTGCACGCGCATCAGGTCGGCGCCGATACCCACTTCTGCCCTACGCACCTCGCGGAGTCGAGCGGCAAAAGACAGGGCGACCTCTTCGCGTGACCATCGAGGCTCATACCATGAACACCAACACGTATGGCGGCTATACCGTCGCCCAGCTGCGCGAGTTCGTCCGCCACCACTACGACGCCGAACACGGTGGCGACAACATCGACGAACTCACGAACGACAGTTCGGCGAGCGTCAAGATCGTGCGCGACCTGCTCGACGCCATCGAGCCGCAGCAGGACGGCGATCTGCTGCGTCCGATTGCCCGCTGGGTCTACAACGCGGTGCGCGTGAACCTCAACCTGTTGCATGGGATCTGCAGCGAATTCGGATGCCAGCAGGGAGAAGACGTCGCAACGTGGCTGCGCGCGCGGCTTGCTGGCGTGCCGGCGCCGTGCATGTGCAGGAGCCGTCCATGCGAGCAGCGCACGGGCGGCTCCTGCCGGCGGGAACCCGCCGCCGTCCCCGCGCAGGCGGCGTCACCGGTGGCGCGCATCAGCGCCGTTGGCGGCATCAATGGCATCGCCTGGCGCCATCGCGACATCGCCAAACTGGCGCCGGGAACGACGCTTTGCGTTGGCCCGCCGCCTCTCGCGCCGGCATCCGCTCCTGTCGGGCTGATGGATGCGCTGCGCCAAGCTCGCGAGGAACTGTCGCAGGTCGAGTGGGAAAACGATCCACCGGCCCGCGTCACCGACCTGTTCTCGACCATCGACGCGCTTCTCGATGGAGCCAAGCATGTGTAACTACTCAGGTTCGCACTTTGGCGCCCCGTATCGCGACGCGCTTTGCTGTGACGGCTATCTGTGGGATGCGGATAGTTGCGATGAACCGGGCGGCCCGCTGCACAACGGCGGCGACATTCCGTGCCCGAGCTGCAACACACACGAGTACGTCGAGTACTGCGCACCCGACACATGGTCCAGCGGCAACGCGCGGCAGCGCCGCCGGGCGCGTCGAGCGCAACTTCGGGCAGTCAAGGTCAATGTGCTGCGCCGGCTGGCCGCAGCGGGGAGCCAAGCATGAATGAAGCGCCGAAGGAGAACGAGCGCGCCACGATCATGGACGCCTGCCAGAGCATTTCGCGGAGCGCTGACGCGCTAAAGAGCTGCCACACCGTCGACGGCGACTGGGGCGAAGATCTGGACGCCAAGGCATTTTACGATGCCGAAATGCTGTTGCTTGGGCGCCTGACCGCGATGCTCGACAACCCGGCGCAGCCGGAGCCGATTGACATGCTTTTGTTCTGCCCGAAGTGCGGCGTGCAGCATGTCGATGCGCCGGAGCCGTTCACGCCGGCCGGCCGCTGCGAGTGCGCTGGCCCGGACGAATGCGAAACGTGTGAATCGAATCGCGCCGCGTTCGAAGAGAGCTGGCAAAACCCGCCCCACCGCTCGCATCTCTGCCACGCATGCGGCACGATCTGGCGGCCGGCCGACGTGCCGACAAACGGCGTCGCGGCGATCCAGACGCGCGGGAAGGCCGACACGTGGAATGGTCAGCGGGAGCCGCGAGCCTCGGCCGGCGTCATCGCGGCCGCGCGTGCAGTTATCGAAGCCGACCGTGCGCAGACGCTCACGACCGAGCACGTCAACGCGCTCGACAACGCTATCAATATCCATCACGGCGAACTGACGCTGCGGAAGCCCCGCGCCGCGGCGTCACCCGACGATCAGCGGGATGGAATGCGCTGGCGCGCGCTGATGAAAAACGGTGAGCCGGAGGTATTGGTGGAACGCACGCAGCGCCGCGTGATTCAACGTACGCAACCGGTCGCGTTCTCCAGCCCGAACCTCACAGGCCCGGATCGTTTCGACACACCGTCCGAGATGTGGGTCAAGCGATACGTGATGTTCGCATGGTGGGCGCGCGAGAACGAGCATCGCAAGTTCATCGAGGCCATCGACGCGATCAGCGCGGGTGAAATCCAATGAAGCTGACCGACGTCGAAGTGTTCGAGATCCGCGCGGCCGGCCTTCCCGACCACCTACGCGAGACGCTGTATCCGGAACTGACACCACGCTGTCCCTACTGCGACAACATCGGCGAAGTACACGACGCAACTGGCGAGTGGCGCGCCGCCTGCATCGTGCCAGGAGACCCATCATGAGCAAGTTCCAGAAGCTCGACGCGCTGATCCTGGCGTCGATCACGCCAGCAGGTTCAATGAGAACCTTTGGTCGACTAAACGCGATCTAGTTGCTCTTGAGCGATGCGAAAACCAGATTCGAAAGCTTCGTCCATTCGGTCGGCTTTCCATTGGCCGAGCAGGTGCTCACCATCGATGTAGATGTGAAACGGCCACTTGTCAGAAAGTGAATCATAGCCGGCGACAACTTCGATTTTGCGGCCTTTGTAGACTTCCTCTTGGACGTTACGTGCGCCATGTTGCGTCTGGATTCTCGCCACGACTATCCCCTCCAATCGGTAAGCCCGCGTCTGCCAACAGGGTACTCGGATAAAAATAGAGTCACCGCTTGCATTTCTCGAACGACTGTCTGTTCGTACAGGGCCAATGCTGTTTTGTCTCCACGGCATATGCGCTGCATGAGCAGATTCGAATCGCGTCGAGCGTTGATCAGAATGAAGTATGCGGATCGCCCGCGCTCCATTCTCGTATTGATTGATTCATCAGCCACATTATTCTCCAATTAAGTTGCTGATTTCCAATCATAGGCCGGAAGTGAATTGATGCAATACCCCGATGTTATAGTTTTCAAATTGAAACCGTAAGTAGCGTTCAGCCGTAGCGACTGAGCCACTCGTCCGAAAACGTCTTCGCATAATCGACAGCGGCTGCTTCAGTGTCGAACGTGCCTAGCTGCCGAAACGCCGCTTCGCGGCTGAATCCCACCTTCGTCACTTCGACCTGCGCGGCGAACTTGCCGTCGTCGGTCGGGCGTGGCGTGCAGTTCATCTCGTACCCACGCATCAGGAAAACCGTCTTCATCTGGTGCTCGCTGGAAGAATCCGGAGGAATCGTAGCATGTCGACGTCGACACACAACCTGTGGACGACCGCCGAGGCGCGCCGGCTCGCCCGCCTCTATCCGTCGCCCATCCCGTCCAAGGCCCTGTACGCAGCGTTTCCGCGTCATTCGCGTAAGTCAGTCCAGACCTTTGCCACCAGGGTGCTCAAGATCAAGCGGGCGCCTGACTACCGGTCGCGTGCGACGCCGGCGTGGGACAGGATGCGCGCCATTCTCGAACGGGAGCCGCTGTCGGTTCGCGAGCTGGTCAAGCGCTGCGGCGTGTCGCAGCAACGTGTCAGCGAGCTGCTGACGATTCACCGCACCGAAGTGCATATCGTCGACTGGATTCCTCCGGTCTGCCGCGCTCAGTGGCGTGCGGTTTGGGCTGTCGGCACTGGGCCCGATGTGCCGTGCCCGGCCGCTATCAAAACCGAAGCTGCTCGCGCGGCACGCAGCGCCATGAAGCGCAATCCGTTCCTCGCCGCAGCGGGTCTGGTAACGATCCCCGCCGGCGAGCGCGGCCGCGTCTTTCAGCAGCCCATGGACGTCAACGACGAGGACCTTGCGGCATGAGCACCCGAACCATCATCGAGATCAACCACGACTTCCTGCTTCGACTGTCGGTCGATCCCGTCTCCCTCGCCGACACACTGCGCTCAGCCTGCTTCGACCACCAAGCCGAGCTGAACGACGACAACGGCCGCGGGCGCCCGTTCGACCTTGGCGGAGGCATCCGCATCATCTACCGCCGTCACCACAGCGAAGACGCGCGCTTCGTCACCAAATACGTGGACATCGACCTATGAGCGAGAACAGCAAGATTGAATGGACGGACCACACGTTCAATCCGTTCATCGGCTGCTCGAAGGTGTCGCCTGGCTGCGACCACTGCTACGCCGAGCACATGATGGACACGCGGCTGCACAAGGTCGTCTGGGGGCCGCACGGAGAGCGTGTCCGCACGTCGGACGCGACGTGGCGCGAGCCGATCCGCTGGAATGCGCGCCACGATCAGTTCTTCGCCGTGCACGGCCGGCGCCAGCGCGTGTTCTGCGCGTCGCTCGCCGACGTGTTCGACAACGCCGTCGATCCGTCGTGGCGCGTTGACCTGTTCCGCCTGATCGCGAAAACGCCGCATCTTGATTGGCTCCTGCTCACGAAGAGGATCGGCAATGCGCGCGCAATGCTCAACGAGGTTGTCGACGAGCTGTCGCGCGGGCTCAACACGTGGGACGAGTTGCCGTGGCCCGGCGTCTGGATCGGCGCGACGATCGTACACCAGGCCGAGGCAGACCGCGACATCGAAAAGCTTCTCATGACGCCGGCGCGCCGCCGGTTCTTGTCCATGGAGCCGCTGTTGGGGCCGGTCGATCTGCGAGCCTGGTTCGATCCAACTGGCGTTTGCTGCATGCAGGAAATGTCGTCCTGTGAAGACTGCCCTGCGGACGCACCGTGGATTCACGGACCAACCACCGAATACGCGGAGGACGGGACAGGCTACAGCTCGCCCGAAATCGACTGGGTGATCGTTGGAGGTGAAAGCGGCCACGGCGCGCGGCCGATGCATCCGGAGTGGGCGCGCGACCTGCGCGACCAGTGCGCAGCCTATGGCGTGCCGTTCCTCTTCAAGCAATGGGGCGAATGGGCGCCGGGCTCTGGCGACTTCGGCGCCGGCCGCTTCGAAACCGCCGCAATCGCACGAGACGGCCGCGTAGCGCCGGGAGGCTACCGTGTCGAGGACTATCCGCGCGGATCGGCGAGCGGCGACGGGTGGGCAATGGTCCACCGCGCCGGCAAGCGCGTCGCCGGCCGCCACCTCGACGGCCGCACGCACGACGATTTCCCGCGCGCACTCACGTAAAGCTATATACGCGTCAATTCGCCGGGCCAGCCGTCGATGTTCTCGTCGAAGAACTCGGCGTTGTAATGCCCCTCGGCGCGAAACCATCCTTCTCGTACCGCAAGCGATATCGCTTTTCGACAAACGACCTCGAGGCCGCCATTTTTCGCTGGCCACCACAGCGCCTGCGGTAGGTGAATGTCAAGCGTTGTCCGGCCGTCGGTTCTGTCGAGTTCGTTGATGTGGACGCTTGTCGGCAAATTGTTCTCGCGACAAATAGTGCCGATGTGAAATCGGCGTGGGTTCCCGTCCACGTCAATTTCAAACTGGTACCCACGCGCATCGAGAAAGATCGTCATATACCGGCCCCCGCTTTGAGTTTGGAGAAATCCTAGCATGACTGAACGCCCTATCCTTTTCAGCGGCCCGATGGTGCGCGCCATCCTCGAAGGCCGGAAGACGCAGACGCGTCGCATCATCAAGCTGCCGCACAACAACCCGCTCGGCGCATGGGAACCGACGACCGCCGGCGGCGGCTCCGTGAGGTATGTCGGCGGAACGCCCGCGCCAGAGCTGGCTGCGATTTGGCACACGCGCACCGGTGATTGCTACGTCTGCCCGCATGGCGACGTCGGCAATCGCCTCTGGGTTCGCGAAACGCATGAGGTGCGCCGCATCGGCACCGAAACGTTCGAGGGTGGCCGGCCGGCGCGCCGTTATGCCGGCATCGCGTACCAGGCCGACGACGGCCGCGCCGAAGTCGACATCGATCTCAACACGTTCCGGGCGCTCGACGCCAAGGAGTCGCGCGGCTGGACACCGTCCATCCACATGCCGCGCTGGGCGTCGCGCATCACGCTCGAGATCACCGGTGTGCGCGCCGAGCGCCTGCAATCAATCAGCGAGTCGGACGCCCGCGCCGAAGGCGTGACGATCAAGGACCATCACATGCGCGGCTACAGCGCCGGAGCGTTCCGCCCGCCGAGCATCCGCGCCTTCCATGACCTGTGGGACAGCCTGAACGCCGCGCGCGGTCACGGTTGGGACGCAAATCCCTGGGTCTGGGTAGTCGAATTCAAACGAATGGGAGGTATGTCGGAATGACGAAGAAACAATCGAAACACGAAAGCCCGACTGCCGATATGCAGATTGCAGCGGCGATATCCAGCACGATCAGCGCCGTCAGCTATCAGGGGCTCAGCATCGTGACGCCGGACGGGAATCCCGCAACGCTCGCCGTCGTCGACCAGAACGGCAAAATCGTCGAGGCCGGCCCGAGCGTGATGCGGGCGGTGTGGGACGTTGCGATCTCGGCGTACCGAAATTTCCTGATCGGCAACGGACACCTGCGGGTGTTGGCAAAGCCGACAGAGGCCCCGGGTCAATGAAAAACGGCGCCGAGGGGCGCCGTGTTACATCGTGATCTGCGCCCCCACAAGCCTGTCATCGATAACATCCAATTAGACTCGTTACTGTTCCATCGTGATCGTGTCGAGCGATGTGGGCCTCAACCACACCCAAGGTCCACAATCGCTGGTATTCTGCAGGCGTAAAGAGCTGACATCCCGCCACTTGCTCGATTTCCGCTTTGCAATCTGCCACAGTATCCGGAATTCTGCGCCCAAGGATCCGAAGTAGCATCGCTTCCAAGCACGAATCCGCCGTTACAATCGCCCCTCGCTTGCCCAGTCCCTTCATTCTTCTTACATAGGCAGGCTCAGGCGGAACGTCGGCTTCACAAAATGCAACTGCGAGATCGAAGTCCCGCGACATCAGATTCCCAATCAATGTATCAACGACGTTGTTCCCGCCCTTTCCTTTCGCCTCCCTTACACTCACATCTGGTCCGCCGGCGAGTCCGGAGCAATACATGCTACGCAGATGCTCTAGAAATGCCTTGTCACGTTTCCCTTCACATTGAATCAGAATCGTGCGTCGAACAGCACGAACTGTACGTTTCTTAGGTGGCAATTAGTGCACCTCATCGTGATTATGGTTTCCGAATCTAAAATCACGAGGCACCGCACCGTAAGCACCTGCCAAATATCGGGCGGAAAGATTGTCGCGACTATGAACGCCCTCCATATCCGACAGTCGCCAGGCGGCACTATAACCATTTCTTTTCTCGACCAAAACAACCTGCCACTTGTTTAACAGATTCATAAGCCAAGGACTATGCGAGGTAAAAATGAGCTGAGCATTTTTAGGATTTGTTTCCTCCCTCATAAAGAGATCGAGAATTGCCTCAATCATATTTACATGGAGAGCCTCATCGATTTCATCAATAATAGCAACGCCACCCGCACTAAGAGCTTCAAATATCGGACCTAAGTGCGCAAAAAGTTCGATTGTGCCACTTGACTCGGAGAATAGATCAAGCTGGAATTCTCTATCACCGTTTCTGTGCGTGACGTCCACGGTGTAGTACTCCTCTTCTTTGCCTTCTATCATGTATGTTCGACGACGAATTTGCATATCGTCGAGACCAAAATCCCACGCGCGCAGCAGCTCAATCGCCTTTTTTAGATAATCGGGAGATTTTTTGAATATATCAATAGATCGATGTGCCCGCATAAATCCAGGCATTCTTTCATATCCCGAACCATATGCGCCCGCCATGATTGAAAAATATGATCTCATTTGAGACGCAAATCGAATTTCCTGTCGTGCAAGCCATGAAATAAGAGAAATGTTACCCGGAATTTCCTTGACCAATCTTTCCGGCACACCTGAATACTGATAATCCTCGTCAATCAATTGACGTTCAAAGACGCGGCTAAACAAATGACTTGTCTTTCGACGAAGAACCTCGCTGACCACATGCTTGCTCGTTGCCACCAGTTCATAGCGGTAGACAATGCTGGGTTCCTCGATATTCCACTGAATTGCTGTCTCGGCAGTAAAATGAGCAAGTTCAAATTGAATTGAGATTGAAACGTTTTCCGAATCTGAAAAAAAATTTGAAACAAACGGCGTTGAATCGTCCTCAGCGTTCCTGAAGGAGTTAGCTATAAAGTTCGCAGTTTGGCCTAGAACGCGGATCAGGTTGGTCTTACCGCCTGCATTTGGGCCAAATATCGAGCAAAATTTGCTCAACCGTGCACCGGACGGTGAGGTGAAAACAGTGTAGTCGTCCACAACCTTGCCGGGTACGAAGTCGATACGAGTGCTCTCGTCACCAAAGCTCGCAAAGTTCGACACCTCGAACCAATGAATCATCATTTCCCCTAGTTCTGGCAGAAAAATTACAAAAAAATGCCATTTGCGCTTGATCGTAGGTCCATCGTAGCAGGTCTGCCTCAAGAATGTGTAACTATCCAGCCTCCGTGGGGCCGACACACCCACGTGCCGGCGCGCGACGGAGAGACGGAGGACTAACGAGCCCCCCCCCAAAAGGGAGAGAAGTACGCCAGTCAGCCTGCGACATAGCCTGATGAGGGCGGACAGAGCCGGGTTTACTTCTAGTGACTTACGGGCACCCGAGGCTGACAAAGCCTACTTTGGGGGACTGAGACATCTGGGGTGTGGGGGCGTGGCGGCAAAAGCGTGAGTTTACAGCCGTTTAGGGACGGCGAGGCAAAATCCCGCAGCGCTAGCCGGCGCGCGCCCATGCCGGGTGCTCGTCGGCTCCGTGCGGGTCATTGACGATCGCGTCGGGGGGGCGGACGGTCCGCATCCCGCGCACCTCACGGCGCGGGCAAAGCGTGTCAATGGGGACAGAAAACCGAAATTGCGGGCTTTATCCGGCCCCGGGCGCGCTGGCGCGAGGTCGAAACCTTCGGCCAGATCTTCACGACACCACGGCTCCTGATGGTGCCATTCCCGTTTATGCCGACAAGGCGATGTGTCGAAATATCGGGACGCCTCGACTTCTCGTAATTGCGCTGCGTTTCGATGCCGTCCGCGCGTAATTGGCTGTAATGGATCGACTGTTTTCCAGCATGTACGGTTTGTCGTGCGTGAGCATCGAACAGCACGCCGCAAATCCAGGAACACGGCCTTATACACGCGTACCAGGAATGCGAACCATCCACTTACCCGAGGAAATGAAATCTACAAGGGACCCAGCGTTGAAGCCAGCATTCAGGAAATCACGTTACTCTCGGTTATTAATGCAGAAAAAGTAATAGAAGAAGCGAATGGGAAAGTGTCGTCCGACAAAAGCCGCCCCGTCCAGGTCGGGCACAATCACCAGTACCTGCTGTGCGACGACCCCTATCGCCCATCCGAAAACCAAAGGGCATGGAATATCAAGTTCTATGCGAAAAAGTTCGATTCCGTCAATTTTACTGGGACCACGATTCACACCAATTCACGCTACGCCGTCATTGTCTACGATCTTGTCCATCAGAGCGGCGATAACGTATTGGATTTGCGCCCGGGAATCGGGCTGACCCACCGCGGCTATACGTTGGCGTGGGCCGCGGAGCCCAATCCGGAGACGAAGGACGGCCTTGATGCGATCCATGTCCCGAGTTCGTTCTCGCTCTTCGACACGCGCGTCATTGGAAACGGAACGGAGGGTTTCTGGATCCGGTTTGCGTTGTATACGCTCGCGCCGATGGGGAAACGCAAAAGTTCCATAGCTACTACGAATGGGATCCGACGATCACCACCTTGGCGCTGTGAGCCGAAGCGCGTTGCGTGACACGTGCTCGCTTCGGTCGAGTGGGCACGCCTGTCAGGGACCGTCACGCTCGACACCGCCGATCAGGCGGCAACCATTCATCAGCGTGTCGTCGCGCCTCATTCGGGCGGCGGCGCGACGAGCACGCTGAGCGATTCTGCCCGGCACAACGGCTAACGCGCCATGGATACATCGCTTCCTGGCGACCCTGTTCTCTCATGCGTGCCACCGCCTGATGATCTGCTTCACCTTCTGCAAAGGCGACATGGCGCGCCATCGGCGCCACATGCCACACCGAAATCGGCCCGAACCCAGCCGGCCGCTATGCGAAAATCGAACCCTCCACCCTTTTCAATCGACCCAACGGGGTTCGCATGACCACGCACATCACGATCGAATTCACCGAGCACGCGGCGGAAGCCATCGGCGAGCAAACGAGCACCAGCTTTTCGTATGATCAGGGCGCGCACGTCCCGCAACCGGGCGACTTCGTCGAGCTCGAAAACTCCCGGCAGACGTTTCTCGTGATCGGCCGCGTGTTCTCGCTCAAGGCGAACTACAGCGCGGTCAAGCTCGTTCTCGATCTACCGCCGTCGGATGACGAACACGGGTTCGATCCGGAATCCTGACGCCTCCAGTTCCGTGACGAAATCGCCAAAAATCCGCCGCAGCAGGCCCATACTCGCTCCGATGCTCGCGCCGGACACGTTGCAGCCGTCAAGCACCGGTTGAACCAGACCGCATCGTCGCCATCGCCGATCGACCACAGCGCCACGTCGCGTTGCGGTCGGCCGGTTGTCGGCGCAGGCGCGCGACTATCGCTATCGACCGTCCCCGCACGCACCCAGCCTGTGCGCCACCGTTATCGCATGCCTGCGCGTCGCAGCACGCCGCCGGGCGAATCTTCCCGCCATCGCCTGTAGCGTACCGAAACGCGCATACGAAACGTGTGCGCCCCGCGCATCGCCCGGTACGAAGTCGCCGTTCACGTCGAAGCCCGCCAACGGGCCGCCCGTCTATTTCGCGAGCACCGATGCGCGGCCCGCGCCAGCGCGATCAGCGCTTGCCTGACCGATCGGCCGGCACGGCGGCTCGCTCGTCGCTGACCTCGGGTTTGTCGATGAATCGTATTCAAAAAAATCCGACCGACAAAATAAAAATAGAAAAACAAACCACACGAAAATCGCCAAACCACACCACGACTCAAAACAACAACTCGAAATAATCTATAAATTTATTTTTTACGACCACCCAATCACCGCATTCTTTGCAAACCATCACAACGCACAATTCACAAAAATATTTTGAAATAGTCAATAATCCACAAAAATCATTTCCAAATCCGCCACCCCCATCCAACACCCGATCAATCTCCAATATATTCGACACCTATTCAGCCTGGCAACACTGAACCGCGCATTACCCGTACCACAACCAAGTCATCCATTCATCAAGGAAAGACCATGAGAAAACTCGCGGCCGCCCTCGTTTCGGCCATGATGCTTGCTGCATCCTCGTACGCCTCCGCGGAATCGCTTTGCAAGGCAGGCAAGATCGACAAGATCGAAACCGATACGAGCGGCAACCTCCTCGTATCCATCAACGATGGTATTTACTCGTTCAGCGCCAAGGAAGTTTTTCCGATCATCTACTCGGCATTTTCCGAAAATAGAAATATCTTTATTTACGGAAACAACTGCGCGAACGGATCGGCGGCAGGCCGCTTCGCGGTTCGATAAGCCGGCCGAAAATCCGGCCATCGGCATCTTTTACAATCAGCGCTTTATCTGATATTCGGCCGACCGGGCTTTGCCGGTCGGCCTTTTTAATTTGCACTGATGCGCCACGGTACGACAACGCCCATGCACTCGCGGGCAATGCCACCGTGCGGACAATCGTTCCGCGAAACGGCCCGTTGCCGTCCCGCGCGATGCCGGCGCGACACTTTGCGCGCCCACGCCGGATCGCCGCTTACTTCTTCTCCGGTTCCGACGCTCCCGGCTGCTTGAACGGGAACGTGCTGAACATCGATTTCGCCTGGTTCTGCATCTGTTCCTGCATCTGCACGAACATGTTCTTCGACTGCTCGATGTAGCTCGTCATCATCCCTTGCATCATCGGCGCCTGCATGTTCATGAACTGCGACCAGACTTCCGGATTCATCGCGTTCCCTTCGTACAGGTTCTTCGATTGATCCGCGAGCTTGTTCTGGATGTCGATGAACGCCTGGATGTTCTTTTCCAGGTACGTGCCCATCATGCCCTGCATCGCATGACCGTAGAAACGGATGATCTGCGACAGCATCGACGACGAGAACATCGGCACGCCACCGCTTTCCTCTTCGAGGATGATCTGCAGGAGGATGCTGCGCGTCAGGTCTTCGTTGGATTTCGCATCGACGACCTTGAAATCCTCCTGCTCCAGCACGAGCTGCTTCACGTCGGTCAGCGTAATGTACGTGCTTGTCTCGGTATCGTAGAGCCGGCGGTTCGGATACTTCTTGATGAGCCGTTCGGCCGTCTTCTTTGTAGTAGTCATGTAACGCCTTTGAGTGCAGCGTAGCGCAAGTGACGAATCCCCGCCGCCCGAATCCGGGAGGCGGGGGCCTTCGGAAAACGCCCGGCCGCGCGGCCATCCGCCCGCGCGGCCCGGACGCTCAGCCCATGTGCAGGCCGCCGTTCAGCGAGAAGTCGGCGCCCGTCGCGAAGCCGGAATCGTTCGACGCGAGCCATGCGACGATCGAGCCGATTTCTTCCGGCCCGCCGAGACGCCGCACCGGAATCGTCGCAACGATCTTCTCGAGCACGTCCGGACGGATCGCCTTCACCATGTCGGTACCGATGTAGCCCGGCGACACGGTGTTGACCGTCACGCCCTTCGTCGCGACTTCCTGTGCGAGCGACATCGTGAAGCCGTGAATGCCGGCCTTCGCGGTCGAGTAGTTCGTCTGACCGAATTGCCCCTTCTGGCCGTTCACCGACGAAATGTTGATGATGCGGCCCCAGCCACGTTCGACCATCCCGTCGATCACCTGCTTCGTCACGTTGAACAGGCTCGTCAGGTTCGTGTCGATCACCGCCGTCCAGTCTTCATGCGTCATCTTGCGGAACACGACGTCGCGCGTGATGCCCGCGTTGTTGACCAGCACGTCGATCTCGCCGACTTCGGCCTTCACCTTGTCGAATGCTGCCTTGGTCGAGTCCCAGTCGCCGACGTTGCCTTCCGACGCGATGAAGTCGTACCCGAGCGCCTTCTGGTCCTCGAGCCATTTCACCCGGCGCGGCGAGTTCGGGCCACAACCTGCCACCACCTTGAAGCCGTCCTTCGACAGACGCTGGCAAATGCTGGTGCCGATGCCGCCCATCCCGCCGGTTACATACGCAATTCGCTGAGACATAAATCTCACTCCATTTTTTGGTTTCGAGAGCTGCCGGAGCCCCCTCTGACTTCACGTGACGCCGGCCGAAGCCGCAACCGGCCGGCGCACGGATTCGGTTCGCCGATGGCGAACGGCCGGTCACGGACGCTCGACCGCGAGCGCGACGCCCATCCCGCCGCCGATGCACAGCGACGCCAGCCCGCGCTTCGCATCGCGCTTGGCCATCTCGTGCAGCAGCGTCACCAGGATCCGGCAGCCCGACGCGCCGATCGGGTGGCCGATCGCGATCGCCCCGCCGTTCACGTTCACCTTCGACGTGTCCCAGCCCATCTGCTTGTGCACCGCCAGCGCCTGCGCCGCGAACGCCTCGTTGATCTCCATCAGGTCCAGGTCGCCCGGCGTCCAACCCGCACGCTCCAGACACCGGCGCGAGGCCGGCACCGGACCCATGCCCATCACGCTCGGATCCACGCCCGCGTTCGCGTACGCCTTGATCCGCGCCAGCGGCGTCAGGCCCAGCGCCGCCGCCTTCTGCGCCGACATCACCAGCACCGCCGCCGCGCCGTCGTTCAGCCCCGACGCGTTTGCCGCCGTCACCGAGCCGTCCTTCGCGAACGCCGGCTTCAGCCCGGCCAGCGATTCCGCCGTCACGCCGTGACGCACGAACTCGTCGGTCGCGAACTGCAGCGGCTCGCCCTTGCGTTGCGGGATCGACACCGGCACGATCTCGTCGTTGAAGCGCCCGGCCTTCTGCGCGGCTTCCGCCTTGTTCTGCGACAGCGCCGCGAACGCGTCCTGCTCCTCGCGCGTGATCCCGTATTCCTTCGCGACGTTCTCCGCCGTGATGCCCATGTGGTACTGGTTGTACACATCCCACAGGCCGTCGACGATCATCGTGTCGACCAGCTTCGCGTCGCCCATCCGGAAGCCGTCGCGCGAGCCAGGCAGCACGTGCGGCGCCGCGCTCATGTTCTCCTGGCCGCCCGCGATCACGATGTCCGCGTCGCCCGCGACGATCGCGTTCGCCGCCAGCATCACGGCCTTCAGGCCCGAGCCGCACACCTTGTTGATCGTCATGCCCGGCACGGCGCTCGGCAACCCCGCCTTGATCAGCGACTGCCGCGCCGGGTTCTGCCCGGAGCCGGCCGTCAGCACCTGGCCCATGATCACTTCGCTGACCTGCTCGGGCTTCACGCCCGCACGCTCCAGCACCGCGCGGATCACCGTCGCGCCCAGTTCAGGCGCCGCCACCTTCGCCAGCGAGCCGCCGAATTTGCCGACCGCGGTCCGCGCGGCCGATACGATCACTACGTCCGTCATTTCCCTTTCCTCCAGGCCCGCACGACACGGCGCATCGTTACCGGCCCTGTTAAAAAAACTGCGGTGCGCCAGACAGCGTGCGCCGCTGTCCGGTTTTCGTCAATCGCGCTGCAACACGTAGCGCCCGGGCGCCGGCTCGATCACCGGGAATTGCGCGGAACCGGGCTGGGCCGGCGGCGCGATCTTGCGGCCGCCGTACACGTCGAGCCACTCGACCCACGTCGGCCACCAGCTTCCCGGCTGCTCGGTCGCCGCGGCGAACCAGTCGTCGGCCGATTCGGGCAGGTCGTCGTTGACCCAGTAGCTGCGCTTCTTCTTCGCCGGCGGGTTGATCACGCCCGCGATGTGCCCCGACGCGCCAAGCACGAACTTCAGCGGGCCCGACAGGATCGACGTCGATGCGTAGGCCGTCTGCCACGGCACGATGTGATCCTCGCGCGAACCGTAGATGAAGGTCGGCACGTCGATCAGCGACAGGTCGACCGATTCACCGCACACGGTCAGCGCCCCCGGCTCGCGCAGCTTGTTCTCGAGATAGGTATGGCGCAGGTACCACGCGTACATCGGGCCCGGCAGGCTCGTCGAATCGCTGTTCCAGTACAGCAGGTCGAACGGCGCGGGCGTGCGGCCCTTCAGGTAGTTGTCGACGACGTAGTTCCACACGAGATCGTTCGGCCGCAGGAACGAGAACGTGTTCGCGAACTCGACGCCGCGCATCAGCCCCGGTTGCGCGCCGTTCTTGCCGCCGATGGTCTGCTCGCGCATCTGCACGTGCGCCTCGTCGACGAACACGTCGAGGATGCCCGTATCGGTGAAGTCGAGCATCGCGGTGAGCAGCGTCATCGACGCGGCCGGATGTTCGCCGCGTGCGGCCAACACCGCGAGCGCCGTCGCGAGCATCGTGCCGCCGACGCAGAAGCCCAGCGTGTTGATCTGCTCGCGGCCGCTGATCTGCTGCACCGCATCGATCGCGGCGAGCAGCCCTTCGTTCATGTAGTCGTCCCACGTCTTGTGCGCGACCGACGCATCCGCGTTGCGCCACGACACGAGAAACACCTGATGGCCGTTCGACAGCGCGTGCGCGACGAGCGAATTCTCGGGCTGCAGGTCGAGGATGTAGAACTTGTTGATGCACGGCGGGACGATCAGCAGCGGCCGCTCGAACACCTTGTCCGTCTTCGGCGTGTACTGGATCAGCTGGATCAGGTCGTTCTCGTACACGACCGCGCCTTCGGTACACCCGAGGTTCTTGCCGACCACGAACTGCGATTCGTCGGTTTGCGAAATCTTGCCGCGCTGCAGATCGCCGAGCAGGTTCATCATCCCCTGCCGCAGGCTTTCGCCGTGCGTCTCGAGGATCGATTTCTGTGCTTCGGGATTGAGTGCGAGGAAGTTGCTCGGCGCGGCGGCGGCCGTCCACTGCTGGACCGTGAAACGGATGCGCTCGCGCGTCTTCGGATCGGTCTGCAACGCGTCGGCCAGCTCCTGCAGGTAACGCGCGTTGAGCAGATACCAGGCGGCCGCAAACGCATGCGCGGGCGACGCCTTCCACGCGTCGCCGCTGAAGCGGCGGTCTTTCAACTCCGGCGACTCGAGCTTCGCGGCGCTCGCCTGCTGCATCAGCGTCATGCAATCGCGCGCGTAGTCGGCCTGCAATGCCTGGAGCCGTTCGGGCGGAATCGCGGCAACCGGCAGCTTCAGCCCCGCGAACGGCGACGCCATCGCGCCTAGGTCGGGCATCGACGGCATCTGGAACGGAAACGACGTCGGGAACTGGAATGTCGCGAACGGATTGACGGAGGCCGACGCCGTCGCGGCTCGCGCCGGATCCGCAAAACCACGCCACGCGTTCAACCACGACTCGAACATCTGCTGCATCGGCTGGGCAGCCGGATCGAAACCGGTGCTGCCCGCGGAAGTGCCCGCATGCGCGGACGTCGACGAATTTTTCGATGCTGTCATTACCTGCCTTACCGGTGATTCGTGAGCGTCAATCGTGAAATCCTGCTCGCGCGCGGCGTGCCGGCTGCGAGCCGGGCCGTCATGCTCTGGAGAGGCGTCTCCAGATTCTGCCGCAGTGCGGTATTTTTATCATTATCGTTTTCCCCATGTGATGCGCGACCAAACCACTGAACATTTCCGCGCGGAGATAATCCTCGCACAACAGACGGGACAAGGGTTCCGACGAAACATAAAACATTTTTCCTGGCTTGACGCCGGAATTTTTCATTCAGTCGCGCATGCAACGCCGCATTGCCGCCTCAATATCGAGATAAACCGATTTCGCGGCGCAACAAAACCCGCGCATGCGCGTGCGATCAATCGGCGAGCCAGATTGCCGCGGCCATGCGGCCCGTCACGCGGTCGCGTCGATACGAATAGAAGCGCGTGCGTTCGGCGACCGTGCAAGCCGTCCCGCCGCTCACGTGCGCCACCCCCGCACGCGCGAGTCGCAGGCGTGCGAGCGCGTAGAGATCGGCGAGAAACTTGCCGGGCGCACCGTCGATCGCGACGAACGCATGACGGGTTTCATCATGCTCCGACTGCGAAGCCGTGTCGAGAAACGCATCGCGCACGTCGGCGCCGACCTCGAACGCCCGCGGGCCAATCGCCGGCCCGAGATAGGCATGCAGCGTGTCCGCCGCGCCGCCCGCGAGCGCCGCGACGCGCGCCGCGGTCTGCTCGACGATGCCGGCCGCGAGCCCGCGCCAGCCCGCATGCGCGGCGCCGACCGCGCGACCCTGCGCGTCGCACAGCAGCACGGGCAGGCAATCGGCCACCATCACGACGCAGACGGCGCCTGGCTGGTCCGTGACGCTCGCGTCGGCCTGCACCGGCGCCGTGGCGGCAGGCGCCGCGGCGATCACCGCGTCCGCCTGCACGATCTGCGCGCCGTGAACCTGTTCGAGCCATGCGGCGCTCGACTGGCCCGCGAGCGCGAGCACGCGCGCGCGATTGACGGCGACATGGTCCGGATCGTCGCCGGTATGCAGGCCGAGATTCATCCCGCCCGGCAGCGCGGCGCCGTCCTGCCAGCGCCCGTACGGACCTTCGCTCACACCGCCGTTGCGCGTCGTGATCAGCACACGCACGCGCGGCGACACCTGCCAGTCGGGCTGCACGCAGTCCCGCCACGTCAACGGCGCCAGGTTCGTCATCGGCACTCACTCCTCCTCATCGTCCAGATACGGCTCGTCGTCGTGATACTCGCCGCCGAAATCGTCATCGTCGTAGACACCGTCGTCGTCGTCGAATTCCTCGTCGCCCTGCCCGAAGCCGAGCGCCGCGACGAGCGCGTTCATGTCGTCCGGCAGCGGGCAGCGCCATTGCATCGCCTTGCCCGTGACCGGATGCACGAGGCCGAGCCGCCACGCATGCAGCGCCTGCCGTGCGAATCCGTCCGGCAGCGGCGTGACCGAGCGCTTGCCGCGCGCATGCCCGTAGACCGGATCGCCGAGCAGCGGGTGCCCGGCGTGCGCGCAATGCACGCGGATCTGGTGCGTGCGGCCGGTCTCGAGATCGCACTGAATCGCGGACACCGGCTGACGTTGCCACAGGCATGTGTCAACCGTGCGGAAATGCGTGCGCGCGGGCTTGCCCGACGCGCCGGTGACGACGGCCATGCGCGTACGCTCGCGCGGGTCGCGGCCGATCGGCGCGTCGATCGTGCCCTCCTCCGGCATCGTGCCCCACACGAGCGCGAAATAGCGGCGCTTCACCGTGCGGGCCTGCAACTGGCGTACGAGGTCCGTCTGCGCGGCCAGCGTGCGTGCGACCACCATCAGGCCGGAAGTTTCCTTGTCGAGCCGGTGGACGATCCCTGCCCGCGGCAGGCCGGCCGCCGCGTCGCCGTAGCGGTGCAGCAGACCGTTGAGGATCGTGCCGCTCCAGTTGCCGGCGGCCGGATGCACGACGAGGCCGGCCGGCTTGTTGATGACGACGAGCGCGTCATCCTCGTAGATCACGTCGAGCGGCACGGGCTCCGGCGTGAACGCGAGCTGCTCGGGCAGCAGGTCGGGCACGAGCGCGATCTTCGCGCCGAGCGGCACCGGCTGGCGGATCTTCGCCGGCGCGCCGTCGACGAGCACGCGCTGCGCCTCGATCCAGCTCTGCAGGCGGCTGCGCGAGAATTCGGGGAACAGTTGGGCGAGCGCCTTGTCGAGCCGTTCGCCGGCGAGCGACAGCGGCACTTCGACGATGCGCGGCGCGTCGTCGCCCGCCGCGGACGGCACCACGGGCGGCTGCATGGCGTCGCCGGCCAGATCGTCATCGAGGGAATCCCCCGACGCAGCGTCGGCGGGCCGATCGCTTGGGCTATAATCTTCGCGATTTGGTGTGCCCGGCTGGGCATTCTGCGAACTTGAACGGGTCATTTAGACTGGGTCACCGAGACTTGAAGCTAGGACATGCGAGCATGATGAATTCGACCAAACGCACGGCCAGAACCGTCGCCGCCCGGGCTGCGGCGGTAGCGGCCGCGGCCCTCATCGCCGGCTGCCACGGCTTGCCGCAGAAGCAGGACGAGACGGCTACCTGGTCGAACAACAAATTATACTCAGAGGCCCAGGACGCACTGTCCGGCGGCGACTGGGGCAAGTGCGCGAAATATTTCGAATCGCTGCAGGGCCGCGATCCGTTCGGCCATTTCGCGCAGCAGGCGCAGATCAACGTTGCATACTGCAACTGGAAGGACAACGAAGCGGCAGCGGCCGACCAGGCCGTCGATCGCTTCATCCAGCTCCACCCCGATCACCCGGATATCCCGTACGCGTACTACCTGAAGGGGATGATCCACTTCAACGACGATCTCGGCCTGTTCGGGCGGTTCTCCGGCCAGGACATGAGCGAGCGCGATCCGCAGGCGCTGCGCGAATCGTACGATGCGTTCAAGGTGGTCGTCGACCGCTTCCCGAAGAGCAAGTACGCGCCCGATGCGGCCGCGCGGATGCGCTACATCGTCAACGCGCTCGCGTCGCACGAAGTGCATGCGGCCGACTACTACTACCGCCGCGGCGCGTATGTCGCGGCCATCAATCGCGCGCAGCTCGCGATCAAGGACTACAAGGGTGCGCCGGCGATCGAGGATGCGCTGCACATCATGATCCTGTCGTACGGCAAGCTGAACCAGCCGGAACTCGCCGAAGACACCAAGCGCGTGCTCGCGGGCACGTTCCCCGACAGCCCGTACGTGACGGGCCATTCGCGCCCCGGTACGAAGAAGTCGTGGTGGCAGTTCTGAAGCACGGCGCGACGTAACACCCCGGCGCGCACACAAAAAACCCGGCCAACGAGCCGGGTTTTTTATTGGCGCCGCATGCAGGCAGCGCCGGTGCGTTCGCGCGGCCAGCGCCGCGCATGCGGTCACGCGCGCTTGTCCGAGCGGTGCTCGTCGAAGAAATCCTGGACGACCGCGATCTCGCGCGTGCGCTTGAACGGCGGCAGGCTTTGCCAGATCCGGCGCCCGTACGGCTTGTCGACGAGCCGCGTATCGCAGATCATCAGCACGCCGCGATCCGTCTCGGCACGAATCAGCCGGCCCGCGCCCTGCTTCAGCGTGATCACGGCCTGCGGCAATTGATGCACCGCAAACGGGCTCAACCCCTTCTTCGTCAACGCATCGAGCCGCGCGGCCAGCACCGGATCGTCCGGCGGCGCGAACGGCAGCTTGTCGATCACGACCAGCGACAACGCATCGCCGCGCACGTCCACGCCTTCCCAGAAACTCTGGCTGCCGACCAGAATCGCATTGCCGTACGCGCGAAAGCGGTCGAGCAGCTCCGTGCGGCTTGCGTCGCCCTGCACGAGCAGCGGCGTGTTCCAGCCGCGCGATTCGATCACGTCGCGCAGCTTCGACGCGATCCGGTCGACCGCGCGCAGCGTCGTGCACAGCATGAACACGCCGCCGCCGGACGCCTCGATCGCCGGCAGCGCGGCATCGAACACGGCATCGGTGAACGCGGGCGAAGACGGCTGCGGCAGGTTGCGCGGCACGTACAGCAGCCCCTGCGACTGGTAATCGAACGGGCTGGCGAGCGTCATCGAACGGCGCGAGCTCAGGCCCATCTGCGCCGCGTAGTGCGTGAAATCGCCGCGCACCGACAGCGTGGCCGACGTGAACACCCATGCGCGCGGCACGCCCGCACGCTGTTTCGCGAAAATCGGCGCGACCGACAGCGGCGTTTCGTGCAGTTGCACGGTATGCGCGAACACCTCGACCCAGCGCACCTTCTCGTTCGGATCGCCGGCGGATGCCGCGTTGTCGCCGGCGGCTGCCGCATCGGCCTGCGCGGCCGCTTCCGCCGCGCCGGGCGCGATCCAGCCGGCCAGCAGGTCCTGCAGCTCGCGGGCGCGGCGCAGGCACGCACCGAGCGATTCCGCGCGCTCGGCCTGGCTCGCGAGCGCCGATGCGAGCGCATCGAGCGCGACGTCGAGCGCGTCGAGCGCACCGAACATCGGGTGATCGTCGCCAAGTTGCGCGAGCGACATGCGCACGATCTGGTCGTTCGCGAACGCGAGGCGCAAGTCGCGCGCCGCGCGCTCGAGATCGCCGCCGAGCTTCACCCACTCGACCGCGTCGCGCGCGTGGCTCAGGCCTTCGGCCACGGTGTCGCGCGCCAGCTCGAGAATCTGCGTCGTCGACAGCGTCTCGCCGAAGAACAGCGTCGCCGTCTCCGGCAACTGGTGCGCTTCGTCGAAGATGATCGTGTTCGCGTTCGGCAGCAGTTCGGCCATCCCCGTGTCGCGCAGCATGATGTCCGCGAAGAACAGGTGATGGTTGACGACGACGATGTCGGCCTGCTGGGCCTCGCGCCGCGCCTGCATCACGAAGCATTCCTTGTAGTGCGGGCATTCCTGGCCGAGGCAGTTGTCGCGCGTCGACGTGACCATCGACCACACGGGCGCGTTTTCGGGCACGCTCGCGAGTTCGGCCTTGTCGCCGCTCTTCGTGATTTTCGCGAAGCGGACGATTTCCTGCAGATAGGCCGTGTCCTGCCGCGACGGCAGCCGGCCGTTGTCGGCCGTGCGTTGCAGGTAGTAGTGGCACAGGTAGTTGGCGCGGCCCTTGAGCATCGCGACCGACACCGGCACCGCGAGCGCGTTGCGCACGGTCGGGATGTCGCGCAGGAACAATTGGTCCTGCAGGTGCTTCGTGCCGGTCGACACGATCACCTTGCCGCCCCACAGCATCGCGGGTACCAGATACGCGTAGGTCTTGCCGGTACCCGTGCCGGCCTCGACGATCAGCGTGTTGTCGCCTGCGTCGTGGTCGGATTCTGCGGCCGCAGCGTCGTCCGCGGCCGGCGCGGCCGTCTTGTCGGCCTCGCCCAAGCGGCGCGCCGGCCGCTTGCGGGTTTCGAAGATCTCGGGCTCCGGCATCCGGCGTGCGGATGCCTCCATCGCGGACGCGACCGCCCGCGCCATCTCGATCTGCGACGTACGCGGCCGGTAACCGTCGAGCGCACGCGCCAGCAATCCGCCTTCGCCGAAGATCGTGTCGAGTTCGTCGACGCGCTTGCGGCTCAGCTCGAAAGTGCCTTCGGGCGCACGAGCGCGCCCGGCGGACGTCGTGTCACGCCGGGCATCGGGGGTGGCTTCAAGCGGTGAATTCAAGGCAAGCGTTCCTGTGTCCAGCGCCCGGGCGGCGCCGGCGCTTGCCAGGCCGCGCTCAGGCGCGCTTATCCGGTTCGAGCTGCGATTGCAGCAAAATGATTTTGTCCTTGGCCGCCAGCTTTTCCTTCTTCAGGCGGTGCAGCGTGATGTCGTCGATGTCGGAGTGTCCTTCCTTCAGCTCGATCTCCCGAGCGAGCTGCTGGTGCTGCTCCTGCAATGCAGCCAAACGGTTGTGCAATTCCTGCTGCTGTTCCGTGTGACGGTTTTGCATAGTTGCCTCCTCATCGAAGCAGCGCGACGGCTGGCGTGCCGACGCGCCCGAGACTGATCCCGATCAATTCAACACGTTACTGCCCCTGCTGTTGCTGCTGCCTGGCCTTCTCGGCCGCTTCCTGCTGACGCCGCTCGACATCGGCCTTGTGCTGCGCGGCTTCCTTCTGCTTCTGCTCGTAGCGCGCGGCGTTGTCCGCCCGCTCCTGCGCCTTCTGCGCCGCCTGCTGGTGCGCCTGGTCGAGCTTGCGCTGGAAATCCGCCTGCTTCTGGTCGTATGCCTGCTTGCTCGCCGCGCGTTGCGGCCCTTCCGCGCCGCGCTGCGCCTGCTTCAGTGCATTCTGCTCCTGCTTGTCGCGGAATGCAGCCGCGTTCGCCGCGTCGTTCGCCGCCCGCTGCGGCGCTTCCGCCGCGTTCTGCGCCTGCTTCAGCGCCTGCTGCTGGTCGCGCTGCTGCGCCCGCACAGCGCGCTGCTCGTCGTTGAGCGCGAGCTGCTCCTGGCGGATGCTCGCCCGCTCCTCGCGCATCCGGTCGCGCGCCTTGCCGAGACAGTGATTGACGAAGAATTTGCTGTAGCAATCGTGCTCCGCCACCGCATAACGATAATCGTTTTCCGCGGAGCGCTGATTGAGCACTTTTTGACGGGCGTCGAAATCCGGGGCGGCGGAGGCGGCAACGGGCGCGGACGCGGCGGCGTCCGAGGCCTGCGCGAATGCGCCGGAAGCTCCGGCAGACAAAGCCGCGGCGAGCGCTGCGCCGAGCGCGACGAGAGAAATACGGGAAGTTGGCAACGTCGTAGGAAAGCTGCGGGACATGTGTCAAATTCTATCACCCCCGGCTGGACGCTCCGCCATTTATGGCAAAATACCCCGCTCCATTCACCCGCGGCCTTGCCCCGGCGGGCCCGCCGTGCAGTCCGCCGCTGCGGGCCTGCCGGCCCGCGCCGCGATTTCAGCAGGCAGACAGACCATCCACGACATGACGGAAACCGTAGCACTCAAGATCGTACAGCGCATCGCCACCGAACTGTCCGTCCAGCCGCGCCAGGTCGCGGCGGCCGTGCAACTCCTCGACGAAGGCTCGACCGTTCCGTTCATTGCCCGGTACCGCAAGGAAGTGACCGGCAACCTGGACGACACGCAGCTGCGCCAGCTCGAGGAACGCCTCCTGTACCTGCGCGAGCTCGAGGATCGCCGCGCCGCGATCCTGTCGAGCATCGACGAACAGGGCAAGCTGACCGACGAACTGCGCGCCGCGATCGACGCGGCCGACAGCAAGCAGGTGCTCGAAGACCTTTATCTGCCGTACAAGCCGAAGCGCCGCACGCGCGCGCAGATCGCCCGCGAAGCCGGCCTCGAGCCGCTCGCGCACGCGCTGCTCGCGAACCCGCTGCTCGACCCGCAGGCGGAGGCGGCCGCGTACGTCGACGCCGACAAGGGCGTCGCCGACGTGAAGGCCGCGCTCGACGGCGCGCGCGACATCCTGTCCGAACAGTTCGGCGAGACGGCGGAGCTGCTCGGCAAGCTGCGCGACTACCTGCACAACCAGGGCGTGGTGTCGTCGGCCGTCGTCGAGGGCAAGGAAAACGAGGAAGGCGAGAAATTCCGCGACTATTACGACTACGCGGAAACGATCAAGACCGTGCCGTCGCACCGCGCGCTCGCGCTGTTCCGCGGCCGCAACGCCGGCGTGCTGACGATCAAGCTCGGCCTCGGCGAGGAGCTCGACGCGCAGGTGCCGCACCCCGGCGAGGCGATGATCGCGCGCCATTTCGGGATCGCGAACCAGAATCGCCCGGCCGACAAATGGCTGTCCGACGTCTGCCGCTGGTGCTGGCGCGTGAAGGTGCAGCCGCACATCGAAAACGAACTGCTCACGCAGTTGCGCGAAACGGCCGAAACCGAGGCGATCCGCGTGTTCGCCCGCAACCTCAACGACCTGCTGCTGGCCGCGCCGGCCGGCCCGAAGGCGGTGATCGGTCTCGACCCCGGCCTGCGCACGGGCGTGAAGGTCGCCGTGGTCGACCGCACCGGCAAGCTGCTCGCGACCGACACGATCTACCCGCACGAACCGCGCCGCGACTGGGACGGCTCGATCGCGAAACTCGCGCGCATCGCCGCGCAGACGCAGGCCGAGCTGATCAGCATCGGCAACGGCACCGCGTCCCGTGAAACCGACAAGCTCGCGAGCGAATTGATCGCGAAGCACCCCGAACTGCGGTTGCAGAAGATCGTCGTGTCGGAAGCCGGCGCGTCGGTCTACTCGGCGTCCGAGCTCGCCGCGAAGGAATTCCCGGAGCTCGACGTGTCGCTGCGCGGCGCCGTGTCGATCGCCCGCCGCCTGCAGGACCCGCTCGCCGAGCTCGTGAAGATCGAGCCGAAGGCGATCGGCGTCGGCCAGTACCAGCACGACGTGAACCAGCGCGAACTCGCCCGCTCGCTCGACGCGGTCGTCGAGGATTGCGTGAACGCGGTCGGCGTCGACGCGAACACGGCGTCCGTCCCGCTGCTCGCCCGCGTGTCGGGCCTGAACGCGACGCTCGCGCGCAACATCGTCGACTACCGCGATGCGAACGGCCCGTTCCCGTCGCGCGAGCACCTGCGCAAGGTGCCGCGCCTGGGCGACAAGACCTTCGAGCAAGCCGCCGGCTTCCTGCGCATCAACGGCGGCGAGAATCCGCTCGACCGCTCGTCGGTGCACCCGGAAGCATATCCGGTCGTCGAACGGATGCTCGCGAAGATCAACAAGCGCATCGACGACGTGCTCGGCAACCGCGAAGCGCTGTCGGGCCTGTCTCCGATGGAATTTGTTGACGAACGTTTCGGCCTGCCGACCGTGCGCGACATCCTGGCCGAACTGGAAAAGCCGGGTCGCGATCCGCGTCCGGAATTCAAGACGGCCACGTTCCGCGAAGGCGTCGAGAAGGTATCGGATCTCGTGCCGGGCATGACGCTCGAAGGCGTCGTGACGAACGTCGCCGCGTTCGGCGCGTTCGTGGATATCGGCGTGCACCAGGACGGCCTCGTGCACGTGTCGGCGATGTCGACGAAGTTCATCAAGGACCCGCACGAAGTCGTGAAAGCCGGCCAGGTCGTCAAGGTGAAGGTGCTCGACGTCGACGTGAAACGCCAGCGCATTGCGCTGACGATGCGCCTCGACGACGACGCGGCAGCGCCCGGCATGTCGTCGCGCGGCGGCCAGGATCGCGGCAACGCGGGGCGCGGTGCCGCTCGCCCGCAGCGTTCCCGCGAGCCGGAACCGGCAGGCGCGATGGCCGCGGCATTCGCGAAGCTCAAGCGCTGAGCGCGAAGGCGCCCGAAGCAATAAAAAACCCGCCTTCCGGCGGGTTTTTTATTGCTTCGGCGAAACGCGCAGCCTGGCCGGCATGGGCCGCATGCACGGCCCCACCGCACCGGTCAGATCTCGATCTTCGTGCCGAGCTCGACGACGCGGTTCGCCGGAATCGAAAAGAAATCGGTCGGCTTCGCGGCGTTCTGATGCATCCACGCGAACACGCGCTCGCGCCAGATCGACATCCCCGGCAGATGCGTCGGCACGACCGTTTCGCGCGCGAGGAAGAACGACGTATCCATCAACTCGAACGTCATGTCGTGCGAGCGGCCGAATTCCTCGAGCACCGCCTTCACGTCCGGCGTCTCGTTGAAGCCGTACTCGGCCTTGACGATGTACAGCCCGCCGCCGGCATCGCGTGAGCTCAGGCGCTTGTCGTCGCGCACGTAAGGAAAATCGCGCGTGACGAACGTCAGGAAAATGGTTCGCTCGTGCAGCACCTTGTTGTGCTTCAGGTTGTGCAGCAGGCTGACGGGGACGAGCTTGTCGTTGCCGGTCAGGTAGATCGCGGTGCCCGACACGCGATGCGGCGGATGCGCGAGCAGCCCCTGCAGGAACGGCTCCAGCGGAATACCGTCGGCCGCCGTGCGCTCCTTGACGATGTGGCGCCCCTTGTACCAGGTCATCAGCAGGAAGAACAGCAGCGCGCCGATGCCGAGCGGCAGCCAGCCGCCCTGCGCGACCTTCAGCAGGTTCGCGCCGAAAAAGCCGAGGTCGATCGCGAGGAACACGGCGATGATCGCGCCCACCAGCAGCCGGTTCCAGTTCCACACCTTCACCATCACGACGCACGCGAGCACGGTCGTGATCACCATCGTCGCCGTCACCGCGATACCGTACGCAGCCGCGAGATTGTCCGAACTCTTGAAACCGACGACGATACAGAGGATCACGAACAGCAGCAGCCAGTTCACGACCGGCACGTAGATCTGACCGATCGCGAGCTCGGACGTATGCAGCACCTTCATGCGCGGCACGTAACCGAGCTGGATCGCCTGCGACGTCAGCGAATACGCGCCCGAGATCACGGCCTGCGACGCGATCACGGTCGCGACCGTCGACAGCACGACGAGCGGCAGCAGCCCCCATTCGGGCGCCAGCAGGAAGAACGGATTCTCGATCGCTTTCGGATTCTGGATCAGCAGCGCGCCCTGGCCGAAATAGTTCAGCACGAGCGACGGCATCACGAGCCCGTACGCGGCGTAGCGGATCGGCTTCGCACCGAAGTGGCCCATGTCCGCATAGAGCGCTTCCGCGCCGGTCAGCACCAGCACGACCGAGCCGAGCACGACGTAGGCCTGCAGCAGGTGGTCGGCCATGAACGACGCCGCGTAATACGGATTGATTGCCGCGATGATGCCCGGCACGCGAACGATGTGGTACACGCCGAGCGCCGCGATCACGACGAACCACAGCACCATGATCGGGCCGAACAGCTTGCCGACCAGCGCGGTACCGTGCCGCTGGATCCAGAACAGCGCGATCAGGATCACGATCGTGATCGGCAGCACGAGATGGGACAGGTGCGGCGTCGCGATCTCGAGACCTTCGACGGCCGACATCACGGAGATCGCCGGCGTGATCACCGCGTCCCCGTAGAACATGCACGCGCCGAATATCCCGAGTGCCATCAGCGCGCCCGCGACACGGGTTTTGGAGTCGAGCGGCCGCAGCGACAGCGCCATCAGCGCGAGCACGCCGCCTTCGCCGTTGTTGTCGGCGCGCATCACGAACAGCAGGTATTTGACGCCGACCACCAGCACGATGGCCCAGAACAGCAGCGAGATCACGCCGAGAATCGACCCTTCGGTCAGCGGAATCCCGTGCGCGGGGCTGAACGCCTCCTTGAGCGAATACAGCGGGCTGGTGCCGATGTCGCCGAACACGACGCCGATGGCTGCTATCGCTAGCGCCCGCATCGAATGTTGTTGCGTCGAATGCGGCGCGTGTGCGGCGTCGGTCGCGTGAGTCGTGTCGTTCATATGAAGCGTAATAATCGGGTCCGGGTCGGACAAAACGAGCGCTATTCTACTCGCGCCCCCGTGAAACGCCGCCCTGCCGTGTTGCCGTGGAACCACGTGATCCACGCCGCGCATGCAATCCGGCGCCACCTGTGGCAGGGCTGCCATCATAGCCGGGACCGCGCCGCCTGCCTATCGGGGTGCGCAAGGCGCGCCGCGCGGCGCAACGCGCGCACCAACGAAAACGGCGCCGCAAGCGGCGCCGTACCAGGCTTTCCTTCGATCGGCCGGCCGCTTACGCGCCCGAACCGTCGCGCTGCGCGCGACCGCGCTTGATCCACGCCTCGAGGTTGTGCGGACGAACCGTGTCCCACTCCTCGAACGGCTGATGAATCCACGGATTCGTCGGCAGGAACTGCGTGTGATAGTCGGGCTTGACCTTCGAGCAACCCTTGTACCAGAGCACGGCCGAACGCACCGCCGTGACCGCCGGATAGCGCTCCTTCAGGTGCTCCTGCACGCGCGCGAGCGTGACGCCCGAATCGACGAGATCGTCGACCAGGAGCACGTTGCCCGCGAGATGGCCGCGCGTCATCGTGATGTACTGCGCGATGTCGAGCTCGCCCTGCTGGGTGCCGGCCGCTTCCCGGTACGAGCTCGTCGCGAGGATCGCGAGCGGCACGTCATAGATGCGCGACAGCTGGTCGCCGACGCGCAGGCCGCCGCGCGCGAGGCACAGGATCTGGTCGAACTTCCAGCCCGACGCATGCACCTGGAGCGCGAGCAGCTCGATCAGACGGTGATACTCGTCCCAGCCTACCCACAGGTTCTTGTCGTCGTTGCGCGGATCGGTCATCAAGTCTGCCGCCGTCATCGTGATTTGCTGCGTCATCTTGGGAATTACACCTTGAACGGATGGCGGAGCAGGATCGTTTCGTCGCGGTCCGGGCCCGTCGACACCATGTCGACCGGCACGCCAGCCACTTCCTGGACGCGGCTCAGGTAAGCCTGCGCGTTGGCCGGCAGCGCGTCCCACGTCTTGATGCCGACGGTGCTTTCCTTCCAGCCGGCGAACGTTTCGTACACCGGTTCGCAGCGCGCGACGTCGACCGCGCCACGCGGCAGAATGTCCACGTCCTTGCCGTCGACCTGGTAGCCGACGCACAGCTTGACTTCATCGAGACCGTCGAGCACGTCGAGCTTCGTCATGCACAGGCCCGACACGCCGTTGATCTGGATCGAGCGGCGCAGCGCCGCTGCATCGAGCCAGCCGGTGCGGCGCGGACGGCCGGTAACCGAGCCGAATTCCTTGCCGACGTTCGCGAGCGTGACGCCGACCTGGTCCTGACGCTGCGGGTTGTCCGCATCGTACAGTTCGCTCGGGAACGGGCCCGAGCCGACGCGCGTGCAGTACGCCTTCGTGATGCCGAGGATGTAGTTCAGCTTCTGCGGACCGACGCCGGCGCCGGCCGATGCCGCGCCCGCGACGCAGTTGCTCGACGTGACGAACGGATAGGTGCCGTGGTCGATGTCGAGCAGCGTGCCTTGCGCGCCTTCGAACAGCAGGTTCTGGCCCGCGTTGTTCGCGTCGTACAGGCGGCGCGACACGTCGGCCACCATCGGCTTCAGGCGGTCGGCATAGCCGAGCATCGTGTCGAGCGTGGCCTGGAAGTCGACGGCCGCACCGCCCAAATACTGGGTCAGCACGAAATTGTGGAAATCGAGGTTTTCGCGCAGGCGATCGGCGAAGGTCTTCGCGTCGAACAGGTCCTGCACGCGCAGCGCGCGACGGCCGACCTTGTCTTCGTACGCGGGGCCGATGCCGCGGCCCGTCGTGCCGATCTTGCCCGCGCCCTTGCGCGCTTCGCGCGCCTGGTCGATCGCGATGTGATACGGCAGGATCAGCGTCGTGGCTTCGGAGATGAACAGACGGTCGCGCACGTTCACGCCGGCTTCTTCGAGCTCGCCGATTTCCTTGAACAGTGCTTCGGGGGACAGGACGACGCCGTTGCCGATGTAGCAGGCGACGCCTTCACGCATGATGCCCGACGGAATGAGGCGCAAGATCGTTTTCTTGCCGCCGATGATGAGGGTGTGGCCGGCGTTGTGACCGCCCTGGAAACGCACGACGCCCTGAGCGTGGTCCGTCAGCCAGTCGACGATCTTGCCCTTGCCTTCATCACCCCATTGCGTTCCCACGACGACGACATTGCGCCCGGGAGTCACGTTCACTGCGCTGGCAGACATGTTGATTCGTTAGCTGGTTAAAAACGTATTCTACCTATGTTCGCGGGCGATTCCGAATTTTTCCGTTTCGCTTCAACGATATGCACGCCGAAGCGCGACCCGCGAACGCCTGTTTATCGGGGTTCGACCACCCATGCGCCGTTGCGCTCCACGAGCGAGCGATCGCACGCGAATTCGTCGAGCACGTGGTCGTGGCCCGGGAGCGCCTGGATCACGACCTCGCCCGCATCGCGCAGCGCTGCGACAGCCGCGCCCAGCGCGTCGTCCTGCGCCCATGGCGCAAGGATCGCGGTGCCGCGCGCCTCGACCGGCGAAATCCGCGCGAGCTCGCGCAGGTCGAGCGAGAAGCCGGTTGCCGGACGCGCCCGGCCATAGGCCTGCCCCACGTGGTCGTAACGGCCGCCGCGCGCAATCGCGTTCGGCACGCCGTCGATGTAGGCGCTGAACATCGCGCCACTGTGGTACGCATAGCCGCGCAGGTCGGCGAGATCGATCGCGACTTCGACGCCCTTCGCCTGCGACGCAAGCTGCGCGAGATCGTCGAGCGCCCGCGTGATTTCAGGCAGCACCGGCAGGCGCGTACGCGCCTCGGCGAGCACGCTCGCGTCGCCGTAGAGGTTCGGCAGCGCGCGCAGCGCGGCACGCGTATCGGCGCCGAGATCGTCGGTGAGTTCGTTCAGCAGCGGCACGTCCTTGCCCGACAGCGCGTCGTACAGCGACTCGCCGCGCTCGGCGGCCTGCGCGTCGCGCGCCAGCAGCGCCGCGAGCACGCCCGCGTGACCGAGGTCGAGACGGATGCGCGACAGGCCCGCGAGATGCAGCGCGTCGAGCATCAGTTGCTGGATTTCGAGATCGGCTTCGAGCCCGGCGTGCCCGTAGATTTCGGCGCCGATCTGGATCTGCTCGCGCGTCGCGTGCAGGCCGCGCGGACGCGTATGCATCACGTGGCCCGCGTAGCAGAGGCGCGTCACGCCCTGCCGGTTCAACAGGTGCGCGTCGATCCGCGCGACCTGCGGCGTGATGTCCGCGCGCAGGCCGAGCGTACGGCCCGACAGCTGGTCGACCAGCTTGAAGGTGCGCAGGCGCAGATCGGCGCCGCCGCTCGTCAGCAGCGACTCGAGATACTCGAGCAGCGGCGGCATCACCATTTCGTAGCCGTACGAACGGAAGCGATCGAGCAGCCTGCGGCGCAGCTCCTCGATCTTGCGCGCTTCCGACGGCAGCACGTCGGCGATATTCTCGGGAAGTAACCAGGTCGACATCGGTACGGTCCTACGACGGGAAACGGCGCGCGACACGCGCGCCGCGAGTTGAATCGGAATTTCGAAATCGGGCGGAACGAACGGCGGATGCGCCGTCCGGATCGGGGCGCCGGTCAGGTCGCGAGCAGCAGCAGCACGAGCCCGAGCACCATCACGATCAGCCCGCCGATCCGGATATGATGCGGCGGCCGCTCAGCTATTCTACGAAACGTGTCGCGCCAGGCGACGGGAAACACGAAAGGGAACGCCCCCTCGATGATCAGCATCAGCGCTACCGCGAGCAACAACGAGCCAGCCAGGTCCATGCGAGCGACGGCGCCGCTCGACGCGGCGCCCCAAGGTCAATGTTTGCGGGGAGCGGGCGCCGCCGGTGCGGCGCCGCCCGTCGGGCTGCGCATGAAGCGGAAGAACTCGCTGTCGGGATCGACGACGATGATGTCGTTGCGCTTGAACGTATTCCGGTAGGCCTGCAGGCTCGCGTAGAACTGATAGAACTGCGGATCGCGGCCGAACGCGTCGGCGGCGATCGTCGCGGCCTTCGCGTCGCCCTCGCCCTTGATCGTCTGCGCGGACTTGTACGCGTTCGCGAGCACGGCCCGCTGCTCGCGTTCGGCGTCGGCCTTGATCTGCTCGACGTCGGCCGCGCCTTGCGCACGCACCTGGGCCGCCTGATCGCGCAACGCGCCGATCATCCGTTGATAGACGGCGTCCGCCTGCGCGGCCGGCAAGTCGACACGCGTGAGCTGAACATCGACCACGTCGACGCCGAAACCGGACGCTTGCGCCTTCGCCGCATCGCGCGCGGCCTCGGCGATCGCGCGCTGGCCGCCGAGCGCATCGTCGAGCGCGCGCTTGCCGAATGCGTCGCCGAGCGCGCCCTTCAGCACGCCGGCCAGCCGGTCGGCGGCCGCCGCCGGGTCCCCGCCCGTCGCGGTGAAATACTTCATCGGATCGCTGATCCGGTACTTCGCCGCATACGCGACCAGCAGGTCGTGCTTGTCTTCGGTTGCCAGCTGCAGCGGATCGGACGACTCGAGCGACTGCACGCGCGTGTCGATCAGCGTGGCCGTCTGCAGCGGCGGCGGCAGTTTGAAGTGGACGCCGGGGCCCGCGAGCTCCGGTTGCGTACCGTCGCGGCCCGACAGCACGGCCGCATGGCGCGGATCGACGGTGAGGACCGTCGACGATGCCGCGAAGGCGACGATCACGATTGCGACGACGAGCGCAATGATTCGGTTCATGTTCTGCGCTCCCCGTTACTTCGTATCGTCTTCACGCGACCGGCTGCGAAACGCTTCGCGCGATCGCAGCACGTCGACGCCCGACGCGGTGGCGGCCGGTGCGGCGCTCGCCGGTGCCGGCGCGGCTGCCGACGGCGTCGTGGCCGCCGGGGCCGACGCCGTATCGGGCGCGGACGCGCCGGTCGACGCCGCGGCGTTTTGCCGCCCCTGCTCGACGAGCTTGTCGAGCGGCAGATACACGACGCTGTTGCCGCCCTTGTTGCCGACGAACACCTTCGTCGCGTTCGAATAGATTTCCTGCATCGTCTCGAGATACATCCGCTCGCGGATGACCGCGGGCGCCTTCGAGTACTGCGCGTAGACTTGCTTGAAGCGGTCCGCATCGCCTTCGGCTTGCGTGACCACGCGATCGGCATACGCCTTCGCTTCGTCGACGAGCTTCGCCGCATCGCCCTGCGCCTTCGGCAGCAGGTCGCTCGCGTAGGCCTGCGCGGCGCGCTTCGCGGCCTCGCGCTCGTCGCGCGCCTTCGCCACTTCGGCGTACGCGGCCTGGGTCTGGTCGGGCGCCGCGACGCTCTGCATCGTGACGGCCGTCACCTCGAGCCCCGACTGGTAGCGGTCGAGATCACGCTGGATCGCGGTGGAAAGCTGCTCGCGCAGCGCATCGCGATCCTGATTCAGCATGTCGGCCGCACTGCGCGTGCCGACGATCGCGCGCACCGCGGCCTGCGCGGCCTGCGACACGCTGCGCTCGGGATCGACGCTGCGGAACAGGTAATCGGTGGCGGAACGGATCCGGTACTGGACGATGAAGCGCACGTCGACGATGTCGGCATCGCGCGTCAGCATCGCGGCCTCCTTCACGTTCGCGAGGCGCACGACGTTATTGCGGCCGATCTCGATCGAGCGGACCTGCGACGTGTCGACGATCTCGTGCGACGCGAACGGATACGGCGCGCGCCAGTGCACGCCCTGGCCGACCGTGCCCGACAGCTTGCCGAGCTGCAGCACGACGCCCGTCTGGCCTTCCTGCACGACGAACAGCCCGCTGCCCGCATACACCGCGACCAGCACGCCGATCACGATGCCGACGCCCACCCGTGCGGCCCGGCCGTTGTCGGGACGCAAGCCGTTACCGCCCTTGCCGCCGAACAGGCCGCTCAGGCGTCGGTTGAAGTTGCGCCACATCTCGTCGAGATCGGGCGGACCGTCGCCGTCGCCGCCTTGCGGACGCTTCGATTCGTTCGCGCGGGGGCGGGATCCGTCCTTGCCATTGCCTTCGCCGCGTCCCCAGCGGGGATCGTTGATCGACAACAAGGCGCGCATCCGCCGCCAGGTACTCCGCTCGTTGTATTCGTTCACCAGAGTTTGTTCACCAGATTGGAAGCCGGCGAACCGGCCGGGGCCGGTTAGCGCCCGTGTTCGGAAATCGTGTGGTCTTCGTGCGGTTCAGCGGACGTGCCATCGAGCGCGTCGGACAAGGTCGCGCTGGAAAGGTGTTCCGCGGAGGCGATTTCGGCGATGGCGGCACGCAACGTATCAAGACCCTGACCGGTGCGCGCGCTCAAAAAGACGCGCGAAATATTACCATATTCGTCCCGCTCGACCGCGTCGCCGCGGGCCGCCAGCTCGGGCACGGCGTCGATCTTGTTGAACACCAGGACCTGCCGGACCGTGTCCGCACCGATCTCGTGCAGCACGCCGTTGACCTGCTCGATTTGCTCGAGCCGGACCGCGCTCGACGCATCGACCACGTGCAGCAGCAAATCCGCATGGATCGTTTCCTCGAGGGTCGCCCGGAACGCCGCGACGAGCTGGTGAGGCAGCTCGCGGATGAACCCGACCGTATCGGACACGACGATCTGCCCGACCTCGTCGCCGAGGTACACGCGCCGCGACGTCGTATCGAGCGTCGCGAACAGCTGGTCGGCCGCGTAGGCCTGCGCTTTCGTCAGCGCATTGAACAGCGTCGACTTGCCCGCGTTCGTATAGCCGACGAGCGACACCGACATCGTGCCGCTGCGCGCGCGCTGCCGGCGCTGCGTGCTGTGCTGGCGGCGCAGCCTGTCGAGCCGCGACTTCAGCATCTTGATGCGTTCGCCGATCAGCCGGCGGTCGGTTTCGAGCTGGGTTTCACCGGGGCCGCGCAGGCCGATACCGCCCTTTTGCCGTTCGAGGTGGGTCCACGCGCGAATGAGCCGGGTCGACAGGTATTGAAGCTGCGCGAGCTCGACCTGCAGCTTGCCTTCGTGGCTGCGGGCGCGCTGCGCGAAGATGTCGAGGATGAGGCTCGTGCGATCGACCACGCGCCTGTTAAGCGCCTGCTCCAGATTGCGTTGCTGGGCCGGCGCCAATGCGTGGTTGAAGATGACGATTTCGACGTTGTGCGCGTCGCAGGCGAGCCGCAGCTCTTCGGCTTTGCCGCTGCCGATGAACATCTTGGCATCGGGACTGGCGCGACGCCCCGTGAGGGTGACGGCGGGACGGGCTCCCGCGCTGGAGGCGAGAAGACTGAGTTCTTCGAGACTGGCTTCGAAATCGGTCTTGCCGAAATCGATGCCGACGAGCGCTGCGTTGATCAAATTATCGGGTGTCAAGATAAGGCGGCTGGCATCGGTCGCTCGCGGCGACCGGATGCCGGCCGCTGCGATAGGTTAGGACGAGGCTTCCGCGTCCGGGTGGAAATTCACCGGGCGCGCCGGCACGACCGTCGAGATGGCGTGCTTGTAAACCATCTGGGTCACCGTATTACGGAGCAACACGACGTACTGGTCGAACGATTCAATGTTCCCTTGAAGCTTGATGCCGTTGACGAGGTAGATCGAAACGGGAACGTGCTCTTTGCGCAGTGCGTTCAAAAACGGGTCTTGTAACAATTGCCCTTTGTTGCTCATGGCGTACTCCATCTTTTTTTGCAGGTTGATCTGGATTGGCGGCGAAGAAAAAGAGATCCGGCGCCAATCGCTACACTATAGCTGATTTTGCCTGCCCCGCCCGGTGCATAGGCCTTCCGGCCTAGCCGTGGCGGGCCATGCGTCAGCCCTTGTCCGCGTACGGATTGTTCGACGAACGGAACTCTATGCGCAATGGAGTCCCGGTCAGCGAGAAAGTTTCGCGGAACCGGTTTTCGAGGTAGCGCTTGTAGGTTTCCGTCACCGCGTCGAGCGCGTTGCCGTGAATCACGATGATCGGCGGATTCTGGCCGCCCTGGTGCGCGTAGCGCAGCTTCGGACGCACCGGGCCGCGACGGCGCGGCTGCTGGAATTCGACGGCCTCGATCAGCGCGCGCGTGAGCTTCGGCGTCGGCAGTTTCGCCATGGCGGCCGCGTAGGCGTCGTCGACCGAGCGCATCAGCGCGCCGATACCCGTCTTCTTCGCGGCCGAAATGAAGTGCGATTTCGCGAAGTCGAGGAATTTCAGCTTGCGGGTCAAATCCGCTTTCGCGCGGTCGCGCGCGTGGTCGTCGAGGCCGTCCCACTTGTTGACGCCGATCACGAGCGCGCGGCCCTGCTCGACGACGAAGCCGGCGATGTGCGCGTCCTGGTCGGAAATGTCCTGCTGCGCATCCAGCAGAAGAATGACGACGTTCGCGTCCGAGATCGACTGCAGCGTCTTCACGACCGAGAACTTCTCGATCGCCTCGAACACCTTGCCGCGGCGGCGCAGGCCGGCCGTGTCGATCAGCGTGTATTTCTTGCCGTTACGCTCGAAGTCGACGTAGATCGAATCGCGCGTCGTGCCCGGCATGTCGAACGCGATCACGCGGTCCTCGCCGATCAGCGCGTTGACGAGCGTCGACTTGCCGACGTTCGGGCGGCCGACGATCGCGATCTTGATGCCGCGCGACGGATCATCCTCGTCCGCTTCCTCGGGCTGGCCCGCGTACGCGACTTCGAGCGCCTCGTTGATCATGTCGGTCACGCCGTCGCCGTGCGCGGCCGAGATCGCGCGCGGATCGCCGAGCCCCAGCTCGTAGAACTCGGAGGCGACCGCCGTGTACTTCATCCCCTCGGCCTTGTTGACGACGAGGAAGATCGGCCGGCCGGTCTTGCGCAGGTAGTCGGCGATCGACTTGTCCTGCGGCGCGAGCCCGTTGCGGCCGTCGACGATGAACACGACGACATCGGCTTCTTCGACGGCCTGCCGCGTCTGGCGCGCCATTTCGTGCAGGATGCCGTCCTTCGCGACGGGTTCGAAGCCGCCCGTATCGACGACCAGGTAGGGCCGTTCGCCGACGCGCCCTTCGCCGTAATGGCGATCGCGCGTCAAGCCCGGCAAGTCGGCGACCAGCGCATCGCGCGAGCGCGTGAGCCGGTTGAACAGCGTGGATTTCCCCACATTGGGGCGCCCAACGAGGGCAATGACCGGTTTCATCTGTGTTTTCTACGGTGAAGCGCAGCAGCGGGAGGCCCGCTGCTGCGGGCGGCTGCGCTGAATGAAAATATCACGAATTCGCGCCGCGCCGGATGCGCGCGCCGGGCGCGCGTCGCGCGCCGTCGTCTTTCGTCTCGAACTGCCTTTCAAATACCGAGCGGCCGGGAACGCCGGCCGCCTTCAAGTCGCGGGGCCGCGGCGCGCGGGACCGGCCCGCCGCACCGCGGCCCCGCCTGTTTCCCGCGTGTCAGCGCGGACGGAACCCGTACAGGCCGCCGTCCTTCGTCTGCACGACGAGCGTATTGCCGGCGAGAACCGGCGCCGCCGTAATCGCGCTGCCGTCGGTCTTCATCCGCGCGATGAAGCTGCCGTCTTCGCGCGACAGGAAATGCACGAAGCCCTTGTAATCGCCCATCACGACCGCGTGCCCGAGCAGGTACGGCACGCCGACGTCACGGCTCTTCAGCTTGTCGTTGCGCCACAGCTGGTTGCCCGTGGCCGCGTCGTACGCGGTGACGACCGACCAGTCGTCGCCGCCGGCGACCACCGAATCGTCCTGCGCGAGGCCGCTGCGGCTCGAGAACGGTTTTTCCCACAGCGGACGGCCCGAGTTCGCATCGAAGCAGCCGAGCTGACCCTGGAACGTCACCGCGCAGGTTTCCGCGCCCACGAGCGTCGGCGGGCCGCTGACGTCATTGATGCGCTCGACCTCGGTCACGCCCTTCGGGAACGACACGGGGGTCTGCCAGAACGGCTCGCCCGTCTGCAGGTTGATCGCGACGAGACCGCCGCCCGGGAAGCCCGCGAGCACGGCCGCGTCGCCCGCGAACGTCATGCCGGCCGACACGCGCAGGTTCAGCGGCACCGCACGGTTGCGGTAGTTCCACTTCTGCTCGCCCGTCTGCGCGTTGAACGCGATCACCTGGCCGTCGATCGTGCGCACGATCACGAGACCATTGCCGACGAGCGGCGGCGAGAAGATCTCGCCCTGCACGGTGGTCTTCCACAGTTGCTTGCCGTCCGGGCCCAGCACGAACACGCCGCCCTTCAACGCACCGACCGCGGTCAGGTTGCCGTCGCTGCCGACACCGGCCGACAGGTCCGACCCCACCTTCGAGCGCCACAGCGTCTGGCCCGTCTTCGCGTCGATCTTCTCGACCGAACCGTTTTCGCCCGCCGCATAGACGGCGTCGCCCACGGCCACCGGCGAGAACAGGTAGCGTCCGCCCTTGCCGACGCTCGCCTTCCAGACCTGTTGCACGTCCATGACGGGCTTGAACTCGGTGAGCGGCGTCGGCACGCGGCGCGCGTCCTTCGACGACGAGCAAGCCGCCAAAGCGAGGACAGCCGCCGCGCAGGCAACGGGCACAGCGTAACGTTTCAGCAAATTCATCGGTTAGCGAAGCAGAGTTAAGAGGTTGAGGGGGCCGGGATTCAGCCGCCGAGCGCGTCCAGCTTGAACTGCACGAGCTGGCGTGCCGACTGGTCGTCCTTCGACAGGCCGTCGAGCGCAAGCTTGTAAGCCGCGCGCGCATCGTCGGTCTTGCCTTGCGCGGCCAGCAGATCGCCGCGGCGATCGGCCACGAGGCCCTTGAACGCATCGACCGGCGTACCCGACAGCAGCGCGAGGCCCGCATCGTACGCCTTCTCGTCGAGCAGCAGCGACGCGAGCCGCAGCTTCGCGATCTGCTTGTACTCTTCGTCCTTGGCGTGATCGGCGGCCCATTGCAGCTGCGCCTTCGCGCCTGCCGCATCGCCGGCCGCGTACAGCGTCTTCGCGGCCGCGAGCGCCGTCATCTGCGCATACGGCGTGCTGCCGAACTTGTCTTCCATGTCGGCAGCCGCGCGGGCCATCGTCGCCTTGTCGTTCGCGGCGGCCGCCTTCTGAACCTGTTCGTACAGCCCGGACGCCTCGGCGGCCTGACGGCGCTGCCAGTAGTTCCAGCCGTTGAAACCGGCCGCGACGACGAGCGCCGCGAGCACGATCCACGTGGTGAGGTTGCCCCAGCGGGCCCACCACGCCTTGAGACTTTCAATCGATTCTTGTTCGTCGTGATAACTCATCGGCGAGCGATTCCTTCCTGTTCAGCTTTTCTTGTCGAGCGGATGCCAGCGCGATCAGTCGTCGCCGTCTTCGGCGGATGCAACCATCGCATTGATTAGGAATTCGGTCAAGCTTTCGACCGGTACGGTCTGCTGAACGTTCTTTTCCCCTTCCGCGCCCGCGCCGCGCAGCGCTTTCACGCCCACCGTGCCGTTCGCGACCTCTTCTTCGCCGAAGATCACCGCGAACGCGGCGCCGCTTGCATCGGCCCGCTTCATCTGCGACTTGAAGCTCGCCGGCGCGCCGTCGGCGCTGCAGTGGAAGATCACGTCGAGGCCCGTGTCGCGCAGGCGCTCGGCCGCGATGAACGCCTGTTCGCGCGCGGTTTCACCCTGGTGCACGACGTATACGTCGACGCCTTCCTGCTCGGGCGCGAGATCCTCTTCCTTCAGCAGCTCGAGGATGCGCTCGATGCCCATCGCCCAGCCGCACGCGGCGGTCGGCTTGCCGCCGAGCTGCTCGATCAGCGGATCGTAGCGGCCGCCCGCCGCGACCGTGCCCTGCGCGCCGAGCTTGTCGGTCACCCACTCGAACACGGTCAGGTTGTAGTAATCGAGGCCGCGCACGAGACGCGGATTGATCTTGAACGGAATGTTGTTCGCGAGCAGCAGGCGCTGCAGCCCTTCGAAATGCGCGCGCGATTCGTCGCCAAGGAAATCGATCAGCTTCGGCGCGTTCTGCGCGATCTCCTGCAGCGCGGGATTCTTCGTGTCGAGTACGCGCAGCGGGTTCGTGTACAGGCGGCGCTTCGCATCCTCGTCGAGCACGTCGGCGAACTGCTCGAGGTACTTGATCAGTTCGACGCGGTGCGCGGCGCGCTCTTCGGCGAGGCCGAGCGAGTTGATCTCGAGCTTGATGCCGGTCACGCCGAGGTCGTCCCACAGGCGCTGGCACATCATGATGATCTCGGCATCCGCATCGGGACCCGCGAAGCCGAGCGCCTCGACGCCGACCTGGTGAAACTGGCGATAACGGCCGCGCTGCGGACGCTCGTGACGGAACATCGGGCCGATGTACCACAGGCGCTTCGGGCCGTCGTACAGCATGTTGTGCTCGATCGACGCACGCACGACGGCCGCGGTGTTTTCCGGGCGCATCGTCAGGTTCTCGCCGTTCAGCGCGTCGGTGAAGCTGTACATCTCCTTCTCGACGATGTCGGTGACTTCGCCGATGCCGCGCGTGAAGAGCTGCGTATGTTCGACGATCGGCGTGCGGATGTTCTGGTAGCCGTACGCGCGCAGCAGCGATTTCACGGTAGCTTCGAAGAATTCCCACAGGCCGGCATCCTGCGGAAGGATGTCGTTCATGCCTTTGACGCCGGTGAGCTTCTCGATCTTGCGTTTCTGTTCAGTCATCGTTCGTGTGTGTGGACGAATTAGTTCAGGGCCTCGGTGCGGCCGTAATTGCGTGCGACGTAGTCGCTGACGATCTGCTGGAATTCCTCGGCGATCCGCTCGCCGCGCAGCGTCTTGACCTTTTCGCCGTCGATGAAGACCGGCGCGGCCGGGTTCTCGCCCGAGCCCGGCAGGCTGATGCCGATGTTCGCGTGCTTCGATTCACCCGGGCCGTTGACGATGCAGCCCATCACCGCGACGTTCATCTTCTCGACGCCCGGATACTCCTTGCGCCAGACCGGCATCTGCTCGCGCAGATACGTCTGGATCTGCATCGCGAGTTCCTGGAACAGCGTGCTGGTCGTGCGGCCGCAGCCCGGGCACGCGATCACCATCGGCGCGAACGAGCGCAGGCCCATCGTCTGGAGGATTTCCTGGCCGACGATCACTTCGCCCGTGCGCGACGCGCCCGGCTCCGGTGTCAGCGAAATGCGGATCGTGTCGCCGATCCCTTCCTGCAGCAGCACGCCGAGCGCCGCCGTCGACGCGACGATGCCCTTCGAGCCCATGCCGGCCTCGGTCAGCCCGAGGTGCAGCGCGAAGCCGCAGCGACGGCCGAGTTCGCGGTACACGGCGATCAGGTCCTGCACGCCGCTGACCTTGCACGACAGCACGATGCGGTCGCGGCCGAGGCCAAGCTCCACCGCACGCTCGGCCGAGCCGATCGCCGACTGGATCAGCGCCTCGTACATCACGCTCTGCGCGTCCCACGGCTGCGCGCGCGCGGCGTTCTCGTCCATCATGCGCGCCAGCAGATCCTGGTCGAGGCTGCCCCAGTTCACGCCGATCCGCACCGGCTTGTCGTACTTCGCCGCGGCCTCGATCATCTGCGCGAACTGCGTGTCGCGCTTCGCGCCCTGACCGACGTTACCGGGGTTGATCCGGTACTTCGACAGCGACTCCGCGCAGCCCGGGTAGTCGCGCAGCAGCAGGTGCCCGTTGTAGTGGAAATCGCCGACGAGCGGCACCGTCACGCCCATCCGGTCGAGCTGCTCGCGAATCGCCGGCACGGCGGCCGCGGCTTCGGGCGTGTTGACCGTGATGCGCACCAGCTCGGAGCCCGCATTCGCGAGTTCCTTGATCTGGATCGCCGTGCCGATCGCGTCGGCCGTGTCGGTATTCGTCATCGACTGCACGCGCACCGGCGCGTCGCCGCCGATCGTCACGAGTTGCCCGCCCCAGCGGACATCCACCGCATGCGATACGCGGCGCGGCTGATGCCCGCCGAACACCGGCTCGGTTGAACAAATCTGACTGCTGCGTGGGGATTGAGCTTCGGATTGCATCGATAGATCCATTTACGCGGAATGCGCCGCGACGCGGCGCATGAATTGAAAAAGCGCCGTGCCCTCGCGGCCTGCCGATATCGACGGCAGGCCTTCGCCACGGCGCTTGACGTCAGGGCAGCGTGAACCGCGCCACGTTACCCCGCGCTGCCGAATATTTTGCCGGATCGACCGGTTTTCCGTCGAACGCAATCGCGTCGAGGCCGGCCTTGTTGCCGATCGTGACCTTGAACGGCCCGTCGCCGGCAACCTGCTTCGTTTCGCCGGCGCGCACCAGCGCCGAAAACAGCTCCCTGCCGTTCTTGTCGCGCACGCTGAACCAGCAATCCTGCTTGACCTTCAGTTCGACCATCGACTGGCCTGCCGCGACCGCGACGCTCGCCGGCTGGGCCGGCGCGGCCGTGCTTGCCGCCGTCGTTGCCGCCACGGGCTGGGATGCCGCAGCCGTCGCGACCGGGGCCGCGGGCGCCGGGACAGCCGATGCAATCGCCTGCGCGGGGGCCGGGGCCGCCGACGCGGCAGCCGGGGCCGGAACCTCATTCGCCACCACTGCCGACGCACCGTTCGGGGCCGCTTCTTCAGCGGAGGACGCTGCCGCCGCGCTCGCGGCCGATGCATGTTCGGCGTCGCCGCCCTTGAAGCGCGCGAGCAGGCTCGACGAATCGCCGCCAGTGTGCCACATCAGTGCGGCGACCACCGCGACGATGACGATGCCCGTTCCCCAGAGCCAGGGATGGTGGCGCGACGAACCGCCAAGCGGAATCGACACGCGGCCGCGCGGCAGATCCGTGCCCGACGACGCCGGCATCGACAGGTCGACTTCCGGCACCCCGCGCTCGCGGCGCAGCGCCTGCGCGAACGGTTCCGGATCGACGCCGAGCATCTTCGCGTAGCTGCGCACGACGCCGAGCGCGAAGGTCACGCCGGGCAAATGGCTGATGTCGCCGGCCTCGAGCGCCCGGAGTTTCTGCGGTGCGACCTTGAGTCGCGCCGACACGTCGTCGACCGACCAGCCCTTCGTCTCCCGAAGCTGCGCCAGCCGGCTGCCGACCGCCGCCAGCGATTCCAGTCCCGCCGGTGCCGGCTTCGCGGCATTCGTCTCTGCGCCGTTAGACGGCTGCGGCTCACTCATCCTTGTCCTCGCGTCGATTCTTCTTCACTGGCGGGTGCCGCCGGCTCCTGCCGGCCGGCACCCGCAACGGTTCATACCCTGCGCGGCGCCGAGGCGCCGCGACCGATCGCTATTCGCGTGTTGCACCGCCAAACGGTTCGGGCACCCTGGGCAGGTGCCCCGAACCAAGCGCCCCCGACTACGCGCCCCCGAGTAGGCGTCCCCAACTGGGCGTCCCCGTCAAACTGCCCGAACTTCGATGATCTTTCCTGCCGCGCCCGTCCGTTCCGCGAGGCGCGTGCGGTCCTTCACCGCGCCGGCCAGTTGCCCGCACGCGGCATCGATGTCGTCGCCGCGGGTCTTGCGCACGGTCGTGACGACGCCCGCGTCGATGAGGACCTGCGCGAAACGCTTGATCTGCTCCGGCTTCGAACGGATCAGGCCAGATTCCGGAAACGGATTGAACGGGATCAGGTTGAACTTGCACGGCACGTCGCGCGTGACGGCCAGCAGTTCGCGCGCATGCGCTTCGGTGTCGTTGACACCGTCGAGCATGCAGTATTCGAACGTGATGAAGTCGCGCGGCGCGACTTTCAGATAACGCTGGCACGCAGCCATCAGCTCGCGAAGCGGATACTTCTTGTTGAGCGGCACCAGCTCGTCGCGCAGCGCATCGTTCGGCGCATGCAGCGAAACGGCCAGCGCGACCGGCAACTCGGCGCCGAGGCGGTCCATCATCGGCACCACGCCGGACGTCGACAGCGTGACGCGACGGCGCGACAGGCCGTACGCGTTGTCGTCGAGCATCAGCCGCATCGCGGGTACGACCGCGCTGTAATTCAGGAGCGGCTCGCCCATGCCCATCATCACCACGTTGGTGACGACCCGCTCGGCCCGGCCATTCGGGCCGGGCGCGCGGCCCAGCGACGCGCGCAACGCAAACTCGGCCATCCGGAGCTGGCCGATGATTTCGGCTGTCGACAGGTTGCGGGAGAAGCCCTGCTTGCCCGTCGAACAGAAGCGGCAGTTCACCGCGCATCCGGCCTGCGACGACACGCACAGCGTGCCGCGCGTCTCTTCCGGGATGAACACGGTTTCGACCGCATTGCCGTTTCCGACGTCGATCAGCCACTTGCGCGTGCCGTCGGTGGAAACGTGATCGCTGACGATATCCGGCATCACGATCGACGCGCGGCCCTTGAGCTTTTCCCTCAGGGACTTCGCGAGATCGGTCATGCCGTCGAAGTCGCCGGCGTTGTACTGGTGGATCCAGCGCTGCAACTGCTTGGCGCGGAACGGCTTCTCGCCCAGGCTGCCGCAGTACGCGACAAGACCCTCGGCGTCGAAGTCGAGAAGATTGACGGAAGTTTCGCTCGTCATGATGTGCTGCCTTGCCGCGTGCGCTGAATCCTGCCTACTTGCTGTCAGCCAGGGCTTAACGCGAGTAAACGTTCATTTCCGGGAAGAAGAACGCGATTTCGACCGCTGCCGTTTCCGCGGCGTCCGAGCCGTGCACGGCGTTCGCGTCGATGCTGTCGGCGAAGTCGGCGCGGATCGTGCCCTTTTCCGCCTTCTTCGGATCCGTCGCGCCCATCAGGTCGCGGTTCTTCAGGATCGCGCCTTCCCCTTCCAGAACCTGGATCATCACCGGGCCCGAGATCATGAAATCGACGAGATCCTTGAAGAACGGACGTGCCGCGTGGACTGCGTAGAACTTCTCTGCGTCAGCACGCGACAGGTGTGCCATGCGCGCTGCGACGATCTTCAGGCCGGCGCCTTCGAAACGGCTGTAGATCTGGCCGATCACGTTCTTTGCCACCGCATCCGGCTTGATGATCGACAGGGTGCGCTCGATTGCCATAAAAACTCCAAAAAATTAAGAAGTTACAGGTTCAAATGAATCCGCTATTGTAGCACGATCCCGTGTATCATTGCGATTGAACCCTTACACGAATGAAAGGTTCAGAATCCATATGTTTTGTTCCGCCGAGCCATTGAAACCTCGCGGCACGGAACGTATCTTAGCCATAGCTGCCCCGGTTTGCTGCGCCGCACATCGCGCGCGCCGAACCGGCCCCGGACGCCCACGCGTTCAATGTTAGGAGAAACCATGAACGACTATCCGTACAATTTCGGCCGCGGCGGTTCCGTCAGCACCGCCGAGGTTCGCAACCGCGTGCTGCGGAACACGTACTGGCTGCTCGCGCTGTCGATGGTGCCGACCGTGCTGGGCGCCTGGGTCGGCGTCGCGACGGGCTTCTCGCTGTTCGCGGCCACGAGCCCGATGATGAGCCTGCTCGCGTTCTTCGCGATCGCGTTCGGCTTCATGTTCGCGATCGAGCGGACGAAAAACAGCGCGGCCGGCGTGTTCGTGCTGCTCGGCTTCACGTTCTTCATGGGCCTGATGCTGTCGCGGCTGCTGAGCTTCATCCTCGGCTTCTCGAACGGCCCGTCGCTGATCATGCTCGCGTTCGGCGGCACCGGCATCATCTTCGCCGTGATGGCGACGATCGCCACCGTCAGCAAGCGCGACTTCTCGGGGCTCGGCAAGTGGCTGTTCATGGGCGTGATCGTGATCCTGCTGGCGTCGGTCGCGAACATCTTCCTGCAACTGCCGGCGCTGATGCTCACCGTGTCGGTGCTCGCGATCGCGATCTTCTCGGCCTACATGCTGTTCGACGTCCAGCGCGTCGTGAACGGCGGCGAGACGAACTACATCTCGGCCACGCTCGCGATCTACCTCGACCTGTACAACGTGTTCACGAACCTGCTCGCGCTGCTCGGCATCTTCGGCGGCAACCGCAACTGACGTTCGCTGCGCACCCATGAAAAAACCGGCCCGCGGGCCGGTTTTTTTACGTCCGCCGCCCGGCTTAGTCGCGCTCGAACAGCGCAATCGATTCGACGTGCGACGTATTCGGGAACATGTTCACGACACCAGCGCCCTTCAAGCGGTAGCCGGCCTCGTGCACGAGCAGGCCCGCATCGCGCGCGAGCGTCGACGGGTTGCACGACACGTAGACGATGCGTTTCGGCAGCGGGCCTTCGCCGCTCTGCGCGATCTCGGCCAGCGCCTTCGACACCGCGAGCGCGCCTTCGCGCGGCGGGTCGATCAGGAATTTGTCGAATGCGCCGAGCGCGCGCAGGTCGTCGCCCGTCACTTCGAACAGGTTCCGGCACGCGAACGTCGTGTGGCCGTCGACACCGTTCTCGCGCGCGTTCGCCAGCGCGCGCGTGGTCAGCGTGTCGCTGCCCTCGATGCCCATCACTTCGCGCGACAGCCGCGCGAGCGGCAGCGTGAAGTTGCCGATTCCGCAGAACAGGTCGAGCACGCGGTCGTCGCGCGACGGCGCGAGCAGGTGCAGCGCGCGGCCCACCAGCACGCGGTTGATCTGGTGATTGACCTGCGTGAAGTCGGTCGGCTTGAACGGCATGCGGATGCCGAATTCCGGCAGCGTGTAATCGAGCGACACGTCGAGCGGATAGAACGGCGTTACCGTGTCCGGCCCCTTCGGCTGCAGCCAGAACTGCACCTTGTGCTCGTCCGCGAACGCGCGCAGGAGCGCTTCGTCGTCCGCGTTGATCGGCTCCAGCACGCGCAGCACGAGCGCCGTGACCGCCGAGCCGACCGCGAGTTCGATCTGCGGCATCCGGTCGCGAATCGACAGCCCCTCGACGAGCCGGCGCAGCGGCACGAGCATCGCCGACACGTGCGGCGGCAGCACTTCGCAGCTCGTCATGTCGGCCACGTAGCTGCTCTTCTTCTCGTGGAATCCAACCAGCACGCCGCCCTTCTTCGCGACGTTGCGCACGGTCAGGCGTGCGCGGTAGCGATAGCCCCATGACGGGCCGTGGATCGGCGCGAACATCGTTTCCGCGCGCAGCTTCGCCAGGTGCCACAGATTGTCTTCGAGCACGCGCTGCTTGACCGCGACCTGCGCGCGCATGTCGAGATGCTGCATCGAGCAACCGCCGCAGGTGCCGAAGAACTTGCATTTCGGCTGCGTACGCATCACGCTCGGACGCAGAATGTCGACGACCGTCGCTTGCTCGTAGCTCGGCTTGCGGCGATAGCTCGAATAGGTCACGCGCTCGCCCGGCAGCGCGCCTTCGACGAAGATCACCTTGCCCGGCTGGCCGTCCTCGGTCATCGTGCGGCCGACACCGCGCGCTTCCATGTCGAGCGATTCGATCTCGAGAACCGGTGCAGGCCCGGGCGGAACGGGCGCATTTTTCGATTTGCGCGCAGAAGTGGGGACGGCTTCGGACACCAGCTTTTCCTGACAAACGTTGAAGAAGGCGAGATTGTAGACGACGAAGGCCCTCGCCGCGTGCTTTGGATGAGGCACGCATCGGGCACGCGGGCATAAACCATGCGGCGCGGGCCCGGACGGCCGCTCGACGCGGCTTTCCGATTCGCCTGCAGTCGGCGTGGGCCACGGAATCAGCCGAGGCAACGTCCGAGGCCCAACATCCCTACCCGCCCGACAGGAGGTTCGACCATGCGATTGATCGACTGGAACATCCAATGGGGCCGGGACGCGGACGGCGTCGTCGATCTTCCGCGCACCGTCGCGGCCATCCGCCGGCTCGGCGATTTCGACGTGCTGTGCCTGCAGGAAGTCACGCGCGGCTTCGACGCACTGCCCGGCCGGCCAGGCCCGGATCAGTTCGCCGAACTCGCGGCGCTGTTGCCTGGCTATACGATCGTCGAGGCCATCGGCGCCGACCTGCCTGCCATCCGGCCCGGTGGAGCACGCCGCCAGTTCGGCAATGCGATCGCGACGCGGCTGCCGGTCGGGCGCGTGCTGCACCAATTGCTGCCGTGGCCCGCCGACGCCGGCGCGCCGTCGATGCCGCGCGTCGCGCTCGATATCGAGTTGCAGGCGCCCTTCGGGCCGTTGCGCGTGATCACCACGCATCTGGAGTATTACTCGGCGCGCCAGCGGCTTGCACAGGTCGACGCGTTACGCGCCCGGCATCGCGAGGCCTGTGCGCACGCGGACCACCCCGCGCCCGCCGAAACCGCCGACGGGCCGTTCAGCGCGACCGGACAACCGCGCGACGCGATCGTCTGCGGCGATTTCAACAGCGCATTCGGCAGCGAGGCATACCGACGCTTTCTGGAGCCGATTGCCGACGCGCCGCGTTTCGTCGACGCGTGGGTCGCGCTGCATCCCGGTCGTACGCCGCCGCCGACGGCCGGCGTCTACGATACGGTGCAATGGTCGGACGGCCCGCTCACATGCGATTTCGTGTTCGTGACCGACACGCTGTTGCCGCGCGTCACCCGCTGCGAGATCGATGGCGACGTGCGCGCGTCCGATCACCAGCCGGTGCTGCTCGAACTGGCCTGATCGCGCAGGTTGCGGCGCCGCCGCCCGCGCTACGCGTCGAAGCCGGCCAGGTATTCGGCCCAGTGCGGCGCCGGCTCCAGCGCGAGCGCGTTCTTCACGAGCAGGATTTCGTCCGCGTACTCGCTCGGCGTCAGCCCGCCGCGCATCAACTGAAACCGGCAATACAGCAGGTAGGTGTTGACGACGTCGGTTTCGCAATAGTTGCGGATTTCGTCGATCCGGCCGTCGCGGAACGCCGGCCATACCTGGCTGCCGTCCATCCCGAGCTTGCCCGGGAAACCGCACAGCTTCGCCAGCGCGTCGAGCGGCGCGTTCGCGCGCGCCTGATACATCGCCAGCACGTCCATCAGGTCGGTATGCCGCGAGTGATAGCGCGAGATGTAGTTGTTCCACTTGAATTCGCGGTCGTCCTCGCCGAGATCCCAGTAGCGGGTGGCGGGAATGCCGTGCACGAGCGCGCGGTAATGGAGCACCGGCAGATCGAAACCGCCGCCGTTCCACGACACGAGTTGCGGCGTGTATTTCTCGATCACGCGGTAGAACGACTGGATCAGCGTGGCTTCGTTGTCCTGCGGCGTCCCGAGCGAGCGCACGCGAAAACCGTTGTTGTCGCGGAACACGCACGAGATCGCCGCGATCCGCTGCAGATGGTGCGGCAGGAAATCGCCGCCGGTCTTCTCGCGGCGTGCGGCAAACGCATGTTCGGCCACTGCGGCATCGTCGAGCGTCGCGGGCAGGTCTTCCAGACGGCGGATGCCGTCGACATCGGGAATCGTCTCGATGTCAAAAACGAGAATCGGAGTCATCAGTTACAGAACGGCGTCCTTGCGCACGCCGTTGGAGGCGAAGAACCGCTTGAGGCGCACCAGCGCTTCCTGCTGGATCTGGCGCACGCGCTCGCGCGTGAGCCCCATCTCGTCGGCAAGCTCCTCGAGCGTCGCCGGTTCGATGTGGTTCAGGCCGAAGCGGCGCTCGATCACGTGCCGGTGCTTGTCGGACAGCCGCGACAGCCACGCGCGCGTCAGCGTTTCGAGCTCGCGATGCCGCACCTCGGCGTCGGGCGACTGGCTCTGGTCGTCGGGCAGCAGGTCGAGCAGGCTGCTCGCGGGATCGAGGTCGAGCGGCGCGTCGAGCGACGCCGTGTGTTCGTTGAGCGCGAGGATATCGGTGACTTCCTCGGCGGTCTTGCCGGTGAGATAGGCGATGTCGTCGATGCTGGCTTCGCGGCGCTCGGCCGCCTCGCCCGTCGACATCGAATTCTTTTCGAGGTGGCGCTTCGCGCGCAGCACCTGGTTCAGTTCGCGGATCACGTGCACGGGGAGGCGTACCGTGCGGGCCTGGTTCATGATTGCCCGCTCGATGCTCTGCCGGATCCACCACGTCGCATAGGTCGAGAAACGGAACCCGCGCGTCGGGTCGAATTTCTCGATCGCATGCATCAGGCCGAGGTTGCCTTCCTCGATCAGGTCGAGCAGCGGCACGCCGCGGTTCAGGTACCCCTTCGCGATGCTGACGACGAGACGCAGGTTGCGCTCGATCATCACCTGCCGCGCTTCGAATTCGCCGGCCTTCGCGAGGCGCGAATAGCGCTGCTCTTCCTCGACGGTCAGCAGCGGCTTCACGCTGATGCGGTTCAGGTAATGCTGGATCGTGTCGGCCGTGAGCTCGGCCTGCAGCAGCGTGCGGAAATCGTCGACGTCGGGAACTGCTTCCTGGCGGCCTTCGCGCTCGTCGTCGTCGCCGTCCGCGTCGGCGTCGGCGTCGCGTGCCTCGAGATCGCGTTCGTTTTCCGCGACGTCGTCTTCGTCGTCCGTCGAAGCACCTGCTCGCCCCACCGATGCTTGCGTGGCACGACTGATCTTCTCAGACTCGGCTTGCGGCTCGTGGCGCTTCGATTTCGGCATGGTCGTCTCGGTTATTGAGGCGGCAAATACTTCAGCGGATCGACAGGCTTACCCTGCCGGCGAACCTCGAAATGCAGCATCACGCGGTCGGCATCGCTGTTACCCATCTCGGCGATCTTCTGCCCCTTCGTTACCGCGTCCCCCTCTTTTACCATCAAAGCGCGATTGTGTGCATACGCCGTGAGGTAAGTTGCATCGTGTTTGATGATAATGAGGTTGCCGTAACCACGCAGCCCGTTGCCGGAGTAAACGACGCGCCCGTCTGCTGCTGCCTTCACGGCCTCGCCGGCCGTCCCGCCGATATTGACGCCCTTGTTCTTCGCATCGTCGAACCCGTTCAGCACGGGGCCGCGCGCAGGCCACGCGAACGTCACGGGGCCGCTCGGGGCCGCGGCCGTATCGCTCGATCCGGTTGCCGCGGCCGGCGGCGTGGCGGCAAGCGCCGACGACGTGCCGGCAGCCGGCGTGGCCGGGCCGCTGCTCAGCGGCGCGGTCGCGACCGCACCACCGGCGATCGGTGCGGTGGCCGGCGCGCCCGCGACCGCGGCGCCGCCCGGCGGCGCGACACGCAGCAACTGGTCGACTTCGATCTGGTTCGGGTTCGCCAGATTGTTCCACGACGCGATGTCTCGATAGTTCTGCCCGTTCTCGAGCGCGATCCGGTACAGCGTGTCACCCGGCTTCACCCGATAGAAGCCGGGCGGCGGCGGGCCGAGCGGCACCGCGGGCTGCGCGGCGGTGCTCGTGCCGAGCGCCCCGGAGCGATCGACGACGGGCGCGTTGTCGAGCCGCGTCGCACAGGCGGCCAGCAGCGTGGAGAAAGCAGCCACACAGATCGCGCGCTGGGCGAGCGTGAGCGGTTCCCTGGATCGGTTGTTTTGCATCGCGCGCAACATACTCATCGGTTTCAAATCACTCCGGATTTTAAAGGGACAAAGAAAACGCGATCAAGCCGGGACTCTCGCCATTGCGCGTGCGCGACGCGCTCGACGAGCGTGAGCACCTGGTGCTGTCCGCTCTGCGCACCGACAGGCGCGACGAGCCGCCCGCCGATCGCGAGTTGCTCGAGCAGCGCGCGCGGCACGTCGAGCCCCGCCGCCGCGATCACGATCGCGTCGAACGGGGCCGCGGACGGCAGGCCGACACGCCCGTCGCCGTAGTGCAGACGGATGTTCGGCACGCGCAGCGGCCGCAGGTTCAGCTTCGCGCGCTCGTAAAGCGGCTTGATGCGTTCAATCGAATACACGTCGCGTGCCACGTGGCTCAGCACGGCGGCCTGATAGCCGCAGCCCGTGCCGATCTCGAGCACGCGCTCGAGCGTGCGGCCGGCCATCGCGAGCTCGATCATGCGCGCGACGACCGACGGCTTTGAAATGGTTTGCTGGTGGCCGATCGGCAGCGCCGAATCCTCGTAGGCCTGCGTCGCGAGCCCCGGATCCACGAACAGGTGGCGCGGCACCGCGGCCATCGCGTCCAGCACGCGCGCATCGGTCACGCCGTTCGCGCGCAGGCGTTCGACCATCCGCTCGCGCACACGTTCCGACGTAAGCGCGAACGCGCCGGCCGGCGCGACACTCGGCGCGGCCGGCTTCGGCAGCGCAGGCTTCAGTGCGGTAGGCTTCGGTGCGGTCGCCGGCTTCGCGGCGGCGATACCCGGCTGCGGCGCACGCAAGGCAGCCGGCTTCACCGCGACCGCGGGTTTGTCGGCGGCCTTCGGCACCGCGCTCGCCGTCTGGCGTTCGCCGGCCCGGCCTTTTTCCGACTTGCGTGGCGCTCGCTTGAGATCTTCGAGCGCGAGCGGGAACCGCTTCGCGCGCTCGCCGCTCATGAAGCCCGCCCTCCGGCGCGCGCCCATTCGCGCGTCGCGGGCAGCATCTGCGTATGCGTGAGATCGAGCTGCAGCGGCGTGATCGACACGAAACCGTTCGCGACGGCATGGAAATCGGTGCCTTCGCTGGCGTCCAGCGCCTCGCCCGCGGCGCCGATCCAGTAGATCGGCTCGCCGCGCGGGTCGGTCTGGCGAATCACCGGCTGCGACGGATGACGCTTGCCGAGGCGCGTGACCTTCCAGCCCTTCAGTTGATCGTACGGCAGGTTCGGAATGTTGACGTTCAGCAGCGGCTGGCCCGGCAGCGGATGCGCGAGGTAGTGCGCGACGATTTCCGCGGCGACGCGCGCGGCGTCGGCCAGATGCGTCCAGCCCTTGTCGACCAGCGAGAACGCGATGGCCGGCACGCCGAACATGATGCCTTCGGTGGCGGCTGCAACTGTCCCCGAATAGAGCGTGTCTTCGCCCATGTTCTGGCCGTTGTTGATACCGGACACGACGATGTCCGGCCTCGCATCGGCCATCCCCGTCAGCGCGACGTGCACCGAATCGGTCGGCGTGCCGTTCACGTAGAAGAAACCCGTACCCGCTGCACGCTGCACCGACAGCGGCCGCGACAACGTGAGGGAATTCGACGCGCCGCTGCAGTTCTGCTCGGGCGCGATCACCGTAAGCTCGGCCAGCGGCTGCAGCGCTTCGCTGAGCGCGGCGAGACCAGGGGCGAGATAGCCGTCGTCGTTGCTGAGTAGGATTCGCATCCGGCGATTGTAACCGAGGAAGGATGGCGCGAGAGCGACAGTCCAGCCACCGCAGACGGGCGGGTATACGCATGGGCGGGCGATGCGCCGCCGTACTGCGCGGCGGCGTTCCGCGCGCTGGGGAAAACACCGTGTCGCCCGATTTGCCGCCCCGACGAAAGTCTGGGCGACGGGATCCCATCGCCGGGCCGGCTGCGCTCAGATCGCGCCCGCCTCGCGCAGTGCGGCAATCGCCTGCGTGTCGTAGCCGAGGCCGCGCAGCACCTCGTCGGTGTGCTCGCCGAGCTCGGGCCCGAGCCAGCGCGTTTCGCCCGGCGTGGCCGACAGCTTCGGCGTGATGTTCGGCAGCGGAATGTCGGTGCCGTCGGCCAGCTTGAACCGCTGGATCATCTGGCGGGCGACGAACTGCGGATCGGTGAACATGTCGGCCGCGCTGTAGATGCGTCCGGCCGGCACGTCGGCCGCGTTCAGCACGCCGAGCGCCTCGTCAATCGTGCGCGGCGCGAGCCACGCGGCGATCGCGTCGTCGATTTCCTGCGTGCGCGGCACGCGCCCGTCGTTCTGCGCGAGCGCGGGATCGTCGGCGAGGTCGTCGCGCTCGATCGCCTTCATCAGCCGCTTGAAGATCGGGTCGCTGTTGCCGCCGATCACGATGCTGCCGTCGCGGCATGCATACGTGTTCGACGGCACGATGCCCGGCAGCGACGCGCCGGTGCGCTCGCGCACCATCCCGTACACGCCGTATTCGGGCACCACGCTTTCCATCATGTTGAAGACGGCTTCATACAGTGCAACGTCGACCACCTGCCCCGCGCCGCCGTTGACCTTGCGATGATGGAGCGCCATCAGCGCGCCGATCACGCCGTGCAGCGCGGCGATCGAATCGCCGATCGAGATGCCGATGCGCGGCGGCGGAAGATCCGGATAGCCGGTGATGTGGCGCAGCCCGCCCATCGATTCGGCGATCGCGCCGAAGCCGGGCCGGTCGCGGTACGGGCCCGTCTGCCCGTAGCCGGACAGGCGCACCATCACGAGGCCCGGATTGTCGGCCGACAGCACGTCGTAGCCGAGCCCGAGCTTTTCGAGCAGGCCCGGACGGAAGTTCTCGATCACGATGTCGGCCTCGCTCGCGAGTTGCCGCGCGATCGCCTTGCCGGCGTCGGCTTTCAGGTTCAGCGTGACCGATTTCTTGTTGCGCGCCTGCACGGACCACCACAGCGACGTGCCGCCCTGCTCCGGGTAGAGCTTGCGCCACTTGCGCAGCGGGTCGCCGCCGTTCGGATCCTCGATCTTGATCACTTCCGCGCCGAATTCGGCGAACAGCCGCGACGCGAACGGCCCCGCGATCAGCGTTCCGAATTCGAGCACTTTGACGCCCGCGAGCGGGCCCTGGCTGGTGCTCATGTGTCTCCCTGGCATGAGGAACGGCGCCGCTAGCAGGCGGCGCCCGGCTTACATCGTGCGGCGATCGAGCATCGCGCGGGCGATGGTGCCCGCGTCCACGTACTCGAGCTCGCCGCCCACCGGCACGCCGCGCGCGAGACGCGTGACCGCCAGCCCGCGCGCCTTGAGAGTCTGGCCGAGATAGTGGGCGGTGGCTTCGCCTTCGTTGGTGAAGTTGGTCGCGAGCACGACTTCCTTGACGACGCCGTCGGATGCGCGCCGCACGAGGCGGTCGAAATGGATTTCCTTCGGACCGATTCCGTCGAGCGGGCTCAGCCGCCCCATCAGCACGAAATACAGCCCGCGGTAGGTCATCGTCTGCTCGAGCATGATCTGGTCGGCGGGCGTCTCGACGACGCACAGCAGCGTCGGATCACGCTCCTCGTCGCTGCAGACCTCGCAGATCTGCGCTTCGGTGAACGTGTTGCACTTTTCGCAATGCTGCAGGTGCTCGGTCGCGAACAGCAGCGACCGGCCGAGCCGCTCCGCGCCCTCACGGTCGTGCTGCATCAGGTGAACCGCCATGCGCTGCGCGGATTTCGGCCCGACGCCGGGCAGCACGCGCAACGCTTCGACGAGAGCGGACAGGGCGGACGGCTGTTTCATACGGCGGCAAACGGTGGCAAGGACGCCAAGCTCAGAACGGCAGCTTGAAGCCCGGGGGCAGCGGCAGGCCCGACGTCATGCCGCTCATCTTTTCCTGCGACGTGGCTTCGGCCTTGCGCACCGCGTCGTTGAACGCAGCGGCGACGAGATCCTCGAGCATGTCCTTGTCGTCCGCGAGCAGGCTCGGGTCGATCGACACACGGCGCACTTCGTTGCGGCACGTCATCGTCACCTTGACGAGGCCGGCGCCCGACTGCCCTTCGACCTCGATCAGCGCAAGCTGCTCCTGCATCTTCTTCATGTTTTCCTGCATTTGCTGCGCTTGCTTCATCAGTCCGGCGAGGTTGCCTTTCAACATGGGAATACTCCTTCTCGATCGTGTGAAAACCGGCACGCGGCGCGTGCCGGCCAATGTGTGCGGGGCGTGATTGTGCCTGTCGTGGGGCGCTCGGTTCAATGGAGTGTAGGCGGCACACCGTCCGGCGCGGAATCGGCGAGCGGACGCACCGACCCCTCGACGATGCGCGCACCGAACTCGCGCACGAGCTGCTGGACGAACGGATCGCCGTGAATCTCCTGCTCGGCTTCGCGCTGGCGCGCCGCGCGCGCGGCCGCATCGAGCGCCGCCGCGGTGCGCCGTGCGGGCCCGACCTCCACGGTCACCTCGACCGGCTTGCCGAGCGCATCGGCCAGCGCGGCCTTCAGCTTCGCCACCTGCGCGGCGTCCGCATACTGCGGCACGGGCACGGACAGTTTCAACGCGCTCGCATCGACGGCCGTCAGCTCGCTGTTGAACGCGAGCTGGTATGCAACACCCTTCAGCGGCAGCCGCGAAGCCAGCGCCGGCCATTCGCCGTCGAAGCCGATCGGATCGAGCGCGATCGCCGGCGGTAGCGGGCGCGTGTCGATCGGCGCGGCCGGACGCGCGTCCGCCGGCTTCGGCGTCACGCGCACATCGTCGGGACCGCTGTCGAACACCGGCACGAAGCCGTCGTCGGAACCGCCGAACATTTCGTCGGCGCTGAGCGGCACGTAGTCGTCGGGCGGGATGTCCTCCCACGGCGGCGACGGCTGGCGCGCCTCGGCGGCTTGCGGCGCGCGGGCGGCGGCACGCGGCGTCGGCACCTGCACGGCCGGCCGCGGCGCGGCCGGCTTCTCGGCGGCCGGCTGGGCCGCCGCCGGCTTGGCCGCAGCGCCTGCACGACCGCGGTCCGACGACACGCGCATCCCTGCATTGCGCAGCACGTCGAGCGCGGCGGCGGCACCGCCGGCGCGCGCCGCCGGACGC